>JAZKDL010000164.1:0-29443 GCA_040387575.1 Pseudomonadota bacterium
TCGGCTTCCCGACAGTGATCCGCCCGAGCTTTACGCTCGGCGGAACCGGCGGCGGCATCGCCTACAACCCGGAAGAGTTCGAGACCATCTGCAAGCGCGGCATAGAAGCCTCGCCCACCAACGAGCTGCTCATCGAAGAGTCATTGCTTGGCTGGAAGGAGTACGAGATGGAAGTGGTCCGCGACAAGGCGGACAACTGCATCATCGTCTGCTCGATCGAGAACCTGGACCCGATGGGCGTGCACACCGGCGACTCGATTACCGTGGCACCGGCGCAGACGCTCAGCGACAAGGAATACCAGATCCTGCGCAACGCATCGCTGGCCGTGCTGCGCGAGATTGGCGTCGACACCGGTGGTTCGAACGTGCAGTTTTCGATCAATCCGAAGGACGGCCGGATGGTCGTCATCGAGATGAATCCGCGCGTGTCGCGCTCCTCGGCGCTGGCCTCGAAGGCCACGGGCTTCCCGATCGCCAAGGTCGCGGCCAAGCTGGCCGTCGGCTACACGCTCGATGAATTGCGCAACGACATCACCGGCGGCGCCACGCCTGCGTCGTTCGAACCATCGATCGACTACGTGGTCACCAAGATTCCACGTTTCGCCTTCGAGAAATTCCCGCAGGCCGACTCGCGTTTGACGACGCAGATGAAGTCGGTGGGCGAGGTGATGGCGATGGGCCGCACCTTCCAGGAATCGTTCCAGAAGGCGCTGCGCGGTCTCGAGGTCGGCGTCGATGGCCTGAACGAGAAGACGCAGGACCGCGAAGTGCTCGAGAAGGAGCTCGGCGAGCCCGGACCCGAGCGTATCTGGTACGTGGGTGATGCCTTCGCCATGGGCCTGAGCGTCGATGAAGTGTTCTCGCTGACCAAGATCGATCCGTGGTTCCTGGTGCAGATCGAGGAGATCGTGAAGATCGAGCTCGAGCTGGAAACCAAGTCGCTCGACGATATCGACAAGGAAACGCTGCTCGCGTTGAAGAAGAAGGGATTCTCCGACCGTCGCCTCGCGAAGCAGCTCAAGACCACCGACACCGCAGTGCGTGAGAAGCGCCGCGCGCTGGGCGTTCGCCCGGTTTACAAGCGCGTCGATACCTGCGCTGCCGAGTTCGCGACCAACACCGCCTACATGTACTCGACCTACGAGGATGAGTGCGAAGCGGCGCCGACGGACAAGAAGAAGATCATGGTGCTCGGCGGCGGACCGAACCGCATCGGCCAGGGTATCGAGTTCGACTATTGCTGCGTGCACGCCGCGCTCGCCATGCGCGAGGACGGCTACGAAACCATCATGGTCAACTGCAATCCCGAGACCGTGTCGACCGACTACGACACCTCGGACCGCCTGTACTTCGAGCCGCTGACGCTCGAAGACGTGCTCGAGATCGTCGACAAGGAAAAGCCGCTTGGCGTGATCGTGCAATACGGTGGCCAGACGCCGTTGAAGCTCGCGCTCGACCTGGAGGCCAACGGCGTGCCCATCATCGGCACCTCGCCGGACATGATCGACGCCGCCGAAGACCGCGAACGCTTCCAGCAGCTGCTGCACACCCTCGGCCTGCGCCAGCCGCCGAATGCGACCGCTCGTACCGAACCCGAGGCGCTGGAAAAGGCTGCGGCGCTCGGCTATCCGCTGGTCGTGCGCCCGAGCTATGTGCTCGGCGGACGCGCTATGGAGATCGTCCATGAGCAACGCGATCTGGAGCGCTACATGCGCGAAGCGGTCAAGGTCAGCAACGATTCCCCGGTGCTGCTCGACCGCTTTCTGAACGATGCGGTCGAGTGCGACGTCGACTGCATCCGCGATGCCGACGGCCAGACGCTGATTGGCGGCGTGATGGAACACATCGAGCAGGCAGGCGTGCATTCGGGCGATTCGGCTTGTTCGCTGCCGCCCTACAGCTTGAACGCGGACACCATTGCGGAACTGAAGCGCCAGAGCGCTGCCATGGCAGAAGGACTCAACGTGATCGGACTGATGAACGTCCAGTTCGCGATTCAGCAGAAGGATGGCAAGGACGTCATCTACGTGCTCGAAGTGAATCCGCGCGCGTCGCGCACCGTGCCTTACGTGAGCAAGGCGACCGGCATCCAACTGGCCAAAGTTGCCGCGCGCTGCATGGCCGGACAGTCGCTGAAGTCTCAGGGCGTCACGAAGGAAGTCACGCCGCCGTACTTCAGTGTCAAGGAAGCGGTTTTTCCGTTCGTGAAATTCCCGGGCGTGGATACCATCCTCGGCCCCGAGATGAAGTCAACCGGCGAAGTCATGGGCGTGGGCAAGACTTTCGGCGAGGCTTTCGTCAAGTCGCAACTGGGCGCCGGCACGGTTCTGCCGAAGTCGGGCAAGGTCTTCATTTCGGTGAAGAACAACGACAAGTCACGCGCCGTCGAGGTGGCGCGCGGCCTGGTCAAGCTTGGGTTCGAATTGATCGCGACCAAAGGCACCACTGCGGCCATCACGGCTGCAGGCATTCCTTGCGCTCTGGTGAACAAGGTGACCGAAGGCCGCCCGCACATCGTGGACATGATCAAGAACAACGAGATCGCGCTGGTCATCAACACGGTCGAGGAGCGCCGCAACGCGATCACCGATTCGCGGTTGATCCGCACCTCGGCCTTGCAGGCCCGTGTGACCACGTACACCACGATATTCGGCGCCGAAGCCGCGGTGGAGGGGATGCAGCACATGGACGAATTGGGCGTGATATCGGTGCAGGAAATGCACGCACAGCTCGAGCAGGCCTGAGCATCGCGATGGACTCGCAGCTCGTCGAAATCGATCTGGACGACTGGAGCGCTGCCACGCCGAATGAAGGCTGGATCACGGCGCTCGAGGCCGGAAAAGTGCTCATGTTTCCGCGGTTGGGTTTTGATTTGTCGGCGGGTGAACATGTCTTGCTGACGCCGACCCTGTTGGCGCCGAAGGTGCGCAACATCAGTCTCGACGCCCAGGGCCGCATCAAGGGTGTGGCGGGCGACGCAGGCGTGCAGCAGGCGGCTGCCGCCATGGTCGGACGCTTTCGCGCGCAGGCGCAGCAGCTGATCCATGGCCTGCTGCCGCACTACACCCAGGCCTTGAGGCTGGCGCCGACCAGCTACCGTCCGGCGCAAGTCGAGACGCGCGTGCAATCCTGGCGTGCCGACGACAAGCGAATGCACGTCGATGCCTTCCCCTCGCGTCCGAACTATGGCGAGCGCATCCTGCGTGTGTTCACCAACGTGAATCCCGCTGGCACACCACGTGTCTGGCGGGTCGGAGAGCCATTCGAAGACGTCGCACGGCGCTTTCTACCGCGCGTGAAGCCTTATGTCGGCTGGCAGGCGAAATTGTTGCGCGCCTTGCGGGTGACCAAGTCGTTGCGCAGCGAGTACGACCACCTGATGCTCCAGCTGCATGACGCGATGAAGGCCGATGTGGCGTACCAGCAGAATGGCCCTCAGCAGAGGGTGCCTTTTCCGGCTGGTTCTGTCTGGATCTGCTTTTCCGACCAGACCTCACACGCCGTGATGTCGGGTCAGTACATGCTCGAGCAGACACTTCATCTGCCTGCAGCGAGGCAATACAATCCCGAGTCGAGCCCGCTCGCCATCCTGAGCCGGCTGACTGGACGTCCGCTCGTCTGAGCACGTCCCCATGCACCGCCGAACGGCAGCGTTCGGCGTTTTCGCTTTCTGGAGAACAAAAACATGGCAACCATTCCCGTGACCAAGCGTGGCGCAGAGAAGCTGCGCGAAGAATTGCATCGTCTGAAGACAGTAGACCGTCCGTGGGTCATCAACGCGATTTCCGAGGCGCGCGCGCAGGGCGATCTGAGCGAGAACGCGGAATACGAAGTCGCAAAAGACCGTCAGGGCTTCATCGAAGGCCGTATCCAGGAAATCGAAGGAAAGCTTTCTGCAGCACAGATCATCGATCCGACGTCATTGGACGCGGGCGGCAAGATCGTTTTTGGCTCGACGGTCGAGCTCGAAGAAGAAAGTACCGGCGAAGCGGTCAAGTACCAGATCGTCGGCGAAGATGAAGCCGATCTGAAACTCGGATTGATCAATATTTCCAGCCCCATCGCCCGCGCATTGATTGGCAAGGAAGAGGGCGATACGGCCGAGGTGCAGGCGCCCGGTGGACTGAAGCACTACGAGATCGTTGCGGTCAGCTACATCTGATCGAATCCGCATGAAGGATCGAATCGCGCTGTTGCTGGCTTCATTGTGGTGGGGAAGCCTCACGACGATCGGTTTTCTCGTGGTGCCGATGTTGTTTGCCCGGCTCGGCAATCCGGCCGTGGCTGGAAATTTCGCTGGTCAATTGTTCGAAGCGCAAACATGGATCGCGCTCGGTTGTGGCCTGATTCTGCTGATGTATTTCCGCTCGAAGGCCGATGCGGGTTTTGACACGCCTGTGCTCGCAGGCCTGTTCTGCGTGCTGGCCGGCATGTTGCTGGCACTCCTCCAGCAATACGTCGCGGCGCCGCACATCCTGGCGCGCGACAACCTCAAATTCTGGCACGCGGCCGGCAGCGGCATGTATCTGTGCCAGTGGCTCTGCGCCGGCATGCTGCTCTGGCGCATGAGTCGCCGCGCGGCCTGATCAACTTGCCCAGTACTTCGCGACCCACCGTGCGGGTCGGATAAAACGGAATGCGCGGTTACGGCGCCCCGCAAGCGCGTCAGGCGGATTGCATTCGCCGTGAAACACCATGATGCGCGCATCCTCTGGCACAAAGGGTTCCCGCCAGTAGTTCGTCGGCCACGTCGGTATTCCGTGGTACTTGAAACTGGGACACCAGGCATCCGGCCAGTACTGAAGCTTGCCCTGGCGATTCAGGAAATCCGATAGATAAGCCTGCTCGTTGCGAAATTTGGTTTGCACCTCGTTCATGTTCGAACGGAACTGCGCAAGCACATCGGCATGAGCGCCCAGTTCGAAACGATAAACCGAAGAGTTGCCTGTGATCCGCTCGGTCCGCCAGGGACGGGCATAGTCGTGAATGATCAGGAACTCGCCCGGTTGTTCGAAGAAAGCATCGAGGCTTCCAACGATCACCACGTCCAGATCAAGAAACAACGCTGTGCCTCGCAGCCCGTGGAGGTCTCTTTCGAACGTGGTGAGTTTCTTCCAGGCGCCGTCGCGCTGCCCCGGCGCCAGTTGCAGGTTCAGGGGTGGAATCGGCAAGCACTCTACTTCGGCCCTGACGCCTTCGCCGTCGTCCGTGAGGCAAACGAACCTGAAATCACCTGTCAGGTGCCGTCGGACCATCGCGTACAGCCGGTTGACGTAGTCAGGACCGTACTTCGTGCCCCATTTCATGCAGAGGATATGACGCTGGGCGGGCTGCACGATCACCAGCTCAATCCGCCTGATTGCGTTTCTTGGCCGACAGCGGCCGCTTGGCTTTCGCGCGCTTGATCGTGCCACCCGGCGTAAGGCGCTGGTTGCCCAGGACGCGCAGGGTCTTGATCTCTGGACGCTGACCACCACGTTTGCTGTACTTCAGCACTTTGACGTCGCGCGGGCCGGGCATCCGGTCTTCGTCGACGACACGCTCTTTTTCGACCTTGGGACGCCACAGCACCAGCAGCTTGCCTATGTGCTGGATCGGCGCGGCATCGAGCTCGTCGGCCAGTTCGGCCAGCATGGCCTCGCGTGCTGCACGATCGTCTGAGAACACGCGGACCTTGATCAGGCCGTGCGCCTTGAGTGCGGAATCGACCTCCTTTTTGACGGCTGGCGTGAGCCCGTCGCCACCGACCATGACGATCGGATCGAGGTGATGGGCTTCGGCGCGATGCACCTTGCGCTGCGCAGGGGAGAGTTGTATGGCTGACATCCCCGTATTATCGAGGCGAATGAAAGTCAAGACAAAAAGCAGCAAGGTCAACAAGGCGTGGTTGAACGATCACGTGAATGACCCGTGGGTGAAACTCGCCACGAAGGAGGGCTATCGCGCGCGTGCTGCCTACAAGCTCAAAGAGATCGACGAGGCGCTTGGTCTGATACGGCCGGGCCAGCTCGTGGTCGACCTGGGCTCGACGCCAGGCGCATGGAGCCAGTACATGCGGCGGCGCATGTCGCCTGGCGGCGCGGCCGCGGGCATGCTCGAAGGCACCATCGTGGCGCTTGACATCCTGCCGATGGAGCCGATCGAAGGAGTGACCTTCATCCAGGGCGATTTCAGGGAGGACGACGTGATGGCGCAACTGACTGCATTGCTGAAAGGGCGGCAGGCCGACGTGGTGGTCTCGGACATGGCACCTAATCTGTCGGGCATCGCCTCTGCAGATGCCGCGCGGATCGTCCATTTGGTTGAGCTGGCGATCGACTTTGCGCGCGAGCATCTGAAGCCCGAGGGCGCGCTCGTCGCCAAGCTGTTTCACGGCGGCGGGTATGCCGAACTGACCCAGCTCTTCAAGACCAACTTCCGAATCGTCAAACCAATGAAACCAAAGGCCTCTCGCGACCGCTCGTCCGAGACTTTCATGGTTGGCATCGGACTCCGGTAACCCTGTACGACTTGATACCTAGCGTAACTGTGAATTTACTTGCCAAACCCGTGCGTGGCCTACGGCTGCTTGCGGGAAATCAGCAGGTTTCGCAGCTTGAAAAGCCTAAAATGGCCGCCAATTGCGTGGCCTCGGCGAATTTTTCATTTCGCTGTCACGCGCTTTGACTGGAGTTTCGTTTGAACAATCAGTGGTTTTCCAAAGTAGCCGTCTGGCTTGTCATCGCGATGGTGTTATTCACTGTGTTCAAGCAGTTCGACACCCGCGGCGGCGCTGGCTCCGGTGCAATCGGCTATTCCGACTTTCTCGAAGAGGTTCGTGGTAACCGCATCAAGAGCGCCACCATTCAGGAAGGCCAGGGCGGCAGCGAGATCGTCGCGATCACCAATGACGACCGCAAGATTCGCACGACGGCGACTTATCTCGACCGTGGCCTCGTTGGCGACCTGATCGCCAACAACGTCAAGTTCGACGTCAAGCCGCGCGAAGAGGGTTCGTTGCTCATGACGCTGCTGGTGAGCTGGGGGCCGATGCTCCTGCTGATCGGCGTATGGGTCTACTTCATGCGGCAGATGCAGGGCGGTGGCAAAGGCGGGGCATTCAGCTTCGGCAAGAGCAAGGCCCGCATGCTTGACGAGAACAGCAATACCGTGACCTTTGCCGACGTCGCAGGTTGCGACGAGGCCAAGGAAGAGGTGAAGGAAGTGGTCGACTTCCTGAAAGATCCGGGCAGGTTTCAGAAGCTCGGGGGCCGTATTCCACGCGGTCTCCTGCTGGTCGGCCCTCCAGGCACCGGCAAGACGCTGTTGGCCAAGTCGATCGCCGGCGAAGCCAAGGTGCCATTCTTCTCGATCTCCGGTTCGGACTTCGTCGAAATGTTCGTCGGTGTGGGTGCAGCCCGCGTCCGTGACATGTTCGAGAACGCCAAGAAGAACGCACCCTGCATCATCTTCGTCGACGAAATCGATGCAGTTGGTCGGCAGCGCGGTGCGGGCCTTGGTGGTGGCAATGACGAACGCGAGCAGACGCTCAACCAGATGCTCGTCGAGATGGACGGCTTCGAGACCAACCTCGGCGTGATCGTTGTCGCAGCGACAAACCGTCCGGACATTCTGGACGCCGCACTGCTGCGTCCGGGTCGTTTCGACCGCCAGGTGTACGTGACGTTGCCTGACATTCGCGGTCGCGAGCAGATCCTGAACGTGCACATGCGCAAGGTGCCGCTTGGTCAGGACGTCAACCCGAGCGTCATCGCGCGTGGCACGCCTGGCATGTCCGGTGCGGATCTGGCCAACCTGTGCAATGAAGCTGCCTTGATGGCTGCACGCCGCAACGCCCGCGTTGTCGAAATGCAGGACTTCGAAAAGGCCAAGGACAAGATCTTCATGGGCCCCGAGCGCAAGAGCATGGTCATGCCCGAGGAAGAGCGCCGCAATACGGCCTACCACGAGTCCGGCCATGCGCTGATCGGCAAGCTGTTGCCCAAGTGCGATCCGGTGCACAAGGTCACCATCATTCCGCGCGGACGTGCACTCGGCGTGACGATGAGTCTTCCGTCGCAAGATCGCTACAGCTACGACCGCGAATACATGCTGAATCAGATCAGCATGCTGTTCGGCGGCCGGATTGCCGAAGAGGTGTTCATGCACCAGATGACCACCGGCGCCAGCAACGACTTCGAGCGTGCAACGCACATCGCACGTGACATGGTGATGCGTTACGGCATGACCGAGTCGCTCGGCCCGATCGTCTACGCGGAAAACGAAGGCGAAGTGTTCCTGGGCCGCTCGGTTACCAAGACGACGAACATGAGCGAATCGACCATGCAGAAGGTGGATTCCGAAGTGCGCCGCATCATCGACGAGCAGTACGCACTGGCGCGCCGCTTGATCGAAGAGAACAGCGACAAGATGCACGCGATGGCCAAGGCGTTGCTTGAATGGGAAACCATCGACAGCGAACAGCTCGACGACATCATGGCTGGCCGTGCGCCGCGCCCTCCGAAGGACTGGACACCCCGCGTCCCGCCCTCGGGCAGCGGCGGCACCGGTGGTACCCCGGCGGTCAACCCCGATCCGGCACCTACCGCAGCTTGAGCATGGCGCATTGCCGATCAACGGGGCCTCTGGCCCCGTTTTTTCATGGAGCTTGCACATGACGACGTCTGCGTTCTGGCAGACGACCCGTTTCCGAATCGATCTGTCTCAACCCAGGATCATGGGTATCGTCAACGTCACCCCGGATTCTTTCTCCGACGGGGGCGTCCATGCGTCGACGGCTTCCGCACTGCGGCACTGCGAGCAGTTGCTTGTCGACGGTGCACACATCCTCGACATCGGTGGCGAGTCGACACGCCCCGGCAGTCCGGCCGTTTCTGCAAGCGACGAGCTTGCCCGCGTGCTGCCATTGGTTCGTGAAGCAGCCAAACTTGGCGTGCCTCTGTCCGTCGATACCTACAAGCCTGAAGTCATGCGCGCAGTACTCGATCTGGGTGCAGACATCGTCAACGACATCTGGGCGCTGGGCCAACCCGGTGCGCTGGACGTCGTCTCGGCGCATGCCTCTTGCGGCATCTGCCTGATGCACATGCACAAAGATCCGCAGACCATGCAAGTGGCACCGATGGACGGGGATGTGCTTCCTGCAGTGCGAGCGTTTCTCGAAGCGCGAACGGAAGTGCTTCAGTCGCGCGGCATCAGGGCCGATCGAATCACGCTGGATCCCGGCATCGGCTTTGGCAAGACGGTTGCGCAAAATTTCTCGCTGTTGGCGCGCCAGAATGAACTCGCTGTTTCCGGTTTTCCTTTGCTGGCAGGGTGGTCGCGAAAATCCTCGCTTGGTGCAGTGACGGGCATCGAGGTCGCCTCCGAGCGCATGGTGCCAAGCGTTGCGGCTGCGCTGCTGGCCGTGGATCGTGGCGCGTCGGTCGTGCGTGTGCACGATGTGCGCGAGACAGTGGCCGCATTGTCCATATGGCGCGCCATGCGGGCGGAACAACAACAGGGAGCCAATCACTCATGACAAGACAGTATTTCGGAACCGACGGCATTCGCGGCACCGTTGGCCAGCCGCCCATCACGCCGGACTTCGTCCTGCGGCTGGCCCATGCGGTCGGCCGCGTGCTCAAGAAGACGGAAAACCGGCCGCGCGTGTTGATCGGCAAGGACACGCGCATCTCTGGCTACATGCTCGAGTCCGCGCTGGAGTCGGGCTTCAACTCGGCGGGCGTCGATGTCGTGTTGCTGGGACCGCTGCCAACGCCCGGCGTGGCGTATCTCACACGTGCCCAGCGAGCCAGCCTTGGCGTGGTCATCAGCGCGAGCCACAACGCCTACGCCGACAACGGCATCAAGTTCTTCAGTGCACAGGGAACCAAGCTGAGCGATGAATGGGAGGAGGCCGTCGAAGCGGCGCTCGAAGAGCCACCGGTCTGGGTCGACTCGGCCCGGTTGGGCAAGGCGCGCCGGTTGAACGATGCGGCCGGGCGTTACACCGAATTCTGCAAGAGCACCTTTGCCTACGATCTCGGCCTGCATGGCCTGAAGCTGGTGGTCGACGCTGCGCATGGCGCCGCCTATCAGGTTGCGCCGCAGGTCTTCCACGAGCTCGGTGCAGACGTGTCGAGCATCGGCTGCTCGCCCGATGGCCTGAACATCAACAAGAACGTGGGCGCCACCCATCCTCAGGCGCTGATCGAAGCCGTGACGAAGCAGGGTGCCGACTACGGCATTGCGCTCGATGGCGACGCCGATCGACTGCAGTTGGTCGACCAGAGTGGCCGCCTGTTCAATGGCGACGAATTGCTCTACCTCATGGTGATGGAGCGCATCGAGCGCGGCGAGAAGCCGCAGGGCGTCGTCGGCACGCTGATGACCAACAAGGCCATCGAAGTCGCGTTGCGTGCGAAGGGAATCGAATTCGTTCGCGCGAAGGTCGGTGACCGCTATGTGCTCGAAGAGCTCAACAAGCGCGGTTGGCTGCTCGGAGGCGAAGGATCGGGCCACCTGCTGGCGCTCGATCGGCACACGACCGGCGATGGCATCGTCAGTGCCCTGCAGGTGCTGCAAGCGTGCGTGCGCAGCGGTCGCAGCGTGGCGCAGTTGCTCGAGGGCGTTACGCTGTTCCCACAGACGCTCATCAATGTGAGGCTGGCGGAAGGGCAGGACTGGTCGGCCAGTGCCGAGCTGGCGGCGGAAACCGAACGGGCCGAGGCCGAGCTGGGAGACACGGGCCGTGTGCTGATCCGTGCAAGCGGCACTGAACCGCTGCTTCGTGTGATGGTCGAGGCGCGCGACGCAGCGCAAGCCGAAGCTTGTGCGCGCCGTATCGCATCGACGATAGAAGGCGCGTGACCATGAGTGACGCGATGACCACCACGGCAGATGGAGCCGCTGCAATTCGGATCCTGATGGCCGACTACCGCGATGCATTGCATGCAGCGGCATTGGTCGATCTGTTAGACGCCTATGCGCAAGATTCAGCCGGAGGTGGGGTTGCCCTGAGCGCCGAAGTCCGTGCGGGCCTGCCGGCGGCTCTGGCCGCGCGGCCGCAGGCTTTCAGCGTGCTCGCATTCGACGGTGGGCAACCGGTCGGGCTCGTCAACTGCATCGAGGGCTTCTCGACATTTGCGTGCCGTCCGCTTGTCAATGTGCACGACGTGATGGTGCTCGCCAGTCATCGAGGGCGGCGAATCACGCAACGGATGCTCGCCTGCGTCGAGGCAGAGGCCATCCGTCGGGACGCCTGCAAGTTGACGCTCGAAGTGCTTCAGGGGAACCAGCCCGCACTGCGCGCCTATGCGCGCGACGGTTTCACCAGCTACCAGCTCGATCCGGCCTACGGCAGCGCCATGTTCCTGCAGAAGAAACTCTGAATGAAAAAGCCGACGGCACCGTGAGGCGCCATCGGCTCATGAAGGCGACGCGGCCATTGCGTTCAGGTCAGAAGCGTGTCACGGGCGGATCGATGTCACGCTTGTCGACCGCGTATTTGCCCAGCTCCCACTTGGCGATTGCATTGCGGTGAACCTCGTCCGGACCGTCGGCGAAGCGCAGCGTGCGGGCGCCGGCATAGGCGTAGGCCAGGGGAAAGTCGTCGGACATGCCACCGCCGCCGTGCACCTGCATCGCCCAGTCGATCACCTGGCAGGCCATGCTGGGCGCGACGACCTTGATCATCGCGATCTCGTTCTTGGCGACCTTGTTGCCCGCCACGTCCATCAGCCATGCCGCCTTGAGCGTCAGCAGGCGCGCCATGTCGATCTTGCAGCGCGCCTCGGCGATACGTTCCTGCGTGACGGTTTGTGACGCCACGGTCTTGCCGAAGGCGACGCGCGAAGAGGCACGTCGGCACATCAGTTCGAGTGCTCGCTCTGCCAGCCCGATCAGGCGCATGCAATGGTGAATGCGGCCCGGGCCAAGGCGACCCTGCGCGATCTCGAACCCACGCCCTTGGCCGAGAAGAATGTTGTCGACCGGGACGCGGACGTTGTCGAACGTCATCTCGACATGGCCGTGCGGCGCATCGTCATAGCCCATCACGTTCAGTGGGCGCAGAACGTTGATGCCGGGCGTGCCGGCAGGCACGATCACCATGCTCTGCTGCGAATGCTTCGGCGCATCGGGGTCGGTTTTGCCCATCGTGATGAAGACCGCGCAGCGCGGATCGGCGGCGCCTGAAATCCACCACTTCCGCCCATTGATCACGTATTCGTCGCCCTGGCGCTCGATGCGCGTGGCGACGTTGGTTGCATCGCTCGACGCCACATCCGGCTCGGTCATTGCGAAGGCCGAGCGGATCTCGCCTTCGAGCAGTGGTTTGAGCCAACGCGCCTTGATCGCTTCCGAGCCGTAGCGTGCGATCGTCTCCATGTTGCCGGTATCGGGTGCCGAGCAGTTGAAGGCTTCACTGGCCCACGGCACCCGTCCCATGATCTCGGCCAGTGGTGCGTATTCCTGATTGGTCAGGCCGCCACCTTCGTAGCCCGATGCCTCGGCGCTGTCGACCGGAAGGAACAGGTTCCACAGTCCCTGCGCCTTGGCCTTGGCCTTGAGCTTCTCCACGGTGTTCAGCGCAGTCCAGCGTTTGCCGGCAGCCGTATTGGCGGCAAGCTCAGCGGCATATTCGGACTCCGCCGGATAGATGTGGTCGTCCATGAAGGCGCTGACACGCCCTTGCAGGTCCTTGGTCTTGTCCGAGTATTCGAAGTCCACGATGTCTCCTGAAGTGAATGGTCCGCAGCCGCAGCGGATGACCTATGCGCGCTGGGCGAACTGCCAGGCCAGTTCGGCCATCGGTCGCGCGCCACGGCCCGAGATGACGGCCTGCTCACTGGACGCGGTACCCGCTTCGACACGCTTGGCAATGCCCTGCAGGATCGCTGCGATACGGAAGAGGTTGTAGGCCATGTAGAAATTCCAGTCCGGCGCCAGCGCCTCTGGCGTCGTGAGGCCGGTGCGTTCGCAATACAGGCGGATGTAGTCGCTCTCGCTCGGAATGCCGAGGCTTTGCACGTCGAGCCCGCCCAGGCCGCGGAACTGGCCTGGTGCGATGTGCCACGACATGCAGTGGTAGCTGAAGTCCGCTAGCGGATGGCCGAGCGTGGACAACTCCCAGTCCAGCACAGCGATCACACGCGGCTCGGTGGGGTGGAACATGACGTTGTCGAGCCGGTAGTCACCGTGGACGATGGAGGTCAGCTTCTCGTCGCGCGCGCTGGCTGGCATGTTTGCCGGCAGCCAAGCCATGAGGCTGTCCATCTCGGGAATCGGCTGCGTGACCGATGCGATGTACTGCTTGCTCCAGCGACCGATCTGCCGCTCGAAATAGTTGCCTGGCTTGCCATAGTCGCCCAGTCCGCGCTCTGCAAACTTGACGCTGTGGAGCGCTGCAATCACACGGTTCATCTCATCGTAGATCGCTGCACGTTCCGCATTGGTCATGCCAGGCAATGACTGATCCCAGAGCACACGGCCCGACATGAATTCCATGACGTAGAAGGCGCGACCGATGACCGATTCGTCCTCGCACAAGCCATGCATGTGCGGGACCGGAACCCCGGTGCCCGCCAGACCCCTCATGACCTTGAATTCACGTTCGACCGCATGAGCCGACGGCAGCAACTTCGCAACCGGCCCGGGTTTGGCGCGCATCACATAGCTGCGCGATGGCGTGACGAGCTTGTAGGTCGGATTGGACTGGCCACCCTTGAACATCTCGACCGTCAGCGGACCCTGGAACCCGTCCAGGTTCTTCTCCAGCCACGCGGCCAGCGCTTCCACATCGAATGCGTGTTGACCGGAGACCGCGCGGGTGCCGACGAAGTTGCTGAAATCCTGGGTCATGTCATTGGTCCGCTTCTGAAATCCTCATGAGCGCGGCGCGGTCCAGCACGACCAATCCGGCCTGCTCGATGCGAAGAACATCCTCGCGCTCCATTGTCTTGAGCTCTTGATTGACGCGTTGCCGCGATGCCCCGAGCAATTGCGCCAACTCTTCCTGTGCAAGCTGAAGACCGATACGCGTCTGGCTGGCGTCCGCCAGATTGGGCACGCCATAGCTTCGCACCAGGTGGTTGAGCTGTTTGGCCAGCCGCGCGCGCAAGGGCAGGGTATTGAGATCCTCGACCAAGCCGAACAGCGTGCGGATGCGCCTGGCCTGCAGCCGCATCAATGCCTCGTACAACTCGACGTGCAACGCGAGGATCTTCTGGAAGTCGCCGCGCGCCACGTTCAATGTGGTCGTGTCGCCATGCGCATAGGCATCGTGCGTGCGCCGGTCCCCGTCGAACATCGCCACGTCGCCGAACCAGATGCCGGGCTCCACATAGGTCAGCGTCACCTGTTTGCCAGACACGGCGGTCGAACTGACGCGCACCGCACCCTTGGCGCAGGCGATCCAGTGCTCTGGCGGGTCGCCGCGGGCCGCGAGCAGGTCGCCGTCCTTGTAGCGTCTGACGAAAGCGCATCGGAGGATGTCGTGACGTAGGGAGGGGGAAAGGGAAGAGAACCAGCGACCACTGTTGATCGCCTCTCGTTCTTCGATGGTAAGAATGGGGTCGTCCATTGGCATGTCCTGTCGGCGACTGAATTTCGGGAGGTTGTCGCGGGAGCGACCCGGCGCTATTCGTAGCGCGGCGTTTGCTTGGCCAGGAAGGCCGCGATGCCGATGCCGGCATTGGCATGGTGCAGGTTGCGAACGAAGTGATCGCGCTCCTGCGTCAGGTGGGCATTCAGACTTGAGCCGCGTGCTTCGCCGAGCAGCTCCTTGATGCTGGTGAGCGCGTTGGGCGCCCGTGCGCCAAGCCTTGCCGCCATCGCAAGCGCAGCCGACAGGGCCTGTCCGCTGTCCGTCAGTTCATTGACCAATCCGAGCGCATGAAGCCGCGCAGCTGCGATGCGTTCTCCGCCCATCAACCATTCGCTGGCGAGCTGCCTCGGCAATGCCTGCGCGAGGTGCCAACTGAGCCCGCCATCGGGCGAGAGCGCAACGCTGCTGTAGGACGCGGCAAAAACGGCGTCACGTGCGGCGACTACGAGGTCGCACGCCATCGCCAGCGCGAAGCCGGCGCCCGCTGCGGCGCCCTCGACGGCGGCGATCACCGGCTTGGGAAAGGTGCGGATCGAATCGATCCAGTTGTGAAGTCCGTCGATGCTTTCGGCCTGGACCGAAGGTGGCTGCTCGCGGTTGTTTTGAAGCCGCTGCAGCGAGCCCCCAGCGCTGAACCACGGGCCTTCGCCGACGATCACCACACAGCGGATATCTTGACTGCTCTCGGCCCCGTTGAGTGCCTCGACGCCCGCGGCATACATGTCGGGGCCGAGCGCATTGCGCTGCGATGGATTGGAGAGCATCAGCACCATCGTGCTGCCCTCGGTGGAGCTTTTGATCTCTGCTTTCATGCTTGTCTCCTTGGCCCTTCAGTTCATTCTTCTTCGTGCATGAGGCTCAGTCCCAGTGCGCCGCGGCGGCGCAGCCAAGGGCTTGGGCGATAGCGTGGGTCGCCGTAGACCGTCTGCAGGTTGAACAGCACTTCGAGCATGTTGGTCGGGCCGTACAAATCGCCCATCGCAAGCGGTCCTTGCGGGTAGCCGAGGCCGAGCCGCACCGCGGTCTCGAGGTCCGCAGGCGAACACACGCGCTGCTGGCACATGTCCGCTGCGATGTTCACGATCGTGCCCACCACCCGCTGCGTCACGAAGCCGCCGCTGTCGCGGATCACGCTGACAGCCTTGCCGTCGCGCGCGAACAGCGCATGCGCCGCATCGCGCATGCCAAGACGCGTGGCCGGGTTGGTGGCCAGCACGCGGCGCTTGGTGGCGGCGTCGTCGACCAGCATGTCGATACCGACCGTGCGCGTGGCATCGAGCCGCTCGACCGCGGCGACGGTGGTCACGTCGAAGCCAAGTGGCGCGACCAAGATCAGCGCCTGAGCCGACGGCGCCGCACCGCTTTCGATCTGCGCACCGAGCGTGTGGATCAACTTGAGCAACTCGGGGCGGCGCGCCGCGCGCGGCGACACCCACACCGGCGGCAGCGTGTCGATCTCCGGGGTCGGCGCTTCGGGCGGCACTTGCTGAGCGCCATCGACATAGCGGTAGAAGCCTTCGCCGGTCTTGCGTCCCAGCGCGCCGGCCGCAAGACGCTGCGCCGTGATCACGCTGGGGCGAAAGCGCGGCTCGTCGTAGTACTGACGGTAGATCGACTCCATCACCGGATGAGACACGTCCAGTGCAGTCAGGTCCATCAGTTCGAAAGGGCCGAGGCGAAAGCCCGCCTGATCCTTCAGGATGCGGTCGATGGTCGCGAAGTCAGCCACGCCCTCGCCGACGATGCGCAGCGCCTCGGTGCCAAAACCACGCCCCGCGTGGTTGACGATGAAACCCGGCGTGTCCTGCGCCTGCACGGCGCTGTGACCCATCTGGCGCGCATAGCCCGACAACTGCTTGCACACAGCCGCGTCGGTCTTGAAGCCGGCGACCACCTCGACCACCTTCATCAGTGGCACGGGATTGAAGAAATGAAAGCCGGCCATGCGCTCTGGATGCTTCAGGCCGGCCGCGATGGCGGTGACGGACAACGATGACGTGTTGGTCGCCAGCGTGGCCGAAGGAGCCACCACGGCTTCCAGTTCGCGAAAGAGCTTGCGCTTGACTTCGAGATCTTCGATCACGGCTTCGATCACCAGGTCGCAATCGGCCAGGTCTTGCAGTGATTGCACTGGACGGATCCGCGCCACAAGCACATCGCGCTGCGCAGCATCGAACTTGCCTTTCTCGTGAAGCTTCTGCCACTGGGCGGAGAGCGCTTCGCGCGCCTTCTCGGCGGCGCCGGCGAAGCTGTCGAGCAGCAGGACTTCGCTGCCAGCCTGCGCGGCAATTTGCGCGATGCCCCGGCCCATTGCGCCGGCGCCGATCACAGCGATTCTCGAATAGTTCACAGTCATTGGATGGGTATCGCTAGGTAGAGATGAATGCAAAAGCCGTGCGTCGATTCTCCGCGCGTCGCGCGCAACGGCGTTCCTCGTTTGTACTGCCGGCGGCGGGAATTGCCGCGCGGCTGTCGTTTCAGCGACGCACCTGAAGTGCGCCGGGATTCACGATGTTGCTCGGATTGCCCTTGATGAAATTCACGACGTTGTCGAAGGCAAGGCCGAAGTACATCTCGTAGCTCTCCTGCTCGACGTAGCCGATATGCGGCGTACAGATGCAGTTCTCGAGTCGGAGCAGGGCATGGCCTTGCAACGGGGGTTCGCTCTCGAATACGTCGATCGCGGCCATGCCGGGACGGCCTCGATTCAAGCCGGCGAGCAGGGCGTCCGGTTCCACCAATTCCGCACGCGAGGTGTTCACGAACAGCGAGGTCGGTTTCATCCGCGACAGATCCTCCAGCGTGAGCACACCGCGTGTGTCGTCATTCAGCCGCAGGTGAATGGTCAGCACGTCGGCCATCGCGAAGAAGTCTTCACGGCTCGGGGCAACCTGGAAGCCATCGGAGCGTGCACGGTTGCAACTCTCTTCGCGACCCCAGATCACCACCTGCATGCCGAAAGCCTGCCCATAGCGTGCAACCAGCTGACCAATGCGGCC
This sequence comes from Pseudomonadota bacterium, assembly GCA_040387575.1. Lineage (GTDB taxonomy): Bacteria > Pseudomonadota > Gammaproteobacteria > Burkholderiales > Burkholderiaceae_C > Variovorax. Next base: position 17,587 of record JAZKDL010000164.1, read on the forward strand.
GTAGCCCCAGATGCACAGGGTCTTCCCCTTCAGCACCGAGCCAACGCCGAAGTTGGGCGGCATGGATGCCGACTTCAGGCCGGACTGCTGCCAGGCACCATGTTTCAGATTGCTGATGTACTGAGGGAGCCGGCGCATGGCGGCCATGATCAACGCCCAGGTGAGCTCGGCCGGCGCCAGGGGAGAGCCGCTACCCTCCGCCACCGCAACGCCGCGCTCGGTGCAGGCATTGACGTCGACGTGTCCGCCGACGCGGCCGGTCTGTGAAATCAGTTTGAGGCGCGGCAGCTTTTCGATGAGCTGGCGCGAGATCTGTGTTCGCTCACGGATGAGCACGATCACGTCAGCGTCTTTCAGCCGTACCGACAACTGTCCGATGCCCTTGACGGTGTTGGTATAGACCTTGGCTGCGTAGGCATCGAGCCGGGTGGCGCAGCGCAATTTGCGCACTGCGTCCTGATAGTCGTCGAGGATCACAATATTCATGGCTCACCATTGTGCCTCTCGGCATTGGGTCACCGTGTCAGCAGGCGTCTTGCGGACGCCTGCTTTTATCGTTGTGCGGCCTCAGCGACCGGCAATCAGTGAAGGCGATGGCTGCCGCCGTGCAAGGACGCAATGTCAGAAGCCTCGAGTGCCGCGAGCCTGTCGAGTTCCGCACAGACATCGGACATGCGACCCGAGATCACCACACGACCGGCGTGTGCGCCCTTGGCGTGGCCATCGACGACGCGCACCACGCGCAACGGGCGGGCGGGCTTGGTTGCCGGTTTGGAAGCGGGGCTGATAGGTCGACCTGCGCATGCAGGCCGCACCGCGACGTAGCGCAGTCCGGTACCGTCAACGCCGGCAGCGCGACGAGTGGACATCCAGCGGTTGGCCAACGATTGCAGTGGCATCAACAGATCGACAAAAGCGAGAAGGGCGATTCCCATGTGAACTCCAGAAGTTAGAGATTGGACACAGGCAGGATTGCAATCCGTCAAGGCTGCGACAGGGTGATGGCCCTCGCCATACGCCCGCCACCTCTCGCAGCCGAATTCGACAGGGCTACATCAGCATCGTGTTGCGGATCAGTCCAACAGCCAGGCCTTCGATCTCGAAGGGCTCACCGGGCTGCACGACGATGGTTGGATAGTCCGGGTTCTCGGCATGCAGCTCGACGACATCCTTGGTGCGCTTGAGGCGCTTGACCGTGACTTCCTCGCCGAGCCGCGCGACGACGATCTGTCCGTTTCGCGCCTCTTTGGTCGACTGAACTGCCAGCAAGTCGCCATCCATGATGCCGGCGTCGCGCATCGACATGCCGCGTACCTTCAGCAGGTAGTCGGGCTGATGCTGGAACAGCGTGCTTTCCACGTAATAGGTCTGGTCCACGTGCTCCTGGGCGAGGATCGGCGAACCCGCGGCGACACGTCCTACGAGCGGTAACGCCAACTGCGCCATGCCCGGCAACGACAACGAGAACTGGTTGTTTCGGGATTCGTTGAGCGAACGCAGAGCGTCGCCCTTGAGGCGAATGCCGCGCGACGTACCGCTGAGCAGTTCGATGGCGCCCTTGCGCGCCAGCGCTTGCAGGTGTTCTTCTGCCGCATTGGCCGACTTGAAGCCAAGCTCGTTGGCGATTTCCGCACGCGTCGGCGGCGCGCCAGTGCGTGCGATGGTGCTGCGGATCAGATCGAGGATCTGCTGCTGGCGAGAGGTAAGCTTTGGCGTCAACTGCATGGGTGCTCCTTGCGGTACTGTCTGGATATCCAGTATCTGTATTTTTAACCAGCTTTTGGAACTTTGCAAGCAATGGTGAACAAACCCGTTTCCACAGTGCGCCGGATCATCGTGTTGGGAACAGGCGGCACCATCGCCGGCCGGGCCGATGCCAAGGGAGACAACATCGGTTACACCGCAGGGCAGGTCGGCGTGGCCGAACTTCTCGGTGACATCGATTTGCCGGCAGGACTCCTGGTTCATGCCGAACAGGTCGCGCAGATCGACAGCAAGGACATGGATGCGGTGACCTGGCAGCGGCTCGCCCGGCGCTGTGCGCATTGGCTGGCCCAAGCCGACGTCGCCGGCATCGTGATCACACACGGGACGGACACGCTGGAAGAGACGGCGATGTTCCTGCACCTGACATTGCGGCCGCACAAGCCAGTCGTGCTTACCTGCGCCATGCGACCTGCGAGTGCTTTGTCTCCGGACGGTCCGCAGAACGTCCGTGATGCGATCGCGGTCGCGTCGACGCCTGGCGCCCAAGGCGTCGTGGCTGTGTGTGCGGGCGTCGTGCATTCGGCGCTCGACGTGCAAAAGGTGCACACCTACCGCCTCGATGCGTTCAACTCGGGCGACGCTGGCCCGCTCGGTTATGTGGAGGAAGGCCACATCAGGCTATTGCGCGGCTGGCCGACGGACGCCTCAGGCTGCGTGCCGCCGAACACGAGTGGCGTCATCGGGCTGGATCCTGCCGATTGGCCTCGTGTGGAAATCCTGATGAGCCATGCTGGCGCTGGAGCGGGACTGGTCGATGCACTCATATCGGAACGCCGCGTTGGCAAACCGGATGCCGCGCGGGGGCTCGTGCTGGCCGCGACGGGGAACGGCACACTGCATCGTGCACTGGAAGAGGCGGCGATCCGTGCGCAGTCTGCAGGCATGCTCGTCGTGCGAGCTACACGCTGCACGCAAGGTCGAATCCTGCCGAAATCGGGAGATGTATTGCGTGACGCCGGCGCACTGACACCCGTCAAGGCGCGCGTCGCGCTAATGCTGGAACTGATGGGACTGATTACGCCGGATGAAGGAACATCCGGCGAGTCCGAACGCGAGGACTAGATCCAGTTACGAAGATTCAGCTGCTCAGTGCGGCGAGTGCGCGCTGGGTGATCTCGTCAACGGAGCCCACACCGCTGATCGCGCGGTACTTGGGCGCAGCTTCCGGCTCGGCCTTGGCCCAGTTGGCGTAATAGTCGACCAACGGACGCGTTTGTTGGCTGTAGACGTCCAGGCGCTTGCCGACGGTTTCTTCCTTGTCGTCTTCACGCTGAATCAAGTCTTCACCGGTCGCGTCGTCCTTGCCGTCAACCTTCGGCGGATTGAACTTCACGTGATAGATCCGGCCCGATGCGGGATGCGAACGACGGCCGCTCATGCGCTCGATGATGTCGGAGAAGGGTACGTCGATCTCGAGCACGTAGTCGAGCTTCACGCCTGCAGCGCGCATCGCGTCGGCTTGAGGGATGGTGCGAGGGAAGCCGTCGAACAGGAAGCCGCTTGCACAGTCCGGCAGCGCCAGGCGCTCCTTGACCAGATTGATGATGAGGTCGTCGCTCACCAGCGCACCCGATGCCATCACCGCCTTGGCTTCCAGGCCAAGCGGCGTGCCGGCCTTGACGGCAGCGCGCAACATGTCGCCGGTGGATATTTGGGGAATGCCGTATTTCTTGCAGATGAAAGCGGCTTGCGTGCCTTTACCCGCGCCGGGGGCGCCCAACAAAATGAGTCTCATGGTGTCCTCGGACGTTTCTTTGAATTTTGTGTCACACCCTCTGCGTCGCGGACGACCAAAAAGGGCGGAATTGCGTCGAGGATAGCATGCGCATCCTCGATGAATGACGCTCTCGCCGGGCTCAACGGCCTTCGAGGAAAGCGCGAACCCGCGTCAAATCTTCCGGCGTGTCCACGCCCGGGCCGGGCGCATGCGCACTGACGTGAACGGCAATGCGATGCCCATGCCACAGCGCGCGCAACTGCTCGAGCGCCTCGGTGCTTTCGACCGGCGCCGGCGCGAGTAGCGGGAAGCGCCGAACGAAGCCAGCGCGATAGCCATAGATCCCAATGTGGCGCAATGGAGGCGGCGATGTCGGAAGAACCGTCGGCCCCGCGGCAGCGAAACCATCGCGCCACCAGGGCAGTGGGGCACGGCTGAAGTAGAGCGCGTTGCCGGCCGCATCCAGCACCGTCTTCACCACATTCGGATTGATGAAATCCTGCAGCGAATCGATCGCGTGCGCCGCAGTGCTCATCGCCGCGTCGGGGTGCGAAGCAAGTACGCCGGCCACCGCGTTGATCAGCGATGGATCGATCAGCGGTTCATCGCCCTGCACATTGACCACGATCGCCTCATCCGGAAGTCCGAGTTGCTCACAGGCTTCGGCCAGCCTGTCGCTTCCACTTGGATGGTCCTTGCGCGTAAGCAAGGCGTCGATGCCATGCGCTGAACACGCGTCGACGATGAGGGCGTCGTCGGCCGCGACCACGACCCGATCGGCGGCTGACAGTTGCGCCTGCCGTGCCACGCGCACGATCATGGGCACGCCAGCGATGTCTGCAAGGGGTTTGTTCGGCAGGCGAGTCGACGCCAGCCGCGCCGGGATGAGAACGGTGAAGCTCAAAGGCCCAACTCTTCGTCGGTAAGTGTGCGCGCCTCGTTCTCGAGCAGAACCGGAATTCCGTCGCGCACCGGATAGGCGAGGCGGGCGCTGCGGGAGACGAGTTCCTGCTTCTCGGCGTTCCAGGTCAGGGGCCCTTTCGTCACGGGGCAAACGAGCAGTTCAAGCAGCTTGGTGTCCATTGGTCGATGATAACTTTGCATCGAGCGTCGCCAGGAACGCCGGCTCGGGCGTGAATTGCAAAGGAACGGCCAGCGCGTCCGGCGCCAGACGCCACAGCTTGACGGCATCCTTCTCGGTACAGAGCAGAACTGAACCCGCCGCCGACGGACGCGTCCAGTGGCTGAAGTCATCATGGTCGGGCAGCGCGATTTCCTGGGTCAGCGACAGGCCGGCAGCGCGGAGCATGTCAAAGAAAGCCTGCGGCCGACCGATCGCCGCGATCGCGATCACGGGTTGATTGGCGAACGCACCGAGTGGTACGCGGCGCCCGTCGCTGCCGATCGCGTAAGCAGCAAGTGCGCGCTGTGCTCTAAAGCCGCCGAACGCCGGGCGCTGCCCGGTGTGCAGCACCAGATCGCACGGGCGTGGCCAGGCTTCGCGCAGCGGCCCGGCCGGCAGCAGCCAGCCGTTGCCGACACCGCGGTCGTCGAACACGCAAATTTCGATGTCGCGTCCCATCGCCAGATGTTGAAGCCCGTCGTCGCTCACGATCACCTGGGTTGCCGGATGCCGCACCAACAGCGCGCGTGTCGCTTCGATGCGCCGTCGCGCCACGAATACAGCAGCACCCGTGGCGCGCTTGACCAGCTCCGGCTCGTCGCCGACCTCGTTGGGAGCACTGTCTGGAAGCACTTCGCGGCAATCCTGCGTGGCGCGTCCATAGCCGCGTGACACGACTCCGACATTCAGTCCTCGCGCCTGGAGGTGCTGCACGATAGCAATCACGGCAGGCGTCTTGCCGACGCCGCCGGCCATCACATTGCCGACCACGATCAGAGGCACAGGCACGCGCTCCGTTGCCAACAAGCCGCGTCGATACAGCGTTCGCCGAACGGCGGCCACCGCAGCGAACAACTGCGAAAGCGGCCACAGCAACCGCGCGAGCGGTCCGCGTTTCAGCCATGCGTCCTGGAGCGACAAAACTACCGCCCAGCCTGCGAGGCCGACTGAGTGACGAAGCTGATCTGCATCAGCCCCGCGCGACGCGCAGCGTCCATCACCGTGATGACGGACTGATGCGCAGCGCTCGCGTCGGCGCTGATGATCACGACGCAGTCCTTGGCGCCGGCGGCTGCAGCGGCAAGTGCTGCCGCAACGCCCTCCACGCTGCGATCTGCCAAGGCGCTTCGGTCGACGACATAGCGGCCATCGGCAGCCACGGCAACGACGACCTCTCGCGGTCGATTGCGCTGCGCATCGGCGTCCGCTACCGGCAGTTGAAGCTGCATCTCCGTGAACTTGCTGTAGGTGGTCGACAACATCAGGAAGATCAAGACGACCAGCAGCACATCGATGAACGGGATGAGGTTGATCTCTGGTTCATCGCGCGCAGCATTGCGAAAGCGCATGCGTGAACGGCTCATGCCTGGCGCAAGCCGTTCAAATGCCGGGCGAAACGCTCGCCAGCAAGCTCCAGATGCAGCAGGTAGGCATCGACACGCGTGCGAAAGTAGCGCCAGAAAATCAATGTGGGAATCGCCACGATCAGGCCGAACGCCGTGTTGTACAGCGCAATCGAGATGCCATGGGCGAGTTGGGCGGGGTTGCCCGAGCCGATGGCGCCACTCGTGGACGACTGGGAGCCGAAGATCTCGATCATCCCGATGACGGTTCCGAGCAGACCGAGCAGCGGTGCGGCGGATGCGATCGTCGCCAGCGCGGGCAACCGGCGCTCGAGGCGGTGCGCAACGGAGCGCCCGGCGCCTTCCATTGCGACGCGCAAATCATCTTCCGTGCAACGCGGGCTTGCGTGCAACGTGCGAAGACCCGCAGCCAGTATCTCGCCCAGCGCCGAAGTTCTTTCCAGCTTCGCGACCACCTCGGACCCCGGAAGCGTCCGCTGCGACGCGTAAATCGCTTCATCGAGAAGCTTCCGCGGAAATACTTTTTCGGTCTTGAGGCTCACGAACCGCTCGATCACCAACGCCAACGCGAGGACCGAGCAGACAAGGAGCGGCCAGATCGGCCATCCCGCGGCAACTATGATTGAAAACAAGAAAACCTCCGTCCATCCGGACCGTCGATGCGCGGCGATTATGACCGGCGCGTTGTGGCGTTTTTGCTCATCGTGTTGTCAGCAAACCGCTCACATTTTCTGTGGATAACTTTGTGACTAACTACGTTGGCAACTCACCAGAACCCACGCTGGCTGGGCCTTGCATTGGAACGATCGAATTTTGAGCAACTGTTTTTTCAATGAAATCAATGAGTTGCACGTAAATCCGTGCACTCTGGGCACCTTCGGCGCACTGTACGAGCGACCCAGACGCACTTGTGGACGAGTGTCGAAACCGAGGCGCGGATTTTCATGAGCACCCACTCCAATGCAGGGTCTGCGGCACCCAGGGTCTGGGCGGTAGGGGCGCTGTGCCATGCGGTCGCTGACGCACTGGAGGCACGCTTCAATCCTGTGACCGTGATCGGCGAGATCTCCGGTTTCTCTCGGGCATCGAGCGGTCATTGCTACTTCTCGCTCAAGGACAGCACGGGGCAGCTTCGTTGCGCGATGTTCAGGCGTGCGGCAAGTCTTGTGGACTTCGCCCCGCGCGACGGTGATCAGATCGAGGTCCGTGGACGGCTGGGCGTTTATGAACCGCGCGGCGACCTCCAGCTTGTCGTCGAGAGCATGCGGCGTGCGGGGCAGGGAGCGTTGTTCGAGCAGTTCATGCTGCGCAAGGCTCGGCTGGAGGCCGAAGGCCTGTTCGATCCCGCTAGAAAACGCGCGCTGCCAACGATGCCGCGCGCCATCGGCCTGGTCACGTCGCTCGGCGCAGCAGCTTTGCACGACGTGGTGACGGCGCTCCGGCGACGAGTACCTCATATTCCGGTGGTACTGGTGCCGTCTGCCGTACAGGGTGCCGGTGCGCCGATCGAACTGGTCGATGCGCTGGAATCGCTCTACGAATCGGAGCTCCCCATCGATGTCATCCTGCTGGTACGCGGCGGTGGATCGATCGAGGACCTCTGGGCGTTCAACGACGAGACGCTTGCACGCACGATCGTGCGCAGCCCGGTGCCGCTGGTGTGCGGCGTTGGCCATGAAACCGACTTCACGATCGCTGACTTCTGCGCCGACGTTCGCGCGCCGACGCCCACCGCAGCAGCTGAACTGGTCGCCGCGCCACGCGACCTGTGGCTCGGCGCGCTCGACCTCATGGAGGAGCGGATTGGCGACGCGCTCGGCCGTCGAATGGACCTAATGGCACAGCGGCTCGACCTGGTTGCCGGGCGACTTGGCCGGCCGTCCGGTATGGTCGCGCGGCAGCAGATCCAGCTCGCCTCACATGCGCAGCGTCTGCGCCATGCAGCGGCTTCTCAGCATGCACGCGCGGTGCAAGCGACCGACGTGCTGGCCACTGCATTGCCGCAATACCTCGCGCAGGACGCACGACGTCGGTGCGACCGTCTGGACCGGGTGGAAGCTCGTCTGAAGTTGCTCGATCCAGCGCTTGTGCTGCAACGTGGATACGCCTGGCTGACAGATGCCGATGGGCGCACTGTGACGCGTGCGCAAGCGCTCGGCAGCGGTGACGCTGTGTCGGCCCGACTCGCAGAGGGAACGGTGGACCTTACCGTTCGCTAGACGGCGGCGATGCGCCGCCGTCCGACGCAGGGCGAATAATTCTTTCCTAGAATGGCTCGTCCTACAACCAACCCACGAGAAATACATGGAACACGTTCTTCCTCCCCTGCCTTATTCCCTCGATGCACTGGCACCGGAATATTCGAAGGAAACCCTCGAGTACCACTATGGCAAGCACCACAACGCGTATGTCGTGAACTTGAACAACCTGCAAAAGGGAACCGAGTTCGAGAGCATGTCGCTTGAGGAAATCATCAAGAAGTCCAGCGGTGGCATCTACAACAATTCCGCGCAGATCTGGAACCACACCTTCTTCTGGAATTGCATGAAGCCACAAGGCGGCGGCGCTCCGAGCGGTGCCCTGGCCAAGGCGATCGAAGCCAAGTGGGGTAGCTACGATGCATTCAAGGAAGCATTCGTCAAGTCGGCCGTCGGCAACTTCGGTTCGGGATGGACCTGGCTGGTCAAGAAGGCAGACGGCACCGTGGATATCGTCAACACCGGCGCTGCAGGCACGCCGCTCACCACAGCCGACAAGGCGCTGCTGACCGTCGACGTCTGGGAGCATGCTTATTACATCGACTACCGCAACCTGCGTCCGAAGTTCGTCGAGACCTTCCTGGCGAAGCTGGTGAACTGGGAATTTGCGGAAAAGAATTTCGCCTGAGCTTCTCCGGTTCAAGAAAAAGCCGACCCGCGGGTCGGCTTTTTCTTGACTGCTTTAGCACGTCAAGGATCAACGGCGTGCTTCGAAAGGCGGGCCGCCGAGCTTGAACCCCTTGTGGATGTTCTTCTTCGCAAACCATCCCTGGTTCATCTCGAGGACATACCGAACTGGCTCTTCCGAGCAATGCGAGTCCAGCGTTTGCGGCTTCATGTCGACGAGGTTGACGATACGGCCATCGTCGGCCACGAAAGCGGCAGTCAGCGGCAGCAACGTGTTCTTCATCCAGAAGCACTGAGTCGACGGCTGGCGGAACACGAAAAGCATGCCTTCCTGCTGCGGCATTTCCTGGCGGTACATCAGGCCGGTCTGTTGCTCGGCAGGAGACACCGCGACCTGCGCGTCGATCTGGTACAAGCCTGCGGAAATTCGCACGCGCTGCAGATCCATTTGTGGCTGTTCCTGAGACCAGGCGATGCCGAAGGGGTGAAGGACTGCGACAACGACGACACAGCAGGCGGAAAAAAGGCGGCGGATGGCCATGGCGGGAAAGGAGTGGACTGAATCAAAAATGCCCGCTTGGGTGCGGGCATCGTACCGATGGAGGAGCTTACCTCGGCTTCAGATCCGGTGCTTTTGCTTCTTGTGAATTGGCGCGTGCTTGGCCTTCACGACGTGCTTCTTGTGTGCGTTGGCTTTCTTGTGGACCACTTTCTTCTTCGCGTGATGCGGAGCTGGTGCGCTATGTCCGGCGACCACCGGCATGACCGGGGCAGGTGCAGGCGATTGAGCGAAAGCGCTCACCGCGAAAAGGCTGACAGCGACGGCGGCGAGAAATTTATACATATTGAAATCCTGTGTGACAAAAACGGTTGCCGGATGAAGAACTCATCTACAACGACGGTTTGCATGCGCGGTTGACCGTTCGTGCATTGCGCAAATAAAAAAAGCGCCCCGAAAGGCGCTTCTCTTTGACGAGGCAAACCTCGATCAATTACTTGGGCGTGCTGCCTTGGGTGGTCTTTGGCTTCACGCCGCCGCCCTTGGCAGGACGACGTGCATCGCGCGTTTCAGCGCGCTTTTCGCCAGCCACAGCAGCCTTGTCGGTACCGATGGCGCCGCCTTCGGGCGTCTTGTTGATGTCGCCGCCAGCGGCAGGCTTGACACCAGGCTTCTTCGCAGCGACCTTGGCGTCAGCGCGTGCCTGGGACTTCGAGTTGGTCACCGGCGCTTGCTCTGCCGATGCGCCGGCCGGGTTTTGCGCGTAGGCGCCCGCTGCGAACAGACCAGCGATCATGACTGCGAGAATTTTGTTCATTACGGTTCCTCTGTGGAGTTGATTTGATAACGCCTCCCGGCCAGCAGAAGGTCTGCAAACAACGAAGCCGGCATGGCTGCGGTTGACAGGCCTTCATGCCCCTCCGGTTGCGTCTAAAATTCTACGGCTATTCCGCTGGCAGTTGCTCCGCGAAAAAAGCCATTCGACCTTTGACTGTCACCCCCGCGCCACACTCCCAATGCCCAGCTATCAGCACATCCAGGTTCCCAGCCAAGGCCAGAAGATCAGCGTCAACGCCGACGGCTCGCTCCATGTGCCCGATATTCCGATCATTCCGTTCATCGAAGGCGATGGCACAGGACGCGATATCACGCCTGTGATGATCAAAGTAGTGGACGCCGCGGTGGAAAAGGCTTATGGCGGCAAAAAAAAGATTCAGTGGATGGAGATCTATGCGGGCGAAAAGTCGACCAGGGTCTACGGGCCTGATGTCTGGCTGCCCGACGAAACGCTTCATGCCGTTCGCGAACACCTCGTTTCCATCAAGGGGCCGCTGACGACACCGGTCGGTACGGGCATCCGGTCGCTGAATGTTGCGTTGCGCCAGGAACTAGACTTGTATGTCTGCCTTCGCCCGATTCGGTACTTCGACGGTGTGCCATCTCCGCTCAAGGAGCCGGAGAAGACCAACATGGCGATTTTTCGCGAAAACTCGGAAGACATCTACGCCGGCATCGAATTCGAAGCCGAGAGCGACAAGGCCAAAAAGCTCATCCAGTTCCTGATGGAAGAGTTGGGCGTCAAGAAGTTGCGATTCCCCGAGACTTCGGCGCTTGGCGTGAAGCCCGTGTCGCGCGAAGGCACCGAGCGGTTGGTGCGCAAGGCGATCCAGTATGCGATCGACAACGACAAGCCGTCCGTCACCCTGGTGCACAAAGGCAACATCATGAAGTTCACGGAAGGCGGCTTTCGTGATTGGGGCTACGGCCTGGCCGCCAAGGAATTCGGCGCTGAACTGATCGACGGCGGTCCGTGGATGCGGCTCAAGAATCCGCGCACCGGCAAGGACATCACGGTCAAGGACAGCATCGCCGATGCTTTCCTGCAGCAGATTCTGATGCGCCCGGCTGAATACTCTGTCGTCGCCACGCTGAACCTCAACGGCGACTACATCTCCGATGCGCTGGCTGCGCAGGTAGGTGGCATCGGGATCGCGCCGGGCGCAAACATGAGCGACACCATCGCCATGTTCGAGGCCACGCATGGCACGGCGCCCAAGTACGCGGGCAAGGACTATGTGAATCCAGGCTCGGAAATCCTCTCGGCCGAGATGATGCTTCGGCACATTGGCTGGAAAGATGCCGCAGACCTGATCATCAGCGCCTTGGAAAAGGCGATCATCAGCAAGAAAGTCACCTATGACTTCGCGCGCCTCATGGAAGGTGCGACGCAGGTCAGCTGCTCCGGTTTCGGGCAGGTGATGATCGACAACATGTGATCCGGCGGAATCGCCTCATTCCACGTACCGGACGCGTTTGTATCTCACAGGAAATCACGACGCATTTTTTTCTGACTCCGGCGTTTCGAGCAGCCCTCGAAGCGTCCGGATCTACCTCTCACCATCGGGCCTGCGCTGCTGTTGTCTCACAAAGACCGCGTGCAACCAGGTCGCCGAGTGACCCGATCGACCACCACATCAAGGACCCAAGCGCATGAGTACGACG
>JAZKDL010000165.1:0-1504 GCA_040387575.1 Pseudomonadota bacterium
TCGAGGTGTCGCACCGGATGTTCGACATCGCGCTCGACGAGTTCGACCGGCGCGACACGAGCGCTCCGTTGAAGGCGCCGCTGATCGCACCGACGCCGACCTTCGCCGACGCAGCGGTCTTCTTCCAGGTGGTCGATGGCAGCAACAAGGTCGTGATGCGCTCGGCCGAAACGCCCGGCGACACCTTCGACGTGCCGCTGGCGCCCGGGTTCGCCAACGATGCGTCGTGGCGCATCTACACCGTGCGCCATCCGACCCGCGGCTTCTTCCTGCAGGTTGCCGACCCGTTGTCGGAACGGCAGAGCGCACTCAACCGCACGTTGTTCGGGCTCATCATTCCGCTGGGCGCCGTGCTGCCCTTGCTGGCGCTGCTGCTGAGACGCATCGCGCGGAAGGAACTGGAAGTGCTGCAGCAACTGTCGTCCGAGATCGGCGAGCGCAACGGCGCCGATCTGCGGCCGATCGCCCTGCCCGGCCTGCCGCAGGAACTGCAACTGGTCGGCGATCACGTCAACCATCTGCTGGAGCGCCTGTCGCAGTCGCTCGACGTCGAACGCGCCCTGGCAGCGAATGCCGCGCACGAACTGCGCACACCGCTTGCCGCCGCGCGCCTGCGGCTGCAGACCGCGCTGGAGCACGACCTGCGGCGCGAGGACGTCGAGGCCGCGCTACGTGCACTGCAGACGCTGAGCCATCGCACCGAGAAGCTGCTGCAGTTGTCGCGTGCGGAGTCCGGTGCGTCGCTGTCGCGCGAGCCTGTCGACCTGGTGCAGCTCGCCGCCACGGTGGCGCAGGAGTTCTGGCAAGAATCGCGCGCGCTGGATCGGCTCGACCTCAAGGTGCCGGAGAGCGAGTTGCCACCCGCTGCATCCGGCGACTTCGATGCGCTGGCGATCGCGCTGCGCAACCTGATCGAGAACGCGCTGCACTACGCGGCGGGCAGCCGGGTCGAGCTCGAAGTGAGCGCCGATCGGCAGCTGATCGTGCGCGACTTCGGTCCGGGCGTGACCGACGTCGAGCTGCGCACGCTCGAGCTTCGCCACGTGCGCCACAGCTCGGAACGTGCCGGCTACGGCCTCGGACTGTCGATCGTGTCGACCATCGTCGCCAAGCACCAGGCTCAGCTGTCGCTGGCCTCACCGCCGCCGGGCGCGCGTACCGGCTTCGAGGCCCGCATCAGCCTGCCGCGGGTTCAGGACGCCGTGACGGTCTGAACCCGTACCAGGGGCTCAAGACGCCTCGGACGACACCAGCGCGCGCAGCCAGTCGGGCAGCGCCATCGCTTTCTGCTTCGGGAAATCGACCCAGATGGTGGTCGCGCCACCGGCGGCGCAGATGACGTCCGGCGCATCGGCGCGCGCCATCGTCGCCCAGCTCTCGAATGTGGTGCGGCCCGGGTCGCTCACGTACATCTTCAGCAGCACATCGCCGGGGTACTCGATCTGCCGGTAGAAGTTGCAGAAGGCGTTGACGATCACCATGCCCTCGCCGGTCGGGTCGGGCT
>JAZKDL010000166.1:0-11367 GCA_040387575.1 Pseudomonadota bacterium
AGTTCGACACGCTCCGCATGCTGCGAAAAGATCGCGAAGTTGACGCCTTCACCGTCCCAGTTGGCGCCGCGTGGATACGGTTGGCCGGGCCAGACGACGGTGATCGGATGCTCATTGCGCATGTCGTGCCGGTGTCCTTTGCGCGATCAGAGCCGCTTGTCGTCCGTCGGGTCCTTCGGGCCACGCGAGCGCCGCGGCCACCACTGCTCGATGCGCTCCTGTGCCCAGTCCTTGCCGCCCAGTCCGAAGGCCAGCGCGATCGCGAACACCACGCCGCCCAGGATCACCAGGAAGCTCTCGCGCACGATGTCGCCGCCGACCTTGATCTGGTCCAGCGCGATCAGCACCACGAAGGCCAGCACCGCGTACTGCGCGAGCCGGCCGAGCAGTGCGGCGTCCTGCAACTGCACGCTGCGGCAGTAGCCTTGCACCATGTCGCGGATGAAGCGCGCGAAGTACGCGCCGAAGGCCAGCACCAGCAGCGCGACGAACACGTTCGGCACGAACCACACCACGCGTCCGAGCAGGTCGGTGATGTAGGTCAGGCCCAGGCCGTTGAAGGCGATGAGCAGCGCGGCCAATATCACCAGCCAGTACGCGAGCGCACCGAAGATCGTGGTCGTGTCGCCGGCCATGCCGCCCGAGCGCAGGAAGTTGTCCAGCCCGGACCGCTCCGTCAGCACGGGGAAGTTGATGGCGCGCAGCGCCTTGACCAGTGCGAAGCGCGCGACCTTGGCCAGCAGCCAGCCGCCGAACACCACGACGATGGCGATGAGCAGCCGCGGTATGAAAGCCCCGATCTGGTAGAGGATGGCCCGAACGGGCTCCAGGTGAATGCCGAAATCTTCCATGGTGACTTTCTCCAATTCAGTGGATGCGGTGAGCACCCGTCATGCGGCGCGCGGTTGGCCCGCATCGATCAGCGACAGGATGCCTTGCAGCGGCACCTGCACCCAGTCGGCGCGGTTGTTGAGCTCGTAGCGCAGCTCGTACATCGACTTCTCGAGTTCGAACAGCGCGAACAGGCCGCAGTCGGAATCGAGCGGTTGCGTGATGCCGTCGGCCGCGAGTCGCTCGGTGTAGGCGTTCAGGAAAGCTTCGCGCGTTTTCGCTTCCCAGTCACGCGCCAGCGGCTCCAGCTTGGCGAGTTCGTCGGCGCTTTGCGCGATGCGGCGCAGTGCCGTCCAGCGCGCGTAGTTGAACGACCGCACCATGCCGGCCACGTCGCGCAGCGGCGAGCTCAGCACACGACGTTCCTCGAAGGTGCGCGCAGGCTCGCCTTCGAAGTCGATGATGAGGAAGTCGTTGCGCGAGACCAGCACCTGGCCCAGGTGATAGTCGCCGTGGTAGCGGGTCTTCAAGCCGGTCTGCACTTCGGAGCCGCAGGACTGGATGCGTTGCGGCACCTGCGAAGCCTTGGCAAGCAGGCGCTTGGCTTCTTCTTGCGTTTCCGGCGGCAGCGCGGACAGGCGCGCGGCCAGCAGGTCGAGCGACACCTTGGCCTCGTTGGCGGCGCGTTCACGCCACGCCGTCACGTCGGCTTCGGTCATCGGCTGCGGATCGAAGGCCGCATCGCCGGTGCGTATCGACAGCGCGAGGTGAAGCTCGGCGGTGCGTTCACCCAGCGTGTGCATCAGCGCCAGGAAGCCGCCATGCACATCGTCGGGCTGCACCGCTTCGAGCGTGCGCATGCCTTCGAGATAACGCTCGAGATAGCCGAGCGTGTAGGCCCAGCCGTCGCCCGAGTTGGGCACGTAGGCCTGCACCAGCGCGAGCGTCATGGTGCTGCCGTCGTCGGCGTGGTACTCGAGCGCGCCGGCCACCGGCACGCAATGCGGGTAGTGCGCGACTTCGGTCAGGAAGCGGCCGACTTCCAGCTCCGGGTTCAGGCCGGCACGCAGCCGGCGATAGCCCTTCACGAACAGCCGCTCGCCGAGCGTGACCACCGTGTTGCTGCTGTTGGCGCTCGGCGGTGTGACGGGCAGTTGCGCAACGCCGTCGCCCGCCAATGCCGCGAAGACCTCGGTCGGGCGGAAGCGCAGACGGCCGTGCGCGGTCGCGATCTCCTTGCGTTCGCCGATGGCCTCGACCAGTGCGCGGCAGAACGCGTCGTCGAAGAAGGCGTCGCCCATCACGCCGACGTTGGCCTGCTGGCGGACCTTGGCGATCGCGCCCTGGCTCAGCGTCTTCAGCCGCTCTTCTTCGCGGTCTTCCCATGCCAGCGCGAGCGGTGCGAAATAAGTGGACTTGTCGGTCGGACCGTCGAGTTCGAGCAGCGGCAGCATCCAGCTGAAGTTGCCCTGGTCCCACACGGCGTGGTCGACCAGCCGCGCGCGTTGGACCGGCGTGCCCTTCGACGCATACCAGCGCTGCGTTTCGACGTAGCGCGGCAGCGTGTCGGTCTCGAACTGCAGCCGCATGCGTTCCGCCATGCCGATGCGCCACGGCATCACGCGGTCGCGGAAGAAGCTCGTCCAGCTGTCGAACAGCACCAGCACCGGGCGGTCCTGCAGCGGCACGCCTTCCTGGTGCCAGCTCGGCGTGGCGACATCGGCCGCGAGCCGAAACCAGTAGAAGCCGTGCGATGGCAGCGTCAGCAGATAGGGCAACTCGCCGATCGGCGGGAAGGCCACGCGGCCGAGCATCTCGACCGGCACGCGGCCCTTGAACGCCGTCAGGTCGAGCTCGACCGGCTGCGCGGCCGACGACAGGTTGAAGACCGACAGGATCGCCTCGTCCTCGTATTCGCTCAGGTACGCGAGGATCTTGCGGTTGCCCGGCTTCAGGAAGTTGCGCCGGCCACGGCCGAAGGCACGGCTGGTCTTGCGCACGGCCAGCATGCGCTTGGTCCAGTTCAGCAGCGAGCCCGCCTCGCGCGCCTGCGTCTCGACATTGAGCGCCTCGTACCCGTACATCGCGTCCATGATGGGTTGAAGGTACAGGCTTTGCGGGTCGGCGCGCGAGAAGCCCGCGTTGCGGTCGGGGCTCCATTGCATCGGCGTGCGAACACCGTTGCGGTCGCCGACGAACACGTTGTCGCCCATGCCGATCTCGTCGCCGTAATAGATGATCGGCGAGCCCGGCATCGACAGCAGCATGCTGTTCATCAGCTTGATGCGGTCGCCGTCGTTTTCCATCAGCGGCGCGAGCCGCCGGCGAATGCCGAGGTTGATGCGCGCACGCGGGTCGGCCGCATACATGCGGTACATGTAGTCGCGCTCCTTGCTGGTCACCATCTCGAGCGTCAGCTCGTCATGGTTGCGCAGGAAGATCGCCCACTGGCAGCCGTCCGGAATGTCGGGCGTCTGCTGCATGATTTCGACGATCGGGTCGCGGTCTTCCTGCGCGATCGCCATGTACATGCGCGGCATCAGCGGGAAGTGATACGCCATGTGGCATTCGTCGCCGTCGCCGAAGTACTCGCGCACGTCCTCCGGCCACATGTTGGCTTCGGCCAGCAGGAAGCGGTTCTTGTACTGCGCGTCGATCGCCGCGCGCAGCTGCTTGATCACCGCATGCGTCTCGGGCAGGTTCTCGTTGCTGGTGCCGTCGCGCTCCACCAGGTAGGGAATCGCGTCCAGCCGGAAGCCGTCGACGCCCATGTCGAGCCAGAAGCGCATCGTCTTCAGGATGGCTTCCATCACCGCCGGGTTGTCGAAGTTCAAGTCCGGCTGATGGCTGAAGAAGCGGTGCCAGAAGTACTGCTTGGCGACCGGGTCCCAGGTCCAGTTCGAGGTCTCGGTGTCGGTGAAGATGATCCGCGTGCCCTGGTAGATCTGGTCGGTGTCGCTCCACACGTAGAAGTTGCGTTCGGGCGAGCCGGGGGGCGCCAGGCGCGCGGCCTTGAACCACGGATGCTGGTCGGACGTGTGATTGATGACCAGCTCGGTGATCACGCGCAGCCCGCGCTTGTGCGCCTCGTCGAGCATCTCGCGGAAGTCGTCGAGCGTGCCGTACTGCGGGTTCACGTTCTCGTACTCGGAGATGTCGTAGCCGTCGTCGCGCAGCGGCGAGGGGTAGAACGGCATCAGCCAGATCGTGTTGACGCCGAGGTCCTTCACGTAGTCGAGCTTGGCGGTCACGCCCTTGAAGTCGCCGACACCGTCGTTGTTGGTGTCGAAGAAGGCCTTGACGTTGAGCTGGTAGATGACCGCGTCGCGGTACCACTGCGCGTCGTCGGTGCTGTCGATGGCGGGCGTCTCGAGCGCCAGGGAAGGAAGCGGTGCATTCATGCGGAAATCCTCTGGCTCACTCGAAATAGTCGAAGTCGTTTTCGTTGCGCACGCGGCGCCGCACGACGAAGACATGGGCGGGCGTGTACTGCGGATCGAGGCGAACGTAGTGATAGTCGCCTTCCCACAGGAAGTGCTGGTCGCTCAACAGGTCGTGCATCTGGAAGGAATGGCCGGGCGCAACGCCGATCGACGCAGGCGTCAGGTTGACCCAGCCGGACTGCGCGTTGTCGGGGTCGAGGTTGACGACCGTCACCACCACGTTCTTGCCGTCCGGCGAGGCCTTCGCATACGCGAGCAGCCTGTCGTTCTCGACCGACAGGAAGCGCAGGCTGCCGTTGGATTGCAGCGCCGGGTTGTCGTGGCGAATCTGGTTGATGCGGGTGATGAGCGGCGCGATGCTGTTCGGCTGGTCGTGGTTCCAGGTGCGCAACTGGTACTTCTCGGAGTCGAGGTATTCCTCGCTGCCTTCATGCCGCGGCTTGTGGTCGATGAGTTCGTACGAAGGGCCGTAGATGCCGTAGCTCGCCGCGAGCGTCGCAGCCAGCACCAGGCGCAAACGGAACATCGCGGGGTTGCCGCTCTGCAGTTGCTCGTGAAGGATGTCCGGCGTGTTCGGCCACACGTTCGGCCGGAAGTATTCGTAGCCCGGACCCTTCGACAGCTCGGTGAAATACGCGGTCAGCTCTTCCTTCGTATTGCGCCAGGTGTAGTACGTGTACGACTGCGAGAAGCCCAGCTTCGCCAGCCGATGCATGACCTTCGGCCGCGTGAAGGCCTCGGCCAGGAAGATCGTTGTCGGATGCTCGCGCTTGATCTCGGTGATCACCCATTCCCAGAAAGGGAAGGCCTTGGTGTGCGGGTTGTCGACGCGGAAGATGGTGACGCCCTGCGCGATCCAGTGGTCGAACACGCTCTTGAGTTCGAGCCACAGGCCTTGCCAGTCGTCGCACTCGAAGTTGAACGGATAGATGTCCTGGTACTTCTTCGGCGGGTTCTCCGCGTACTGCACGCTGCCGTCGGGCCGCCATCGGAACCAGCCCGGATGCTCCTTCACATACGGATGGTCGGGTGCGCACTGGAAGGCGATGTCCATCGCGATGTCGATGCCGCGCTGGCGTGCCGCGTTCACCAGATGGCGAAAGTCTTCCGGCGTGCCCAGCTCGGGCAGGATCGACTTGTGGCCGCCTTCGGTCGAGCCGATCGCCCACGGGCTGCCGACGTCGCCGGGCTCGGTCGTGAGCGCGTTGTTGCGGCCCTTGCGCTGCACGCGCCCGACCGGATGGATCGGCGGAAAGTACAGCACGTCGAAGCCCATCTCGGCAATCGCAGGCAGCCGCGCTTCGACATCGCGGAAGGTGCCGTGCACGCCGGGCTCGGTGCCGGCCGAACGCGGGAACAGTTCATACCAGCTGCTGAAGCGTGCGCGCTCGCGGTCGACGATGAGCGGCAGCTCGGCGCTGAAGCGCGCCTCGTGGCGGCGGTCGGGGTAGAGCGATGCGAGGCGCGCGAGCTCGGTGTCGAGCGCCAGCGCCTTGAGGCTCGTGCTGTCGGTCTTGCGATCCGCCGCACCCAGGTCGAGTGCCTGTGCGAAGCGGTGAAGGTCGGTCGCATGGCGGCCGGTTGCGCGCCCCGCGGCGGCGGCGATCTCGATCGCGCCGACCTGCGCCGCGATGCGGATGTCCTCGTCGTCGATGCGCCGCGCGAGTTCGCTGCGCCACGACGAGAAGGCGTCGACCCAGGCGACCACGGTGTAGCTGTAGCGGCCGGGTGCCGATGGCGCGAAGGTGGCTTCCCAGATGTCGTTGTTGAGCAGCACCATCGGCACTTCATGCGCATGCTCGGCGCCTTCTGCGCGCCACTGGAGCATCACGCGCAGCACGTCGTGGCCGTCGGTGAAGCAATGCGCCTTGACCTCGACCGGCTCACCGGCGGTGCGTTTGATCGCGAAGCGCCCGCCGTCGACCACGGGCAACACCGCGTCGATCACCGCGCGCACCTGGCCGTCTTGAGGCAGGCTGGCGAACGGGGACGGCGTGGCGAGCAACGCGGGCTTCTGGCCGTCGGTGGCGACGGATGTGCGAGGGGGCGTCGGACTGATGGGCGGCATGGCGGTTGGTGCGGTGGATGCAGCTGGAGCAGCCGGAGCAACTGGTACGGCCGGTGCAGAGGAAGCGGATGGGTTGGCGGAGGTTTTCTTCTTCATGGCCAGTTCGATGTCATGCGCGCGGCAACGCAGCGTTGTCGAGCGCCAGGATCACGGTGGACAACGGCGGCAAGGTGAGGCTCAGCGAATACGGCTGGCCGTGCGAGGGCAATGGCGACGCCGTGAGGCTGCCCAGGTTGCCCCAGTTGGCGCCGCCGTATTCGGCCGCATCGCTGTTGAGCAGTTCGCGCCAACGTCCGGCCAGCGGCACGCCGACCACGTAGTTGGTGCGGGGCATCGGCGTGAGGTTGCAGGCCACCAGCACGGGTGCGCCGCCGCCGCGCGGCTTGCGCAGGAACACGATCACGCTGCGCTCGGCATCGTCGGCGCTGATCCACGCGAAGCCTTCCGGCGAGAAGTCGACCTGGTAGAGCGCAGGCTCCGAGCGGTACACACGGTTCAGATCGCGCACCAGGCGCTGCGTGCCGGCATTCAGCGGGTTCTGGGTGGCCCACCATTCGAGTTCGCCGTCGTGCGTCCACTCACGCCGCTGGCCGAACTCGCAACCCATGAAGAGCAGCTTCTTGCCGGGGTGCGTCCACATCAGGCCGAACAGCGCGCGCAGGTTGGCGAACTGCTGCCATTCGTCGCCGGGCATCTTGCCGATCAGCGAGCCCTTGCCGTGCACCACTTCGTCGTGCGAAATCGGCAGCACGAAGTTCTCGTTGAACGCATAGACGGTCGAGAAGGTCAGCTGCCCCTGGTGGTACTTGCGGTACACCGGGTCCTGCTCGAAGTAGGCCAGGTTGTCGTGCATCCAGCCCATGTTCCATTTCATGCCGAAGCCGAGACCGCCCATCTCGGTCGGGCGCGAGACCATCGGCCAGGCGGTCGATTCTTCGGCGACCGACACGGTGTCCGGATGCTCGCGGTAGATCGCACGGTTGAGGTCGCGCAAGAAGCCGACGGCTTCGAGGTTCTCGCGTCCGCCGTGGATGTTGGGAATCCATTCGCCCTGCTTGCGTGCGTAGTCGAGGTAGAGCATCGAGGCCACCGCGTCCACGCGCAGGCCGTCGAGGTGATAGTGGTCGAGCCAGAACAGCGCAGACGAAATCAGGAAGCTGCGAACCTCGTTGCGGCCGTAGTTGAAGATGCTCGAATTCCACTCGGGGTGGAAGCCCTGGCGCGGGTCCGCATGTTCGAACAGGTGCGTGCCGTCGAAGAAGCCGAGCCCGTGCTGATCGGTCGGGAAGTGCGACGGAACCCAGTCGAGCAGCACGCCGATGCCGCGCTGGTGCAGATGGTCGACGAAGGCCATGAAGTCCTGCGGCGTGCCATAGCGCCAGGTGGGCGCGAAGTAGCCGGTGGTCTGGTAGCCCCACGATCCGTAGAACGGATGCTCGGTCACCGGCATCAACTCGACATGCGTGAAGCCCATCTCGTGCACATAGTCGGCGAGCCGCGTGGCCAGCTCACGCCAGCCGAGCATCTGACCGTCCTGGCGCTGCCAGGAGCCCGGATGCACTTCGTAGATCGACATCGGCGCATCGAGCGCGTTCTTCGCGCCGCGCTGCTGCATCCATGCGTCGTCGCTCCAGGTGTGTTCGAGCGACCAGACGCGCGAGCCTGTCGCCGGTGCCGCTTCGGAATAGAACGCGAAGGGGTCGGCCTTGTCGACCACATAGCCGGCTTCACGAGAAAAGATGCGGTATTTGTAGACCTGTCCGCGGGTGGCCTCGGGTGCGAATCCTTCCCAGATGCCGCTGCCGTCGTCGCGTGCCTGCAGCCGCAGCGCCTGGTCGTTCCAGCCGTTCCAGTCGGCGATGACGGAGACGGCCCATGCGTTGGGTGCCCACACCGCGAAGCTGGCGCCCTGGCCGTCGGGCCGCAACTGACAGCCCATGGTGCGGTACAGCTCGGCATGCGAGCCTTCACGGAAAAGCCAGACGTCTTGCTCGCTCAGGCTGGGGGTATCGATGTGCACGGGTGAATTCCTCCTGCCCCGGACCATCCGTGAGCTTGCGAGGAATCATTGAAGCGCAGATGTTGCACCGCCGCAGCCGCCGAGCGCGCTTTGGCGTGTCGGACATTGGCTACGACTGCGGTCGATGCAGGCTTAGGCCGGCACGCGAGGCTGCCCCGACCGCCGCGATCACCTTGACCGAAGCAGTTTTCGAACAGCGCTTTGCCTTCAGTGCAACTCGGCTGCGGCGTGGATCGTTTCGCGGACACGCGGGTAGATCTGCGCGTTCCACTTGCTGCCGCTGAACACGCCGTAATGCCCGACGCCGGCCTGCAGATGGTGGCTCTTCAGGTAAGGCCGGATGTTCGGGCACAGGTCCTGTGCCGCGACGGTCTGGCCGACCGCGCAGATGTCGTCGCGCTCGCCTTCGACGGTCAGCAGCGCGGTCCGGCGGATGGCCGCCGGGTTCACCTTGCGCGTGCCGACCATGAGTTCGCCGCGCGGCAGTTCATAGGTCTGGAAGACCTTCTCGACCGTCTCGAGATAGAACTCGGCCGGCAGGTCGTTGACGGCCAGGTACTCGTCGTAGAAGGTGCGGATCGGATCGGCCTTTTCGGGCTCGCCGGCGGCCAGATGCTCGTACATCTTCTTGAACTGTTCCTTGTGCCGCTCCGGGTTCATGCTCATGAACGCGGTCAGCTGCAGGAAGCCCGGATACACGCGCCGCATCATGCCGGCGTGCGGCCATGGCACGTGGCTGATCAGGTTCTTCCGGAACCAGTCGATCGGCTTGCTGGTCGCGAGCGTGTTCACGCCCGTCGGGTTGATGCGGCAATCGACCGGGCCGGCCATCAGCGTCAGGCTGCGCGGCGTGGCGGGGCTGTCGTCTTCGGCCATCAGCGCGGTGGCGGCCAGCGCGGCGACGCAGGGCTGGCAGACCGCGACCATGTGCACGCCGGGGCCGATCTTCTCGAGAAACTGGATGAGCTGCAGCGTGTAGTGGTCCAGGCCAAAGGCGCCCTTGGACAAGGGAACGTCGCGCGCGTTGTGCCAGTCTGTCAGGTACACGTCGTGGTCGCGCAGCAGCGTTCGCACGGTTTCGCGCAGCAGCGTCGCGAAATGGCCCGACAGTGGTGCAACCAGCAGCACCGGCGGATGCACGGACTTGGTGTCCTTGCGGAAGTGCAGCAGCGTGCCGAAGGGCGCGGTCATCGTGACCTCTTCGGTCACCGCGACCTCGTGGCCTTCCGACATGACCGTGTCGATCTGGTACGGAGGGCGGCTGTGCGTCAGCCGCATGCGCGAGAAGACCTCGAAGGCGGCCGCCATCTTCCGCGTGGCGCTGTGGGGCTCGTCTTTCACCCACATGAATTCGCTCATGTGCTGCGCAGCGAGCCGCAGGGGCGAGAACAGGTCCGATTGGTTTTGGTAGGCCCGGTACAGCATGCGGCATCACAGGCAAGTTGCGGGCCAAGGATGCGGGTGGTCGCCGCCCGTGCGCACCGTCCCGGCGCGCGTGGCATGGGCCTTGCACTGCCGCAGCACGATCGGGCATTTCCAAAGACCCAAGGAGCACACGCACATGGCCAAAGCCGTCCTCACCATCAGCAGCAAGAACTACGGCGCGTGGGCGCTGCGTGGCTGGCTCATGTGCAAGCTGGCCGGGCTGGACTTCACCGAGAAGGTGATATCGCCGGACGATCCCGCGATGAAGGCCGAGATGCTGCTGTTGTCGTCATCGATGCTCGTACCGTCGCTGGAAAACGGCGGGCTCAAGGTGTGGGACACGCTGGCCATTGGCGAGTACCTCAACGAGATCAAGCCGAAGGCCGGCCTGCTGCCGGCCGATGCCAAGGCGCGTGCGCACTGCCGCGCGATCAGCGGCGAGATGCATTCGGGCTTCAGCGCGATGCGCGGCGCGCTGCCGATGAACATCAAGGCCCACTTCGCCAACTTCAAGATCTGGTCGCGCGCGCAGGCCGACATCGACCGCGTGGTCGCGATCTGGCACGAATGCCTGAAGACCTATGGCGGTCCGTTCCTGTTCGGCAAGCAGCCCTGTATCGCCGATGCGATGTACGCGCCCGTCGTCACCCGGTTCCTGAGCTATGACGTGAGTCTCGACAAGGAATGCACGGCCTACTGCAAGCGCGTCATGGAACTGCCGGCGATGCAGGCGTGGGTCGATGCGGCTCGGCAGGAGCCGGACGAAAACGACGAACTCGACGCGGAGTTCTGATAACGCAAAACGCCGCAGTTCCGGACTTCGGCGTCCGGAACTGCGGCGGTTCCATTGGTACTTGCGAGTCGCGACGGTGGCGCATAAAAGTATGCGCCGCCCATCCGCAAAGCCGACTTACTTCGGCGTGGAGCCTTGCGTGGTGCGCGGCTTGCCCGGACGGCGTGTGTCGCGCGTCTCGGCACGGGCTTCGCCGTTGACCGCAGCGCGGTCGGTGCCGATGGCACCGCCTTCAGGCGTCTTCGGCTCGTCGCCGCCTGGCGCACGAACCTTGCCTGCTGGCTTCATGTCCTTCTTGACTTCGGCAGCGCGCTCTGCCTTGCCGGTCGCAATGCCGGGGGTATTCGGCGGCACGGGTGCACCGGGCGGATTGGATTGAGCGTAAGCGGCACCTGCGGCAGCGAAACTGCCGGCGATCAAAAGGGCGAAAGCTTTGTTCATCGAGTTGTCCCTGACGAAGTAGTTGAGAAATGGATGCGCCGCGTGCTGACTGAGGTGAACTGCTAAAGCGCAGGAGCCTGTCTGTGCACCACGGCGAGCCTGCAGGGTCACCTGGCCGGCGTGGCCGTGGATGTAGGAAGACATCGTGACGACACGCCGCGCGAAATCCGACTTTGTAAAAACTTCGACCTGCGAGATACTGTACAAAAATACAGTTCAACCATGGCCGATGTCTTCATTCCCCTGAATGCGCTCAAAGGGCGCGGCGCCGCCAGCCGGATCGCACACCGTTTCGAACGCGACCAGCGCAATGCCTTCGACGATGGCTGGGGCACGCTGGAAGAAG
>JAZKDL010000167.1:0-6473 GCA_040387575.1 Pseudomonadota bacterium
CGAAGGCGCGCGACGTGGTGTTGAACACCGCCTGCATCTTCGAGCGCTCGGTGTAGGAGGTGTTCAGGCCGGCTTCCCAGATCTTGATGTTGATCGGCTCGAGCAGTTCGGCCGGCGGGCGCTCGTAGCCGAGCCGTGCGATCTGGCCCGCGATGACCTGCGCGAAGTTGCTGATGTAGCAGGTGGTCTGCGCGGCGAAGGCACCCTGGAAGTCGACCTTCGGCAGCGCCCATTCGACATGGTGGCCCAGGCCTTCGAGAAAGCGGCCGACGCGTTCGAGTTCGGCGACGAAGTGCGGCGTCGCGCGGAAGTCTCCCCACTCGTGCGACAGCGCGATGCGCAGCTTGCCCGGATCGCGCCGAACCAGTTCGGTGTACGGCTCGGCCGGCGACCAGAACGGCATGAACTCGCCGGGCGCGCCACCGCGGACATGGTCGACGAAGGCCGCGGTGTCGCGCACCGTGCGGCTGTGGCAGCCCTGGATCGACACCAGCCCCGACAGGTCCGACAGGCCGGGCGCCAGCGAGAACACGCCGCGCGACACCTTCAGGCCGATGTTGCCGTTCACGCCGGCCGGAATGCGGATCGAGCCGCCACCGTCGGTCGCGTGCGACATCGGCAACACGCCGGCCGCCACGGTCGCCGCTGTGCCCGCGGACGAGCCGCAGGTCGTGTATTCCAGGTCCCACGGGTTGCGCGTCACGAAGAGGCTGTTCTCCACGGAACTGCAGACGCCGAACTCGGGCGTGGTGCTGCGGCCGATGATGTTCAGGCCGGCCCGGCGCAACTGGCCGGTCAGGAAGCTGTCCTCGGCCGGGCGATGGCCCTGCATCAGCAACGAGCCGAATTCCTGCAGCCGGCCCTTGAGCGTCGGGCCCAGGTCCTTCATCAGGTAAGGCACGCCAGCGAAGATGCCGTCGGGGCTCATGCCGTCCTTCAGCGGGTCGGCCACCACGTCATCGAAGACTTCGACCACCGCGCCCAGCGACGCATCGGTCTTCGCGATGGCGGCCGCAGCCTGCGCGGCCAGTTCGGCCGGTGTCACATCGCCCTTGCGCACCCGGCCTGCCAACGCCACCGCGTCGTGATCGGCCCATTCGTCCCAGCTCATTGCCAGCGTCATCTCGGTCTTCCGTTTCTTCCAGTGATCGCGGCGCCCCATGGCGCCGCAGGTTGTCGATCCGGGGCCGGCGCGGGCCGCACCCCCATCCCCTGAGGTTAGCCTCTGGCGACGCGGATCGTCACGGCCGACTCGTTTCGCCGAGCGTGCCAGTACAGCAATGCGCCGACCGACTGCGCCGTTACCAGATCACCAGACCTTCCACCACGGATCGTCCTTCGGCCGGAAGCCACGCGCGACGTACTCGCTCTTGGGGTAGTTCGCCGACAGCACGCGCTTGGCGTCGTCACGCAGATCGGTCAGACCCAGCGCGTCGTACGACTGCACCATGATGTACAGCGCCTCTTCCAACGCCGGCACGCCGCGGTAGTCGTTGAGGGCGATCTGCGCCCGGTTGATCGCCGCGAGGTACGCGCCGCGCTGGTAGTAGTAGCGCGCCACGTGCACTTCGTACTGCGCCAGCGAGTTCACCACGTAGGTCATGCGCTGGCGTGCATCGGGCGTGTAGCGCGACTCGGGGAAGCGGGTGACCAGTTCCTTGAACGACTCGAAGGATTCCTTGGCCGCCTTCTGGTCGCGCTCCGACAGGTCCTGGCGGGTCATGAACGAGAACATGCCCAGGTCGTCGTTGAAGTTGATCACGCCCTTGAGGTACAGCGCGTAGTCGATGGCGGGGCTGGCGGGATGCAGCTTGAGGAAGCGATCGAGGGTGGCGATGGCTGCGGCCTTTTCGCCGCCCTTGTACTGGGCGTAGGCCTTGTCGAGCTGGGCCTGCTGGGCCAGCGGCGTGCCGGCGGCACGGCCTTCGAGCTTCTCGTACAGCGGCACGGCCTTGTCGAAGGCGCCGGAGTCGGCCTCGTCCTTGGCTTCGCTGTAGATCTTGTTGGGACTCCAGTTCGCGGTCTCGTCGACCTTGGTCGTCGAGCAACCGGCCACCAGCCATGCGACGGCGCTCAGCGCCAGCCAGCCCGGGACAACCGATAATTTGGAGCGAAATATCACATGAAACTTTCTTGAAACAAGTCCCTTCGATTATATCGACGCCCCTTTCGCAGGCGCCCTTCGACCCTGCCGACACCGAGGATGGTGCCGATCCGGTCGATGCCACCGAATGGCGATCTTTCGTGGTCGGACCTGCGGAGCATGGTCAGCGGCTCGATCGCGCGCTCGCTGCGCTGGTGCCGGAGTTGTCGCGCAGCTACCTCCAGCAACTGATCCAGGCCGGCGTCGTTGAGCTGCAGGGGCGCCCTGCGACCAAGGCGTCTGCCACGGTGCGTGCGGGTGAAAGTGGTCGTATCGAGCTTCGACCGACGCCGCAGAGCCAGGCCTTCAAGCCGGAGTCGATGGCGCTGCGCGTGGTGCACGAGGACGCCCATCTGCGCGTGATCGACAAACCGGCGGGATTGGTCGTGCATCCGGCGCCCGGTCATTGGAGTGGTACGTTGCTCAATGGACTGCTTGCGCTGGACCCTCAAGCGGTGATGCTTCCGCGCGCCGGCATCGTGCACCGACTGGACCGCGATACCAGCGGTCTCATGGTGGTCGCGCGTACGCGTGCGGCAATGGATGCTCTGGTCGCCCTGATCGCGGCACGCGACGTCACGCGTCAATACATTGCGATGGCCCACAAACCATGGCAGGGGGCCGCAGGTCGGCAGGTCGATGCGCCGATCGGACGCGATCCACGCAACCGGCTGCGCATGGCGGTCGTGGATCTCGAACGGCACGCGGGCAAGTCGGCGCGGACATGGATCGAACGGCTCGACGGTGCTGCGCAGGGCTGTGTGGTGCGCTGCACGCTGGAGACCGGGCGCACGCATCAGATTCGCGTGCACATGGCGCAGATCGGCCATCCGCTGGTCGGTGATACGCTTTATGGCGGCGCGCCTGCGGCGGGAATGACGCGACAGGCGTTGCACGCGTTCCGGTTGGCTTTCGTACATCCGGTGACGCGCGAAGCGCTGGAATTCCGGGCGCCGCCGCCGCCCGATATGGTCGCGGCTTTGCAGGAATGGGGCCTGGACTACAATCACGCCTGACGGCCCCAGGGCCTCGCCGGCCATCCGAGCCGGCCTTGCGTTGTGCTCGCCGCGCGCCGGCAACGCCCTCTTCGAATCTTCTCTCTTCCAACTGAACGTGCGCCACTGGCGCCTTTTCGGATCACGCGAACCATGAATACGGCGGATGCCAAACGCATTCTCGAAACCGCCTTGATCTGCTCGTCGCAGCCCTTGCCTGTGCGCGAACTGCGCGTTCTGTTCGACGACGAACTGGGCGCCGATACGATCAAGGCGTTGTTGCTCGAGCTTCAAGAGGACTGGACGCAGCGCGGACTGGAACTCGTCAGCGTTGCAAGCGGTTGGCGCTTTCAGAGTCGGCCCGAGATGCGCGACCATCTGGACCGGCTGCACCCCGAAAAGCCTCCGCGCTACACGCGCGCAGCGCTGGAGACGCTCGCCATCATCGCGTACCGCCAGCCGGTGACGCGGGGCGACATGGAAGACATTCGCGGCGTCACGATCAACTCGATGATCCTGAAGCAACTCGAAGACCGGAACTGGGTCGAGGTCATTGGCCACCGCGAGACGGTCGGTCGGCCGGGTCTCTACGCCACGACACGGCAGTTCCTGGACGACCTTGGTCTGGCATCCCTCGACCAGTTGCCGGTGATCGAGACCTCCGCGCAGCAGGGCGCGCTGATCGATGCATTGGCTGAAGCCGCCGGCATGGTGCAACCCAGCCTGCCGATGGACCATCCGCAAGACGCTGTTGCGTCGACCGAACCCGCCGTGGCGGCAGCGCCCGACGCCGAATTCCCTCAGGCCGAGTCATCGGCCGCCCCTTCTGGAAATCCATCATGAGTCCATCCGAACACGACGACGCGCCCAGCCCTGCGGCGCCTCTGGCGGAAGAAAAGCGTATTGCCGACGTCGCGCAGACCGATGGCGCGGCTGGCGAGCCTTCGCCGGAAGCGGCCGACGGCCCGCGCAAGCGCCCGCCGCGGCGCAAGAAGCCGGTCGATGTGCCGATGGCGTCGGAGGCCGATGCGTCGGCATCCGACGCGTTGGTGAGCGGCTCCGCCGATCGGTCGGCGCCGGTCGTGGCTGTGCGCGAGTCGTTCGAAGCGGCTGGTACCACCCCGAACGAGGACGACAGCGAGGAAGACGAAGAGGACGAGGATGATCTCGACGAGGAACAGGACGACCTCGACCGCGCTCGTCGTGCCGCAGACCGCGCGCAGCGCAACGCGCCGCCGCCAGAGCCGATTCGGTTCGCCGATGTGATTTCCGGCCAATTCGATGCGGACGAAGAGAGTCCTGAGGTTCCGCCGCTCAAGCGCGTACTCTTGCCCGAGGCCGATTCGCCTAAGCTGCACAAGGTGCTTGCCCAGGCTGGCCTGGGCTCGAGGCTGGAGATGGAGGCACTGATCCTTCAGGGGCGGATCTCGGTCAATGGAGAGCCGGCCCACATCGGCCAGCGCATCCAATACGGGGACCAGCTCAAGGTCAATGGCAAGCCTATCCGTTATCGGATCGCACCGCCGCCCGCGCGGATCATTGCCTATCACAAGCCGACCGGTGAAGTCGTGACCCACGACGATCCGCAGAACCGACCGACGGTGTTTCGCAAACTCCCGCGGCTCGTGCAGGGCAAGTGGCAGTCGGTGGGCCGTCTCGACCTGAACACCGAAGGCCTTCTGCTTTTCACCAGCTCGGGCGAGTTGGCCAATCAGCTGATGCATCCACGCTTCGGTCTGGAGCGCGAATATGCGGTGCGCGTGCTTGGCGCCATCAATTCCGAAGAGAAGAAGAAGCTGCTCGAGGGCGTGCGGCTCGACGACGGTATGGCGCAGTTCGGCACGATCGAGGAGGGCGGCGGCGAGGGTTCCAACCACTGGTATCGGGTAACCATCTCCGAAGGCCGGAATCGAGAGGTGCGCCGATTGTTCGAATCGGTCGGGCATGCCGTCAGCCGACTCATCCGCATCCGATACGGTGCGATGGTGCTGCCGCGCGGTCTGAAGCGCGGCGCATGGATGGAACTGGACGAACGCGACATCCGATCGCTTTTGGCTGCGGTCGGCGGCGGTGAACGTCCGGCGCGGGCTGATACGGGTGACCGCGGTCCGCGCCAGGATGGACGCAATGGGCGCGCTCGCAACAACAAGCCGCGCAACGGCAATGCCGGCGGGCCGCCGCAGCAGCAGGCTCGTCGGGGTGGGGGCGGTGCTGCGCCTGGGGGTGGCAAGGCGCGTGGGGCTCAGGGCGGCAGGCAGGGTGCCGACCGTGCCGACCGTGCGCAAGGCGCGGCCAGCCAACCCGATCCGATGAAGACGTCGCTTGGCTACATCGGCGCCGACAGTTTTTCGCGGCAGCGCAAGGAGCAGCGCCAGGGCGGGCGCCGGCCGGGTGGCAATCCAAGCAGTGGCAACGCCGGGGGTGGGCAAGGCGGTCGCCGTCGCGGCCGCTGAACCGGGAATCTGCTACAGGGCAGCGGTCTTTCATGGCTTCTTCATTCGCCATGGTGATCGCGCCGGTTAAAATCTAGGGCTTTGTCAAGACCGCGCAATCGCAGTCGCGTGCCGCGTGTCTGGCCCATCCTTTCAAAATCAAGCTACTCAGGAAGCATTTCAATGGCAATCGAACGTACCCTCTCCATCATCAAGCCCGACGCAGTGGCAAAGAACGTCATCGGCAAGATCGTCTCGCGCTTTGAAGCCGCCGGCCTCAAGATCGCCGCCGCCAAGCTGGTCCATCTGTCGCGTGCTGAAGCCGAACAGTTCTACGCCGTGCACAGCGCACGTCCTTTCTTCAAGGATCTGGTCGAGTTCATGATTTCGGGTCCGGTGTTCGTGCAAGTGCTCGAAGGCGAAAACGCCATCCTCAAGAACCGCGACCTGATGGGCGCGACCGACCCGAAGAAGGCTGCCGCCGGCACTATCCGCGCTGACTTCGCCGACAGCATCGACGCCAACGCCGTGCACGGTTCGGATGCTGCTGAAACCGCAGCGAACGAGATCTCCTTCTTCTTCGCTGGCCTCAACGTCTACGCACGCTGAGGTTCAACCCAGCCCGCACGATGACCACCGCCAACCTGCTCGAGTTCGATCTGGAGGGGCTGGCCGCGTTCTGCGAGCGGCTGGGTGAAAAGCGTTTTCGCGCGACGCAGCTCTTCCGCTGGATCCACCAGCGCGGTGCGAGCGATTTCACGCAGATGACCGATTTGGCCAAGTCGCTTCGCGAGAAGCTGGCCACTACGGCGCACATCGAGGCGCTGCCGGTCATCACGCAGCATGAATCCACCGACGGCACGATCAAATGGCTGTTCGACGTGGGTGACGGCAATGCCGTCG
>JAZKDL010000167.1:6483-7742 GCA_040387575.1 Pseudomonadota bacterium
CTCCGAATCGGAAACGGAATCGGAATCGGCGTCTGATTTGGGGTCCGAAACCCGGCCGGCGGCAAAAAAGAAGAAACCGAAACCGATTAAACCGGCGGCGAAGAAACCGCTTCCACCCAAATCCGAGTCTGACGACAGCGACGGTGACGGCAATGCCGTCGAAGCTGTTTTCATTCCCGAGGACGACCGCGGAACACTTTGCGTGTCGTCGCAGGCCGGCTGTGCCGTCGGCTGCCGTTTCTGCTCGACCGGACATCAGGGTTTCAGCCGCAACCTGCGCACTGGCGAGATCGTTGCCCAGCTCTGGTTTGCCGAGCATTTTCTTCGTAAGCATCTGAAGCGCACCGAGCGCGTCATCTCCAACGTGGTGATGATGGGCATGGGCGAGCCCCTGCAGAACTACAGCGCACTGGTGCCTGCATTGCGCACGATGCTCGACGACAACGCCTATGGCTTGTCGCGTCGTCGTGTCACGGTGTCGACGTCCGGCGTAGTGCCGATGATCGATCGCCTGGGTGCTGACTGTCCGGTGGCGCTGGCCGTGTCGCTCCATGCGCCGAACGATCCGTTGCGCGACGACCTCGTCCCGCTCAATCGCAAGTATCCGATCGCCGAGTTGCTCGAAGCTTGCAAGCGCTACCTCGCGCATGCACCGCGCGACTTCATCACCTTCGAATACTGCATGCTCGACGGCGTCAACGACCAGCCCGAACATGCGAAGCAACTTGTCGATCTGGTCCGCACGCAGGGCGTTTCCTGCAAGTTCAACCTGATTCCGTTCAACCCGTTCCCGGCGTCGGGCTTGCTGCGTTCGCCGCAGCCGCGCGTACTCGCATTCGCGAAGACACTCAGCGAGGCCGGAATCGTCACGACCGTTCGCAAGACGCGCGGCGACGACATCGATGCCGCCTGCGGCCAGTTGGCTGGCGACGTCAAGGATCGCACGCACGCGGCCGAGCGCATGGCGCAGCGGCGTACAGTGATACTGCATCCCGCGCGGCGGTCTGCGACCCAGGAGCGCTGAGACCATGGCGTTGGCCTTTCCGGGCATGCGCGACAAGTGGCACCCAGCGCTGCTGCTCGTCATGCTTGCGTTCGCCGTGTTGGCCGGCTGCGCGTCTCAACCTGGTCCGTCAATGGCCGGTCCGGACATGGTCACATCGTCCGACGAGCCTGCCGGCCGCAATCGCGCTCGACTCCGTCTGGAGCTGGCCGTCGGCTATTTCCAGCAGGGCCAGACCACGGTGGCTATTGATGAG
>JAZKDL010000168.1:0-2669 GCA_040387575.1 Pseudomonadota bacterium
CGCTCGACCTGCTCGGCCCCGCCTTCACCTGGCGCACGCCGGTGTTCACCGACGGATCGGTACGCAACGGGGTGCTCGAAGGGAATCTCTACATCCAGGGCCAGGGTGATCCGAAGCTGGTGATCGAGCGCGCCTGGCTGCTGCTGCGCCGCGTGCAGGCGCTGGGCATCCGGCGCATCGCGGGCGACATCGTGGTCGACCGCAGCGCTTTCGAGACACCCGAGGTCGATCCCGCAGCGTTCGACGGTGAGGGCTCGCGGCCCTACAACGTCGCGCCGGATGCGCTGCTCGTCAACTTCAAGTCGGTCGTGATGACCTTCACGCCGAACCGCGCCACGCAGACCGCGCAGGTCGGCTACACGCCCGCGCTGGCCGGCGTCGCCATGCAGCCGACCGTGCCGCTGGTGGCCGGCGAATGCGGCGACTGGCAGACCACGATCGCACCCGACGTGGCCGACCCGGCGCGGCTGCGTTTCGGCGGCGGCTATCCCGCGGCCTGCGGCGAGAAGACCTGGGCGGTCGCGTACGCCGACCCGCGCAGCTTCGCGGCCCGCGCCTTCGCCGGACTGTGGGCGGAAATGGGCAACCAGCTCGACGGCCAGGCGCGCGACGGCCGGGTGCCAGCCGAGCTCAAGCCGGTGTTCGAAGCCGAATCGCCACCGCTGGCCGAGGTGATCCGCGACATCAACAAGTACAGCAACAACGTGATGGCGCAGCAGCTCTTCCTCACGCTCGGGCTGCAGCAGAAGAAACGCGGCACGCTGGACGCGTCGCGCACGGCGATGCGCCAGTGGTGGAACAACCGCATCGGCACCGGCGAAGGCCAGCCGGTGTTCGACAACGGCTCCGGCCTGTCGCGCGACGAGCGCATCAGCGCCGCGGCGCTCGCCAAGATGCTGCAGGTCGCCTGGGCGTCGCCCGCGATGTCGGAGCTGATGTCGTCGCTGCCGGCCGCCGGCGTGGACGGCACGCTCAAGCGGCGCGCATTGCGATCGGGTGGTACGGCGCATCTCAAGACCGGCACGCTGCGGGACGCGGCCGGTGTCGCGGGCTATGTCGATGGTGGCAATGGTCGGCGTTACGTGGTGGTCGCGATCGCGAACCACGCCAATGCGGGGGCGGCGCGACCGGCCTTCGACGCGCTGGTGGACTGGGCCGCGCAGGATTGACACCTCCGCGACATCGGCGACAGCGGCGCGGGCTTACCCGGTATCGCCCCGGCGCGGTGCGAACCTAGGATGGCGGCCCAACAAAGGGCACAGATCCCAGGAGACAAGTCGATGAAGCGATTCCACCAGGCGACAGTCGTCGCCACCGCCTGCCTGCTCGCAGCCTGCGGCGGCGGCAGCGATGAAAACAACAGCGGCAAGCTCGAGAGCACGCCCGAAACGATCACCACGCTGACCACGGCGCAGATCGACGCCAGCACGGCGGCCAGCGGCCTGCAGGCGCTCACCGGCAAGGCGCGCTGCGACGTGAAGGTGGTCGCGCTCAACTACGCGACGCGCGGACCGAAGGACGAAAACACCAATGCGTCGGGCGTGCTGCTGCAGCCCACGGGCAGTTGCACGACCGCCGCGCCGCTGGTGGCCTACGCCAAAGGCACCGACTTCCAGAAGCCGCGCACCCTGGCCAATCCGCAAGACCCGGAAACCTTCCTGCTGGCCGCGATGTACGCGGCGCAGGGCTATGCCGTGGTCGCGACCGACTACCTCGGCTATGCCAAGTCGGCGTTCCCGTACCACCCCTACCTGCATGCGGATTCGGAAGCCCGCTCGGTGCTCGACTCGGTCCGCGCCGCGCGCCTCGCGATGCTCACGACCGGCGGCACGCTGTCGGGCAAGGTGATGTTCACCGGCTATTCGCAAGGCGGCCACTCGTCGATGGCGGCGCATCGCGCGGCCGAACGCGACTACGCAGCCGAATTCAACGTCGTGGCGGGCGCCCATCTGGCCGGGCCCTACAACCTGTCGGGCTCGTTCAGGAGCCCGGTCGCCATCGCCGGCTACCAGTTCTTCGTGCCCTTCATCGTCACGTCCTGGCAGAAGGTCTATGGCAACGTCTACAGCGACGTCAACGCGGTGTTCAAGGCGCCGTATGCGGCCGGCATCGAGAACCTGCTGCCGAACCCGACGCTGAGCGGCACGACGCTGGTGACAACCGGCGCACTGCCGGGCGCACTCGGCGAAACGCCGGCCCAGGCGCGCGACAAGCTCTTTCAGGCGAGCTTCCTGGCGGACGTCCAGGCCAACGACAACAACGGGCTCTATGTCGACGCCAAGAAGAACGACATGTTCGGCTGGAGTCCGCGTGCGGTGACGCTGCTGTGCGGCGGTGCCGGGGACCCGACCGTGCCGCCAGCGCAGCATCTGGTGCCGATGAAGGCCGACTTCGACGCGCGCGGCGTCAAGACGGTGTCGACCGTGGACGTCGATGCGCAGATCCAGGCGACCTACGGACCCGGCGGCGTGGCACCGACCGACCCGACGTCGACCGCCTTCGCGACCTACTACGGCAGCTACCACGGCAGCTACGAGCCGCCGTTCTGCCATGCGCGGGCCCGTGCTCTGTTCGACACGGTGAAATAGGCTCTCCCCCAGGCTTCGGCGCACTTCGTGTCGCCTTTCGCCAACCCCCTTCCGGGGGCGACACCAGCGGCCCGGCGAAGC
>JAZKDL010000169.1:0-6617 GCA_040387575.1 Pseudomonadota bacterium
CTGGACTATCCGAGCATGAACGGCCAGCTCAACGTGGACGTAGGCGCCGGCCAGTTCCTCAAGGCCGACCCCGGCCTGGCCAAGCTGCTGGGCGTGCTGAGCCTGCAAGCATTGCCACGCAGGTTGACGCTCGACTTCCGCGACGTCTTCAGCGAGGGCTTCGCCTTCGACTTCATCCGCGGCGACGCGAAGATCGCGCAGGGCACCGCGAGCACCAACAACCTGCAGATGAAGGGCGTCAACGCCGCCGCGCTGATGGAAGGCTCGGCCGACATCGCGCACGAGACGCAGAGCCTGCGCGTGGTCGTGGTGCCCGAGATCAACGCCGGCACCGCCGCACTGGTCGCGACCGCGATCAACCCGGTGATCGGCTTGGGCACCTTCCTCGCGCAGGCGCTGCTGAGCAAGCCGCTGTCGGCCGCGACGACGCAGGAATTCATGATCGAAGGCACCTGGGCCGACCCGAAAATTGCCCGCGTGCCGCGCAGCAACCTGCCGTCCGGTGGCCAGAACAACCCGAAGGAGATACCGCCATGAAAGTCGCCGCCATCCAGATGGTCTCGGCCATCGCGCGCGAGGCCAATCTCGCACGTGCCCATGTGCTGCTGGCGGAGGCCGCGGCCGCGGGCGCCGAGCTCGCCGTGCTGCCCGAATACTTCTGCCTGATGGGCGCGCGCGATACCGACAAGCTGGCGCTGCGCGAACGGCCGGGCGACGGCACGGTGCAGGGCTTCCTCTCCGATGCGGCGCGCGAGTTCGGCCTGTGGATCGTCGGCGGCACGCTGCCGATCGAGACGGCCGACGAAGGGCATGTCTTCAACAGTTCGCTGGCCTTTGCGCCGGACGGCCGCTGCGTGGCGCGCTACGACAAGATCCACCTGTTCTTCTTCGACAACGGCCGCGAGCGCTATGACGAGCGCCGGGTGATCGAGCCGGGCAGCGAGCCTGTGGTGTTCGAGCTGCCGTCGAAAGACGGCCACCTGTGGCGCATCGGCATGTCGGTCTGCTACGACCTGCGCTTTCCCGAGCTCTACCGCGCGCTGTCGCGCCAAGGTGCCGAACTGCTGCTGGTGCCGAGCGCCTTCACGCGCACCACCGGCGCCGCGCACTGGGAGGTGCTGCTGCGCGCCCGCGCGATCGAGAACCTGGCCTGGGTGGTCGCGCCCGCGCAAGGTGGAACGCATGAGAACGGCCGCCAGACCTGGGGCCAGTCACTCATCGCCGACCCATGGGGCACGGTGGTGGCCCAGCAGGCGAGCGACGAAGGCGTGGTGCTGTTCGATCTGGACGCCGCCCACACCGCAGCCGCGCGCGCGCAATTGCCGGCGCTGTCGCACGTGGTGCTCTGAACGACGTGCCGGCGCCCGCACCGCTTCCTCGTCCACCGCGCCGCGAACTGCTGCGATCTGCAGTCGCCTCACTGGCCGACCTGTTGCCCGCATCGGTGCGGCAGGCACTGGCGCTGATCCAGTCGGTCTGGCAGCGCTGGTTCCTGTGGGTGTTGCTGGCAGTGCTGGTGATGGGCCTGCTCGTCACGGTGGTCTGGCTGGCCGGCCGCCACGAGGCCGAGCAGGTGCAGGCCGCGCTCGACCGCGACACCGCCGACGCCGCGGCCGACCTGCGCAGCGGCCTGCAACGCAACGCGCAGAGCCTGCAGGCGCTGCAGACCGGTGGCCTGGACAGCGACCGCTGGACCACCGACGTCACGCCACTGATGCGCGGTCACCGCGAATGGCTGCGGCTGGAATGGCGCGATGCCGCCCTGCGGCCGATTGCCGTGGCCGACACGCCGTATCGCATGCGCGTGTTCGACGAAGCATCGCGCAATGCCGCCCAGGGCGAGATCACCGAGGCCTGCAACGACGCGGTCAAGCTCAATGCAGCGGCGTACTCGTCGAGCCACTACGTGCCGCAACCCGACAACCGCGGGCTGGAGGTCATGGAGTTGTGCCTGCGCGCCGACGGCGGCGGCTACCTGATCGCCAGCTATGCGCTGCGCGACATGCTGACCGAACTGGTCACGCCCACCATGCGGCGCGGCCAGGAGGTGGCCCTGACCGAGCTCGACGGCACCCGGCTCGCCTCGATCGGTACCGCGCGGCGCAGCGGCAGCCGCGTCTTCACGGCACAGCAGCCGGTCGAGTTGCCCGGCACGACGATGGTGCTGCGCGTCGACGGCTGGCGCGGCGCGCCCGACGTGTTCCCGAACCTGCTGACCGGCCTGGTCACGGCGATGTCGATCGCGCTGGTGTCGGTGCTGGTGCTGCTGGCGAGCGATACGCGGCGGCGCCTCCGCGCCGAACGAGAACTCGCCGACACGCTGGCCTATCGCAAGGCGATGGAAGACTCGGTCATCACCGGCTTGCGCGCCCGCGACCTGCGCGGCCACACGACCTACGTCAACCCTGCCTTCTGCGAGATGGTCGGCTTCAGCGCCGAGGAACTCACTGCGGTCAAGGGCGCGTCACCCTACTGGCCGACGGAACTCGCGCACGAGTACGAAAAGCGCCAGGCGCTGCGACTGGCCGGCGGCATGCCACCGCGTGAGGGCTTCGAATCGGTCTTCATGCGCAAGGACGGCTCGCGCTTCCCGGTGCTGATCTTCGAGGCACCGCTCATCAACGCGCAAGGCACGCAGACCGGCTGGATGAGCGCCTTCATCGACCTGAGCGAGCAGCGCCGCATCGAAGAGATCTCGCGCGCCAGCCAGGAGCGGCTGCAGGCCAGCGCGCGGCTGGCGACCGTCGGCGAGATGGCATCGCTGCTGAGCCACGAACTGACGCAGCCCCTGGCCGCCATCGCGAGCTACGCGAACGGCTCGCTGAACCTGCT
Organism: Pseudomonadota bacterium; assembly: GCA_040387575.1. Classification (GTDB taxonomy): domain Bacteria; phylum Pseudomonadota; class Gammaproteobacteria; order Burkholderiales; family Burkholderiaceae_C; genus Variovorax. The sequence goes on from JAZKDL010000169.1 coordinate 2,833, forward strand.
GCAAGACGGCGCCGAAGCCGACGATCCGAACAGTGATGCGGCCCAGGTCGCAATGGCCGTGCGCCGCATCGCCGAGCAGGCCGACCGCGCAGGCCAGGTGATCCGCAGCGTGCACGACTTCGTGCGCCGCCGCGACCGCACGCGCGAGGCGGTCGCGCCACAAGCGCTGATCGACGCGGTGCTGCCCCTGGTGCGGCTGCAGGCGCGCAAGACGGGTGTACGCATCGACGTGCTGCTCGACGACGGCTTGCCGCGCGTGTTCTGCGACCGCACGCTGGTCGAGCAGGTGCTGCTGAACCTGGCGCGCAATGGGATGCAGGCGATGGACCTGCCCGAACTCACTTCGCGCGTGCTGGTGCTTCGCGTGCTGCGCTCGCCCGAACCGCCCGCCGACGGCGTGGCGCCCGACGCCCGGCGCTGGCTCGAATTCTGCGTGGCCGATGTCGGCAGCGGCATCGCCGACGATGTCGCCGCTCAGCTGTTCACACCCTTCTTCACCACCCGCGCCGACGGCATGGGACTCGGCCTGAGCCTGTGCCGCACCGTGGTCGAGCAGCACGGCGGCGTGCTCCTGTTCGAGCCGAACCATCCGCGCGGCACGGTGTTTCGCTTCACGCTGCCTGTGACATGACCACCCCGACCCAATCCGTATGCAACCTCTGATCGATGGCCTGATCTTCATCGTGGACGACGACGCCAGCGTGCGCGAGGCACTCGCCTGGCTGCTGCGTTCGCGTCGTTTGGCGAGCGAGCACTATGCGAGCGCCGAAGCGTTCGAGGTCCGGCTGGCCGAAGAACCGCAGCCACAACAGCCGCACTGCCTGCTGCTCGACGTGCGCATGCCCGGCACCAGCGGCCTCGTGCTGTTCGACCGGTTGGCCGAGCGCGGCCTGCTGGACGAAATGCCGGTGATCTTCCTGACCGGGCACGCCGACGTGCCGACCGCCGTCGACGCGGTCCGGCGTGGCGCGTTCGACTTCTGCGAGAAGCCGTTTTCGGACAACGCGCTGGTCGACCGCATCGAGCAGGCACTCGGAGCGTCACTGCGCGCAATCGAGCGCAAACAGGCGCGTCAGCTGCTGCATCGGCGCGTGGATGAACTGACCGAACGCGAGCGCGACGTGATGCGGCTGGTGGTCGAAGGACTGCCGAACAAGCTGATCGCCGATCAGCTGGCCATCAGCGTGCGCACGGTGGAGGTCCACCGGGCACGCGTGTTCGAAAAGATGGATGTCAGGTCGGCCGTGGAACTGGCCAACCTGTTGCGCAACGCCTAGCCGGACTGGCCACGCGTTGCCCGAGGGCGATCAGCCGCCGCGTTCGCCGACGTAGATCTCGACGCGGCGATTCTGTGCGCGGCCGGCATCGGAGCCGTTGTCCGCGACCGGTTCACGCGAGCCGCGGCCTTCGATGCGGAAGGCGGTCGACGGCACGCCACGGGCGATCAGGTAGTCACGCGTGCTGGCAGCGCGGTCGACCGACAGCGGGTTGTTGATGGCGTCGGAGCCGGTGCTGTCGGTGTGGCCGATGATGCGCACTTCGGCGTTCGGGTTGTTGCGAAGGCCATTGGCGAACTGGTTCAGCACGGGTGCGAAGTTCGGCTTGATCGCCGAACGGCCGGTGTCGAAGGACACGTCGCTCGGAATCGCGAGCTTCAGTTCGTTGTTGGCCGTCTGCGTCACGTTGATGCCGGTGCCGCGGGTGGCGGCTTCCATCTCGCGCTTCTGGTTTTCCATGCGCTGCGACCACAGGTAGCCACCCAAGGCGCCAACACCTGCGCCGACGACGGCACCCGTGCCGGCTCGGCCACCCGTCATGGCCCCGATGGCCGCGCCACCCAGCGCGCCAGCGCCGGCACCGATGCCGGTGTTGCGCTGCGTGTCGGACATCCCGGCGCAGCCCGTCAGGAAGACAGCGAGTGCGGCAGTGGAGAGGACGAGTTTTTTCATGATTGGCTCCTTGAGGATCGATTGGGAACTTGCCGCAGGGTCATCGACGAGGACGTGTCGGATGCGGCGCGTGGGCGGATTATCTGGGTCGAAATTGACGATCCGACCCGCCCGCGCCGTGTCCCGATGTAACCGGATCGACGCACCTGTTCGCGGCAAACCCTTGTCGCGGCAGGATGAGATGCTATGAATTCAGGAGCAATCGACCGCATCCCCACAGCAGGACAAGCGCTTGACCGACACCCGAAGCGCGTCCTTCACCCGCGCGGCGGGCGGTGCTTGTCCGAAGCGTCGGCCTGCTCGTTCGCCTCCTCGACTTCCGGCGACGTATCGTCGATCTCACCGCGCCGGCGGCCCGAGAACATGGTCCACCAAACGATGAGCACGAGCACAGCCAGGGCGGCGAAGGCTTCAAGCAGAATCAGACCCATGAACAAAGGACTCCGGTGGCTGGTGGCGGCTGCGATCGTAGCAACGCTGGCTGCCTGCTCGACGGGACCGCGCGCGCCCGCACCGCCAACCACGCAGACCGCGCCGCTCTCGGCCCCGTCGGCTTCCATTCCCGTCGCACCCGGGCCGTTGACCGGTCCGCTCACGCATCCGAAGAGCCGATGGACGCCGGTGTCCTGGGCCGAACTGCCGGGCTTTGCCGACGATCCGCTGCACGAGGGCTGGATCGCCATGATCGCCAACTGCGCGCGGCCCAACGCCGCTTTCGCGCCGTTGTGCAAGGAGGTGCGCCAGCTCGCGATCGCCGATGGCGACATGCAACGCCAGTGGATGGTCGACCGGCTGCAGCCCTACCGCGTCGAGTCGCTGACCGGCCAGAGCGATGGCCAGCTCACGAGTTACTACGAACCTATCTACGAGGCGTCGCGACGGCCGAGCGCGCAGTTCAATGTGCCGCTCTATGCAGCGCCCGACGGGCTGGCGGCGCGGCGTCCCTGGTTCACGCGCCAGCAGATCGAAACGCTGCCCGAGGCGCAGGCCGCATTGCGCGGTCGCGAGATCGCCTGGATGGCCGACCCGGTCGACGCCATGATGCTGCACATCCAGGGCTCCGGCCGGCTGCAGATCATCGAGGCGGACGGCAGCCAGCGGCTGGTGCGCGCCGCCTTTGCCGGCACCAACGACCAGCCCTATCGCAGCATCCAGCAATGGCTGATCAGCCAGGGCTTTCCGCGCGTCAGCCGCTGGCCGGACGACACCAAGGCCTGGGTCGCGCAGAACCCGCAGCGTGTGCAGCAACTGATGTGGAGCAACCCGCGCTATGTGTTCTTCCGGGAGGAAGCGCTCAGCGATCTCGATGCGGCGTTCGGCCCGCGCGGGGCGCAGGGCGTGCCGCTGACGGCGGGCCGGTCGATCGCGGTCGACCGCGAGAGCATTCCCTACGGCACGCCGGTCTGGCTCGCATCGCCGGGGCCGACGGTGTTGCTGCAGAAGCTGGTGGTGGCGCAGGACACCGGCAGCGCGATCCTGGGCGCCGTGCGCGCCGACTATTTCGCAGGCACCGGCGCCGACGCGGGCCGTCTGGCCGCGACGGTGAACCAGCCGCTGCGGCTGTGGGTGCTCTGGCCGAAGTGAGCGCGTGAGGGCGCCGGCCGAAGCGGCCGGCAAGCAGCGCATGTCGGCGTGGTGTCGCAGCCATTCGTCACAGCAACGTCATCGACGGTCCCTATGGTTCGGAACCTGACCGGACGCTGACCTCGACGGGTGTCCGGAACAACCCCACGTACTGGAAACACCCACATGTCCGACTCCGTTGTTCACAACGCTTCGCGCCGCCGTGCGCTCAAACTCTTCGGCGCTCCCCTGCTCCCTCTTGGCGGTGTCGCC
>JAZKDL010000170.1:0-3020 GCA_040387575.1 Pseudomonadota bacterium
ATGGGGCTACTCGAACAAGTGCCTGGAAATGGTCCGCGTCGTCTCGAAGTAATCGGCCGGCATCCCTGCCCAACGACAAACGCGCCCTCGGGCGCGTTTTTTCATGGTGCTTCCGTCAAGGCCCGTCCACGAGCCTTGCAGATGGCGGCAGTCAAACCGCTTCGAGCACGTGGATCGCGCGGGCCGCGGTCAGCTCCTTCGTCTTCGCGCCGTAGGCGGCCATGTGGGGCGACGCGGCGTGTGCCTGCAGCGCGGCCACGCTGGCCCACTTCTCGATCACGACGAACACGTCGTCGCCGAGCGTGCCGCGCGATGGCGGCATGCCGGCTGCGTCGACGGTGGCTGCGTACTCGATGCAGCCATCTTCGGCCAGCACGGCCGCGCGGTTGGCATTGAAGGCTTCGAGGATCTGGGCGCGCAGGCCGGGCTTGGCGGTGATGATGGCGACGACGTGGATCATGGGATGCGGTCTCCTGAGGGAATGAGGGCCGGCGAGGCCGGCGGAGCGATCGAATCTACAGGCAATCCGCGTCGCGCTTCTGACGCCTGTGCGTCTGGCCGGCGATCACGTTCGACCCATTCGTCAACCCACCGCGCCGGGCTCCATGAACACCAGTTCCCAGAGGTGGCCGTCCAGGTCCTGAAAACCGTGCTGGTACATGAAGCCGTGGTCCTTCGGCGGGTTGGGCGTCGTGCCGCCCGCGGCCACCGCCTTCGCCGCCATCTCTTCGACGGCGGCCCGGCTTTCGCGCGACAGGCACAGCAGGACTTCGGTGCTCTTGTGCGCGTCACTGATCGGCTTGGGTGTGAAAGTCTGGAAGTAAGGTTCGACCAGCAGCATCACGAAGATGTCGTCGGTCACGATCATGCAGGTGGCGTTGGCGTCGGTGAATTTCGGGTTGAAGCTGAAACCCAGGTGGGTGAAGAAGGCCACGGCGCGGTCGAGGTCCTTGACCGGCAGGTTCACGAAAATCTTTGTGCTCATGCAACTCCTTGGTGTCAAAAAGATAGGTAGACGTCGCCTGCGGTGCTAAATTGTGGACGCCGTACACAATATCTTCGCAGGGAGAATGTCTGCTGTCCACCCGAAATCGATGACCGAAACGACCGCATCGCCCGCGCCGGCGACCAAGACACCGGCACGCACCACCTATCGCCACGGCGACCTGCGCCGTGCGCTGCTCGACGCCGGCATCGCGCTCGCGCGCAGCGGCGGGCCCGATGCCGTCGTCCTGCGCGAGGCGACGCGCCAGGCTGGCGTGGTGCCCAACGCGGCCTATCGCCATTTCGGCAGCCGCGACGAGTTGCTGAAAGCCGTCCGCGCCGCGGCGCTCTCCGCGTCGGCGGCTGCGATGGAAGCCGAACTCGCCACCGTGCCGGCCGGCCTGCTGGCGGGCGAGGCCGCACGCGCACGGCTGAGGGCGATCGGCACTGGCTACCTGCGTTTCGCGCAGGCCGAGACCGGCTTGTTCCGCACCGCGTATTCGGCGTCCGACGACTTCGGCAGTCCGGTCGCCGATCCGGCGCGCGCCGGGCCGAGCGGACTCAACCCGTTTCAGTTGCTGGGCGCGTCGCTCGACGAGATGGTGGCCGCCGGGCTGCTGCCGCCGGAACGCCGTCCGGGCGCCGAGTTCCTGGCCTGGTCGGCGGTGCACGGGCTCGCGATGCTGGTGCTCGACGGGCCGCTCGGCGGCGTGCTCGGTGCGCAGATGCAGGCGATCGGCCAGCGCCTGCTCGACATGGTCGAGCGAGGTGTCTAGGTTCGCTGGCGGCTAGGCGGTTGTGACGGGCCGCGGCGCCGGCAGCCACCGGAACGCCGCAGCGCCGGCGACGAGGAGGGCGGCGATGGTGAGCAGCACCGCGAGGAACGGATCCGCACCATGGGCCGTGGCCACCGAGGCGACGACGCCCGTGAACCACTGCATCACCGCCACGCCGAGGAACATCGCCATGGTGAAGACGGCCATCGCACGGCCGGTCATCGCGACCGGGTAGGCCGCCTTCACGTCGGCGTACTGCAGCACGATGTAGCCCGACAGCAGGCCGACGGCGACCGAGCCGATGGTGTCGAATGCAGCGCCAGGGTTGAACGCCATTGCCGCAAACAGCGCCGCGACGAGTAGCGTGAAACCGATGATCCAGCGGCGCCGCGCCGCGCCCGGATCGAGCCGGCCGAACACCATCGGCCCGAACATGCCGACCACCGACACGGCGATCGCCACGTTGCCGCTTTCCACCAGCGAGAAGCCGTGTCGCTCGACCAGCAACGGCCCGAGCCACAGCCCCCGCAGCGTGATGAACGCGGCGTAGGTGACCGACGCCAGCGCCAGGATGCCCAGCGTGTGCGGCAGCGCGAACAGCGCGCCGTAGCTGCGCAACGCGCCGAGCACCGTCGGGCGCGCCGCACCGGGCGCGGCACCGGCCGCGGCGAGCACCGGCATCGGCGGCTCCTGCACCCAGCGCAGGATTGCCAGCCACGACAGCGCCGAGCACGCGCCCAGCACCCAGAAGCCGGTGCGCCATGAGCTCGCATGTACCAGCCACGCGAGCGGCGTGCCGGTCAGCAGCATGCCCAGCGAGCCGAAGCCCAGCGTCACGCCCGATACCTGCGCGAAACGCTCCGCCGGAAACTGCCGCGCGATGAACACCGTACAGACCAGGAAGGCCGGCGCGCAGCCGATGCCGATCAGTATCTGGCCGAGCACCAGCAGCGGAAAGCTCGGTGCCAGCGCCGACAGCACCGAGCCCACGATCGCCATCGGAAACGCGGTCAGCACGGTGCGCCGCAGGCCTTGCAGGTCGATGCCGATGCCCATGAAGAGCTGCAGCGCGCCGAACGAGAAATGGAAGGCGCCGGCGAACACACCGAGCGCCTGCGCCGACAGGCCGAATTCGGCCTGCAGCGGCGGCGCGAGGATGGCGGCGATGGTGCGATAGGCCTGGCTCAGCATGAAGGCGCTGGCCAGCACCGCCAGCATGAGCCCGGCGGCGGGAGGGGTGGCGGAAGGCTGTCTCATGGT
>JAZKDL010000171.1:0-1870 GCA_040387575.1 Pseudomonadota bacterium
CCGCCGATGCTCGGCCCGATGGCCGGCGCCAGCACCACGCCCATGCCGAAGATGCCACTGGCGCGCCCCTGCTCGTGCGGTGCGAAGGCGCGCAGGATGATGATGGCCGGGATGGGCTGCACCACGCCCGCGGCCAGCCCTTCGGCCACGCGCGCGGCCAGCACCAGCGCGAAATCTGTGGCCAGGCCACCCGCGATGCCGCCGGCCAGCAGCAGCAGCATCGTGCCGACATAGGTGCGCCGGTAGCCGAAGCGGCCGAGCAGCCAGGGCGTGGTCAGCATCGAGACCGTCATCGCGACCATGAAGCCGGAGCTCACCCATTGCGCGCGCTCCTGGCCCAGCGAGAAGTGCTGGCTCATGCCGGGGATCGCGACGTTGACGATGGTCGAGGACATGATCGACGCCATCGTGCCGACCATCACGGACAGCAGCAGGAGCCAGCGATAACGCTCGCCGTAGCGGCTCGCGAGGGTCTGCGTGGGTGGTGATGTCATGGGGATGCGGAGGCGTGTGGGGCGCGCGAGGAGCTCGGTGCGGCCGGTCTCGTCGGTCAGTCCTACAAGGATATCGGGCTTTTGTCGCCCGCTGTCGCAAAAAGCGGCCGGGAGAATCCTGCGGCTGTCACCATCGGCCCGCGGGCCAAGTCAGTCCCGGTCAGGTCCGGGACTTTACCGATGCCATCCGAGAACAACGAGCAGACCATGGATTCAACCCTCGCAGACAACACCGTGTCCACGCCGCAAGCCGACAACGCCATGAACACGATCGACGTGGCGCCCGAGGACAGCCAGTCGCTTGCCGCCGACCTTCGCGCGCCGACCATCAGCCGTGCGTACCAATGCCAGTGCGGCCGGCCCGTGTTCCTCGGCAACAGCCAATGCCTGGCCTGCCGCACACCACTCGGCTACGTGATCGACAGCCTGGGCGTCGTGCCGCTGGCGCCGGCCGAGCATCAGGACGCGGAGCCCGATACCTTCACCGTGTACGGCGACACCGAAGGCAAAGCATGGCGCCGCTGCGCCAACTTTCTCACCGCTGCCGGCTGCAACTGGATGGTGCCTGCGCCGCGCGATGGCGATGGGCCCGATGACCCGACCCTTCACCATACCGACGGACTGTCGCCCGGCTATTGCCTTTCGTGCAGCGTCACGCGGACCATTCCTGACCTGTCGATCGAGAGCAACGGCATCCTCTGGCGCAAGCTCGAACAGGCCAAGCGCCGCCTGATCTCACAACTGCTGGCACTCGGATTGCCGGTCGTCTCGCGCCTGGGCGATCCGGTGCACGGTTTGGCCTTCGACTTCCTCAGCAACCTGCCGGGCGGTCCGCATGTGCTCACCGGCCACGAGCAGGGCGTGATCACGCTCAACGCGGAAGAGGCCGAAGACGCGGTGCGCGAGCGCATCCGCGCCGAGATGCGCGAGCCCTATCGCACGCTGGTCGGCCACTTCCGCCACGAGATCGGTCACTACTACTGGGACTTGCTGGTGTTCCCGACGCCATGGATCGACGACTTCCGCGCACTGTTCGGCGATGAGCGGGCCGACTACGCGACCGCATTGCGCACGCACTATGAGAACGGTCCGCCGCCGGACTGGGCCAACCGCTTCGTCACCAGCTATGCCAGCTCGCATCCATGGGAAGACTGGGCCGAGACCTGGGCGCATTACCTGCACATGGCCGATACGGCCGACACGGCGATGAGCTTCGGCGTGGACGCGCAGAACGTCGAACTGGCGAGCGACCTGTTCGAGCCCACCGATCTCTGGCAGCCCGAGCATCCCGACGCGATGCGGTTCCTCGACTTCCTGAATGGCTGGGTGCGACTGACCAACGTGCTCAACGAGCTGTCGCGCAGCATGGGCCAGCC
>JAZKDL010000172.1:0-10065 GCA_040387575.1 Pseudomonadota bacterium
CCGGGCTGCAGGCGGCCACCGAGACCGCGATCCTCAGCGCCAACTACATCAGCGCCCGGCTGCGCGACCATTACCCGACGCTGTATGCCAGCGCCAACGGCCACGTCGCGCACGAATGCATCCTCGACCTGCGGCCGCTGAAGGACACGAGCGGCGTCACGGCCGAAGACGTCGCCAAGCGGCTGATCGACTACGGTTTCCACGCGCCGACGCTGAGCTTCCCGGTGCCCGGCACGCTGATGGTCGAGCCGACCGAGAGCGAACCGCTGGCCGAACTCGACCGTTTCATCGACGCGATGATCGCGATCCGGGGCGAGATCCGGCGCGTCGAGGAAGGCGTCTGGCCGAAGGACGACAACCCGCTCAAGCATGCACCGCACACGGCGGCCAGCCTGCTGTCGAACGAATGGACGCATCCGTATTCGCGCGAACTCGGTGCCTTCCCGTTGGAGGCGCTGAAGCAGGGCAAGTACTGGTCGCCGATCGGCCGCGTCGACAACGTGTATGGCGACCGCAACCTGTTCTGCAGTTGCCTGCCGGTCAGCGCCTACGCGGACGAAGCGGCCTGACGGGTCGGCGGTGTCGCGTCGCCGTTCAGAAGCGGCGCCCAGTCACCGCTTGCACCACACGCGCAACGCCGCCGGTACCGCTCGCCGCGCGGCCGATGAAAGCGCTGCCGGCCATGCCGGCCAGCGTGCGGCCCAGAAAACTGCGGTTGCGGTTGGCGGCCATCAGCAGCAACACGCCGATGCCGAGCACGATCAGGTGCTCGCCCGGAAAGTCGGGGCGGTTCTGATCGAGGTTGCGCAGCTTGTCGACGATCGAATCTGTCTTCGTGGTTTCCATGGCAGTGGATCTCCCGGTCCAAAAGCCCATGAATAACGGCGCCGGCGCGCGACTGATGTAGGCCGCGGCCAATCGCATGCAACGGAATCGCGCGCGATTGCAGTCGTGGCGACCGGCGCGGCTGCGGCGCTCGCGCCTACTGCGGCTTCTTCAGCACAGCGCCCGTCGCCACCTGCGCACGGAACGCACGCAGCTTCGTCTTGAGCCGGCGCTCGTTGACGAGCCCGACCCGCACCATCATCTTCTGGCCGCTGGACAGCGATTCGAGTTGCGGATCGACGAACTCGTAGCGCACCCAGGGACGCGTCAACGCCAGGGGCTCGCCGTTCTCGCCCTTCACCTCGGTCAGCGCCACCCGCGGCGGCTCTGCAGGTTCGGGCGCCTGCAGCAGATGGTCGATCACGCCGACGAGCCGATCGTTGAAGTAGCGGCCCGGATAGCCAAGCTCTTCATACGCCTGCTGGAACAGCGGATAGAGCCGCGCATAGACCGCCGCGGCGCGCGCAGGGTCGACGGACTCGGCGAAGAGCACGAAGGGCGTGTAGCGCGATGCGTTGTCCGGATCGATGGTCTGCGCCTCTCCCCCACCCCGCACCGCGAAACGCTGCGGCGCCGCCTGCACCGGCCAGATGCGCGAAGGCGCCTGGGCGTTCGAAAGGTTGTCGACCGTGGCGACGAAGCGGCGCACGAAGCCGTCGATCTGCAGGAAGGACGCGACCGGCTTGCTGCCCAGCAGCTCCGCGAGCGCGGACGCCACCCGCGAATCGGCCTCGGCCAATGGCGGCAAAGCGGGCTCCGGGGCGGCCAGGCCGTCGACCAGGTTCTGCGGGCCTGTCGGTGCGGGCGCGGCGGGCGCTTGCGGCGGTGCGGCAGGTGTCGTCGGGGCGGCGGCCACCGGCGGCGCGACAGCGGCCTGCTGCTTCGACCAGTACCACCAGCCGGCACCGGCCAGCGCGACAATCACCGCAATGACGACCGGCGCCATCGACGAACCGCCCGCGCGCCGCGTGCCTGGCCTGAAATCTGCTGAGTCGTCCCGGGGCATGTGATGTCCTTTTCTGCTGAGGCGGCGCCACTGCCGCACGCCATTTGAAACCATCGCGGCCCACGCCGCGGTAACGCCGTGTGAGATGCGCGGCCACCTGCCCGAACACACCATGGACATCGACTTCGCCACCCTCACCGAATACCAGCGCTACAAGCTCATGGCCAGCCTGATCGTGCCGCGCCCGGTCGCGCTGGTCACCACGCTCGGTCCGGACGGCACGGTCAACGCCGCACCTTTCAGCATGTTCAACATGGTCGGCGAGGAGCCGCCGATCGTGATGATCAGCCTGAACCGCCGCAGCGACGAATCGCTGAAGGACACGGCCAACAACATCGTGCGCACCGGCGAGTTCGTGGTGCACATCGCCGATGAGCCGATCGCCTGGCAGATGGACCAGTGCGGCGTGCAGCATCCGCCGCATGTGAGCGAGCTCGACGTGGTCGGCTTCACGTCGCTGCCGAGCAAGTTCGTGGCGCCGCCGCGCATCGCCGAAGCGCCGGTCGCCTTCGAATGCACGCTGTTCGAAACGATGGAAACCACCAGCCGCCAGGTCTTCATCGGCCAGGTGCGCTGGATGCATGCGCGCGACGAGCTGATCGACACCGACACCTGGCGCGTCCGGCTGGAGAACTACTTTCCGGTGGCGCGCTTCGGTGCGAGCTACTACATCCGCACGCGCGACCGCTACCTGCTCGACGCGCAAGGCATCGAACAGCATCCGTCGGCCGACAAGTCCTGAGGCCTGCTTCCTGAAGGTGCCGGCTCAGCCTGCCGATGCGGCCGCGGCCGGGTCGCCCGCAGGCAGATGAATGAGCCCGGTGTGGAAGTCGTACTCGAACACCTCGCCATAGCGCCCCCATTCGATCGCCGTGCGCAGCACGCGCTCGGCCACCGGCGCTTCAAGGCGCTCGTGCAGCAACTGCAGGAAGGGCTCCTGCGCCAGTTCGCCGGAAGGCGCCTGCTCCAGGCTGTGGCGGATGTGCGCGGCCAGCGGCACGTGCGCCAGCAGCTGCTGGCCGAACAGTTGCTGGCGCAGCGTGTGCGCGCCCGACACATAGCAGCGCCCGAGCTCGGTCAGATGAAGGTCGGCATCGGCCAGCGTCGCAAAGCCAAGCAACGCCAGCGCCTGGGCCAGCGGCAACAGCTCGTGGTCGGCCAGTTCGGCCTCTTCGGCGAGTTGCGGCAGGTCGGCACGGCCCTCGCGATCGTCCTCGACCAGCATCTCGAGCAGCGCTTCCATGCGGTCGACGTCGGCATCGGGCAAACGATCGGCCAGGTGCAGGTGTTGCGGTTCGCCACGCGCCTTGCCCGAAGCGGATGCGCCCGCCGTCATCAGCGCATAGACCTCGTCGATCAACGCGCGCACCTCCAGGCTGTCGACGTCGCGCGGCCGTGGCAGCGTGATCGGCAGCTCGGCACGCACGCGGCCCGGGTTGCTCGCAAAGATCAGCACGCGGTCGGCCATCAGCACGGCCTCCTCGATGTTGTGCGACACCACGAGCATCGCCTTGGTCGGCATCGTGCCGCCGTCCCACAGTTGCAGGATGTCGTCGCGCAGCCGCTCGCCGGTCAGCACGTCGAGCGCGGAGAAGGCCTCGTCCATCAGCAGCACCTCGGGCTCGACCACCAGCGCGCGCGCGATGCCCACGCGCTGGCGCATGCCGCCCGAGAGCTCGCGCGGCAACGCGCCCTCGAAGCCCGCAAGGCCGATCAGATCGATCGCGGCCGATGCGCGGCGTGCCCGCTCGACACGCGCGACACCGCGCGCTTCCAGCCCCAGTTCGACGTTCTGCTGCACCGTGAGCCACGGGAACAGCGCGAAGGACTGGAACACCATGGCGATGCCCCGCGCCGGCCCGTACAGCGGCTGGCCGCGGTAGCGCACGCTGCCCGCATCGACGCCGATCAGCCCGGCCAGGATGCGCAGCAGCGTCGACTTGCCGGAGCCCGACTGGCCCAGCAGCGCGACGATCTCGCCTTCGGCCAGCCGGAAGTCCACGCCTTCCAATACGGAGCGCGCGGCACCATCGGCCGAGCGAAAGGACTTGCCCACGCCCTGCAGTTCAACGATCAGTTCGGTCATGCGTCTTCCTTGCGCTGCTGTCCGCGCATCAGATGTGCATCCGGCTCTCGGCCAACTCGTAGAGCCGACGCCAGACGAAGTGGTTCATGCCCATCACGAACACGCACATCACGCCGATGCCCAGCGCGATGCGCGGGAAGTCGCCGATGGCGGTCATGTGGGCGATGTAGCTGCCCAGGCCCGCGGCCTGCAGCGTGGTGTCGCCCCAGGTCACGTACTCGGCCACGATGCTCGCGTTCCACGATCCGCCGCTGGCCGTGATGGCGCCGGTGACGAAGCTCGGGAACACCGCCGGCAGCAGGTAGCGGCGCCATTTCAGCCATCCGCTCAGCCCCAGGTTGCTCGCGGCATAGCGCAGCTCGGTCGGCACGCTCGACGCGCCGGCGATCACGTTGAAGAGCAGATACCACTGCGTGCCGAGCACCATCAGCGGCGCGAGCCACACGTTCGGGTTCAGTTGCCAGCGCACGATGAACAGCACGGCCACCGGGAACATCAGGTTCGCCGGAAAGGCCGCGAGGAACTGCGCCACGCCCTGCAGCCGGCCGGACCAGCGCGGGTTCATGCCGATCCAGACGCCGATCGGCACCCAGACCACTGCGGCCAGCGCGATCAGCACCAGCACCCGCACCATCGTGTAGAGCCCGAGCACGAAGACATGGCCGACCTCGGCCCAGCCGACCTCGGTGTGGATGAAGCGCAGCAGCCAGATCACGGCCAGCAGCACGGTGGCGGCGAGCGTCGCGTCCCATGCGCGCTCGAGCCGCCAGTCGGGCGTGCGCGGGCGGGCCTTGATCGATGTGCCGTCGTGGTCGAGCCGGAACCACAGCAGCGCGCGTTCGAGCACATGGCCGGCCAGCTCGCCGGCGCGCTGCAGCAGTTCGGTGCGGCGCAGCCAGGTCAGCAGCCACGAACGCGGCGCGTCCTCGCTGCTGCCTTCCTCGAAACGAAAGCGGTCGGCCCAGGCGATCAGCGGGCGAAAGAACAACTGGTCGTACAGCACGATGCCGACCAGCATGCCGCCGATGGCCCAGCCGATGGCGCCCAGGTCGCGCGCCTCGATCGCCATCGCGATGTACGAGCCCACACCCGGCAGCTTGATGCTCTGGTTCGACACCGCGATGGCTTCGGACGCCACCACGAAGAACCAGCCGCCGGACATCGACATCATCATGTTCCAGAGCAGGCCCGGCATCGCGAACGGCATCTCGAGCCGCCAGAAGCGCTGCCACCCGGACAGCTGGAACACGGCCGCGGCTTCGCGCAATTCGGACGGCACGGTGCGCAGCGACTGGTACAGGCTGAAGGCCATGTTCCAGGCCTGCGACGTGAAGATCGCGAAGATCGCCGCGCACTCCACGCCCAGCAGATTGCCGGGGAACAGCGCGATGAAACCGGTGACCGTGATCGACAGAAAGCCGAGGATCGGGATCGACTGCAGGATGTCGAGCATCGGGACCAGCACGCGTTCCGCCGCGCGGTACTTGGCCGCCAATGCCGCGAACACGCAGGCGAACAACAGCGATGCGCCGAGCGCCAGGAACATGCGCAATGTGGTCCGCAGCAGGTAGTACGGAAGCATCCACGGGTCGAGGCTGATCGGCAACGTTTCGCCCAGCTGATACGGCCGCGCCATCTGTGAGCCGCCGTACGCCAACGCGAACAGCACGGCCAGCACCAGTGGCAGCAATGCCCAGTCCCAGCGGTTGCCGCCGGACGCGACGGCCTGGCGCGGAAGGTAGCGAGGTTCGGACATGGTGGGGCTCGTTCGGCAGGGGGAATGTGCGGTGCGGCGCATTGTGGCGCGACCGAGCCGACCTGAAGCTGACATCGACGCGGCGGGGCGGCCCGTTGGCCGATGAAAAAGATGCCCGCATCCCGTTGCATTGCATTCGTTTTGTGACACCTGTGCGAAGAGCGCGCAGTTGCTTTAACTGAAAGTTCCAAGCACATGACAGCGCTCGGAAAAAAAGCGTTCCGTACGGCTTTTACTGACGCGCGGACATGTAAACCGTAGCTACGATGGACTTCATGCAATTGTTTGCACTTGCCCACTCCAAGCCAGTTGATGCCGGTCGCCTGCCGCACCTCATCGTCGTGCTTGTCTGGTGGGCACTTGGATTGCTCGCCGCCACTGCGGCACATGCGCGGCCCGGCGACGCGGTTGCGATCCCCGCACTGCAAGCCCCTCTGACCGATCTGGCGAACGTGCTCGATCCCGCGCAAACCGCTCGCATCCACTACAAGCTGGCGGACTTCCAGGCGCAGCGCGGCATCCATCCCACCGTGCTGATCATGCCAAGCGTGGGTTCCGAACCCATCGATCGGTACGCCTCGGTCGTCTTCGATCGCTGGGCGCAAAGTACCAACGGGCAGGACGACGGACTGTTGCTGCTGGTTGCCGTCGAACAACAACGCATGGGCATCGAGGTCGGCCGTGGGCTGGACGCCCGGGTGAGCGATGCGCTGGCGACAAGAATTGCAGACGAGCAGGTCAAGCCGTTACTGAGCGACGACGATTATTTCAGCGCCATCGATGCGGCCATCGATGCCCTGGCCGCACAACTCGGCGGCCCGTTGGCGGAAAGGCCCGAAGTCGCGGCCACCCCATTGGTCTTTGCTCGCAGCTCGATCGACTTGCCCGACGGCGCAAAAGCGGCGCGGCTGACGGTCTACGAGATCGGCGGCTTCGCAGTCATGGTCGTGTTGCTTGGTTTTGCGGCATACCGCTGGCGCGCCATGCGCCTGTGTTCCGCGGGTCTTGCGGCGCTGGCCGGTACCGTCGCGGTGACCAACTTCTTCGGCAGCGAGACGCTGATCCACGGCGTGACGGGGGCTGCGGCACTCGTGATCGGCGCACTCGTGCTGACCATCACGTTCGCCGGCATGCGACGGGCCCTGGAGCGCGGCCTGCGCGACTTCAGCTTGCGCTGGCTGGCCGTTGCGGGACTCACGGCTGCCATGGCCTGGCAGGCCAAGGGAAGCCTGATTCCGGTAGCGATCACCGCGGTGCTGGCGGTGCTGTTTGCCTTCATGCCCACGAATGACTATCGACGGCTGTCAGGCAACGACGACCGCGACAACGGGGACCTGCCGGAGGGCTGGTAGCCGAGCCTCAAACCAGCGCCAGATCCCGCGGCTTGACCCCCGCAAAGATCCGATCGAGCTGCGCAGGCGTCAGCCCGTACATCCGAGCGAACAACCCGCCGAACACCGACCGGTATTCGTTGAGAACCGGATAGTCCCGGTCCTGGAACAGGCCGGCCTTCGACACCGCCGCCTGTTCGCCGACCACCCGGCCACCCGCCTTCGCAGACAACCCGCCGCCCAGCACCCAGTACACCGTGCCGTGTCCGTGGTCGGTGCCCTTGTTGCCGTTCTCCCGGAAGGTCCGGCCGAATTCGCTGATGACGACCACCACGGTGTCGCGCCAGGCGCCGTCGCCCATCTCCTCGGCAAAGCCAGCCACGCCGCGCCCGAGTTCCTCGAGTCGGTTGGCGAGATAGCCGGTGCCACCACCCTGCCCCACGTGCGTGTCCCAGCCGCCGACATCGACGAAGCCCAGGTCGAAGCGCTCGCGCATCAGGTTGCCCATGCGGCGCGCGACCAGCTCGAAGCCCTTGGCGCTCATCGCGTTGCGGCTGGCGCCTTCCATCTCGGCCTTGACCGCGGCCATCACGTCGTTGCGCACCTTGAAGCCTTCGCTGACCTGCGCGGCCAGCGGCGTGTTGCGGTACATCGACTCGATGATCTGCGCTTGCCGTTCATCGATGCCCGGGCGGCCGACCGAAGCCAGTGCCATGTTGGCGGCCTTCGCATCGCCACGCATCGACAGCGGCAGCTGGTCGGTGAAGGCGATCGGCGACACGTCCGTGAGCGGCCCGCCGCCGAGCACGCCGGCCAGCCGGTTCAGGAAGCCCGAGCGGTAGTCGCGGCTGCGGTCGAGCGCCTGGCCAAGCTCGATCGAGTCCTGCGTCTCGAAGTGGCTGCGCGTGAGGTCGTCGGTGCCGGCGAAGGGAATGAACGACGCCTGCTGCTTCTCGAACAGCGGCATGACCGTGTTGGCCAGCGCGGGATGCAGGCCCCATTGGTTGTCGAGCGCGATGGCGCCGTTGGGCTGGCCGGGCAGCGGCACGGCGATGGTCGGTCGCGAGGCCTCGTAGAACGCCCTCGCCTCGCCGCTGATCGGCACCAGCAGGTTGGCGCAGTCGTAGGCGCCGCGCAGGAAGACGACGAGCAGCTTGGCGCCATCGGCCGCCGGTGCGGCGATGAGCTGGCCGGCGGCACCGGAAAGCGGCGCGGCGGCGAAGAGTTTGAGCAGGTCACGGCGTTGCATGGCGATGTCCTTCGATGTGAGCGTTCCAGGCTTCGATGCAGCGCGGCGCTTTGCGTTCTGCGCTTTACGTTGCGTTCAGCGGTGCATGAATTCCGGCGAGGCGAGCAGGAAGGTGTTCCAGTCCTGCGGCGTCTTCGCCTGGGCGAGCGCCTCGCGCGTGCCCGCGCCCAATGCAGGCAGCGCGACCTTCACTGCGTTCGATTCGGCCAGCGCAGGGAACGGCGGCTTCTCCAGCGGCGCCTTGTCATCGGTGCGGAACAGCACGGCGCCGTTGGCACCGATCGCGCGGGCGATCTCGAAGCGCGTGGCCATCTGGCCCGCGCTCGACCAGGCCGCCCGCGTGAGTGGATAGCCCTCGGGCGTCTGATGGTTGTAGAGCCCCTCGCCCATCCGGTTGATCCAGCCGAGCATCGGGTTCACGTTGAGCGCCACGCGGTCGTCGTAGGCGAGCCGCACGCTGCCGAGCACGTAGTGCACCGGATCACGGAATTTCTGCCCGAGCGAGGCAGTGAACTCGGGCGACTCGAACATCGTCGAGAGCACCGCGGCAATGTCGCCATTGCTCTTCTGGAAGGTCGCAGCCATTCGGTCGACCAGCGCCAGCGGCGGTGTATCGGCAACGAAGTACACCGCAAGCTTGTTCGAGATGAAGCGCGCGGTTGCCGGCGCACGCGCCAGGCGGTCGAGCGCCTCGTCGACCTCGGCCAGACCGTGCTGCGTCATTGGCTGACCGAGCAATGTCTTTGGCCCGTAATCGTGCCGGCCGGGATTGAACTCGAACAACCCCTTCTGAACATAGTCGCCCTGCAGCGCCGGCCGCAGCTTCGGCGGCGGCTCGGTCGGATCACGCAACGTGACGCCGACGCCGGTCAGCACCCGCGCCAGCTCCTGCACGTCGCCCTGCGAATAGCCGCTGCCCACGCCCAGCGTGTGCAGCTCCATCAGTTCGCGAGCGTAGTTCTCGTTGATGCGGTTCGCCGCGTTCTGCGCGTTGTCGAGATAGCGCAGCATCGCCGGATGGCGCAGCGTGGCGCCCAGCAGGTCGCGGAAGCGGCCCAGCGCGTGCGGCCGGATCGCGCTTTCCTCGTAGTCGCCGACCATCCCGCGGATGTTGTCCTTGCGCGTGTCGACGTTGAAATGGTTCATCCAGAACCAGGTCATCTGCGACTGCAGCTGGTTCGGCGAATACAGCGCACGCAACACGAACCGTTGCTGCGACTCGCGCGCCAGCTGGTTCAGCCGCTGTTGATAGGCCTGCCGCGCTGCCTTCTTGGTGTCTTCGTCGGATTGCGCGTCAGCCGCCTTGCGCTCGGCATCGAGCGAACGCATCAGCGCATCGACCGGCACGCGCGAGATGGCCATGGCATCGATCTGCGCCTGCGCCGCGACGGGCAGCGCATCTCGCGCACCGTGCGAATCCGGGCGCGGATGGAGCTGTGCGCCCAGCCAGGCCGGCAGCCCCTGCGTCGCCAACTGCGCCGCGCCGCTGGCATTGCCACCCCAGCTCACGCGGTCGAGCCAGCGCCGCTGCGATGCTTCGTCGGGCGCCGACACCTTGGGCGCCGTGACCGGACCGAAGCCCGGTGCGATCGCGCAAGCCCCGAGCACCAGCGCGCCACAGACGATCGCCGCGCGCCGCAAGGCCCCGGCACGGACGGCCGCAAGGCCCGAAGTGCGTTCGGATGACGGGTTCATCGACTCTCCTTTGCAGGCCGCGCACCAAGGCAATCGGCGCGCCGGCCTGCTCAACCC
>JAZKDL010000172.1:10165-15067 GCA_040387575.1 Pseudomonadota bacterium
TCGAACACCTCGACCGGCTGGCCGCCAGAGATCAGGTGCCGGTCGTTGATGATGATCGCCGGCACCGAATGAATGCCGGCGTCGGTGTACATGCGCTCGCGCTCGCGGGTCTCGGTTGCATATTCGTCGCTCGCGAGGATCTCGCGGGCGCGCACTGGATCGAGACCGGCATCGGTGGCGGCACGCACCAGCAGCTCGACGTCCGACGGGTTGTCGCCATCGGTGAAGTACGCCTTCAGCAGGCGCTTCTTCAGTGCGGTCTGCACAGCCTCGCCTTGCAGCTCGGCCCAATGCAGCAGGCGATGCGCGTCGAAGGTGTTCCAGATGCGCTTGCGCTTGCCCGCCCCGAAGTCGAAGCCGACCGCCGCGCCGCGCGCCCGGATCGCCTCGCCGTTGGCGCTGGCCTGCTCTTCCGAAATACCGTATTTGCGGGTCAGATGCTCGACCGTGTCCTCGCCCTCCGGCGCCATCTGCGGATTGAGTTCGAAGGGCTGGAAATGCAGCTCTGCACTGACGTCGGGCGCCACGCGCTGCAGGGCAGCCTCCAGCGACGTGAGGCCGATGGCGCACCACGGGCAGGAAACATCGGAGACGAAATCGATCTTCAAACGGGTGGTCATGTCAGCCTCTCCAGAAGTTGATGAGCAGTTCGACGAATTCGTCCGGCCGCTCGACCGCGCTCACATGCGCCGCGTCGATGGTCGCGAGCTTCGCGCCCGGGATCGCGGCGACCATCTGCTCCGACATGGACAGCGGCGTTGCCAGGTCCTGCGTGCCGGCGATCACCAGCGTCGGCACCGCGATGCGGCGGTTGCTCTCGCGGAAATCGATCGCAGCGACCGCATTGCAGCTGGCGATGTAGCCGTCCGCATCGGTCGCCACCAGCGTCTTGTGCAGCGCCGCGGCGGCGGCCGTGCCTTCCGGCGTGGCGGCCCACGCCGGCGTGAGCCAGCGCTCGACCGCGCCGGCCGCGATGGCGGCCACGCCATCGGCCTTCACGCGTGCCGCGCGCGCAACCCAGGGTGCCTGGTCCGGATAGTGCGACGACGAGTTGGCGATCACCACGTCCTTCAGCAGCGCCGGATGGCGCAGCGCCAGCGCTTGCGCGGTCATGCCGCCCATCGACAGGCCGACGAAATGCACCGGCTCGGTGGCCTCGCGCGCGATCAGCTCGGCTGCATCTTCGGCCAATGTTTCCATGCTCACGGCGCCGGGCACGCGCTCGGACGCACCATGGTTGCGGTGGTCGTAGCGAATCACCGTGTGCGCCTTGGCGAGCCGTTCGGCAACGGCGTCCCACATGTGCAGGTCGCAACCCAGCGCGTGGCTCAGCACGACGATCGGGCCCTGCCCTTCGCGGATGACGTTCAGATGGATCATGAGGATGTGTCCTTTCGTTGTTGAAGGCGCGGCGCATGCAGGCGCGGCAGCCAGAAAAAAGCGATGAGCACCAGCGACACGCCGGCCAGCCACATCGGCACGACCATGGGCCAGGCACCGCTGCTGTTGTCCGGCCCGACGAAGGCCGCGGCGATCTGGCCCACCACGAACGCGACCAGCATCATCCAGAAACCCGACCACGATACCGCGCGTCCGGCCAGATGCGGCAGGTCGCCGACCGCGCCGGCCTGGCCGCAGGGCTGGTGGATGCCGTGGCCGAGCACGAACACCGCATGCCCGAGCAGGAGCGGCCAGGCGCTCATCGGCAGCAGCCAGCAGCCCAGCGCCTGGAGCGTCGGCCCGCTGATGCTCAAGAGCGCGCCGATCTGCACCGTGCCCACCGGACCGAAGCGGCGCAGCAGGCGCCGGCACATCGTCGTGCTGAACACATAGATCAACGAGCCGCCCGCGGGAATCCAGCCGTACATCGCGGGCGAGAAGCCCAGGTAGTCGATGTAGACCATCGGCGAGAACAGCAGGAAACAGAAGATGCCGCCGTAAGTCGATGCGGCGACGGACGCCCAGGCGCGGAAGCGCTGGCTTGCGAACACCTCGCGCAGGCTGCCCTGCGGCCCCTTCGCGGCGCCGACGGCGGCCGGCGCCAGCGTCTCGTGGAAATAGCGCACGCACAGCGCCCAGAGCACGGCGGCATACAACCCCATGCCGCCCAGCACCCAGCGCCAGCCGCCCCATTGCACGGCCGCCGCGCCGGCCAGCGGCGCCACCAGCGCCACCACGCCGAGGCCGGTCAGCCCGCGCGCCATGACGTGCGGACCTTCGTGCGCCGGATACAGGTCGCGCACCGCAGCGCGCGCGCAGACCAGCACGGCCGCCATCGCAAAGCCCTGCAACCCGCGGCAGATGACCAGCATCGGCACGCTGGTCGCGATCACGCAGCCGAAGGCCGCCAGCGCGTAGCAGGCCAGCCCTGTGAGCAGCACCGGCCGGCGACCGAAGCGGTCGGCCAGCGGTCCGCAGGGCAACTGGCCCAGGCCGAAGCAGAGAACGAAGAAGGTGAGCGTGGCGCTGACCGCGCCGAGCTCGCGTGCGATGGCGGGCAGCGCTGGCAGGTAGCTGTCGGTGGCCACTGGCTGGGCCGCGAGCAGCAGCGGCAGCAGCAACGCGAAAGAGATTCCGTCGGCGCGGCGCGAGGCGGCCGGGCCGCTCACTTGGCTGGTTCCAGCAGGCCTTTTTCGCGGAGGATGCCGGTGGCGATGCCGAAGGCGTGATTCGCCACCGGTACGCCGCAATAGATCGCCGACATCATGATCACTTCCTTGATGTCGTCGGGGGTGAGGCGCGACTCGGGCGGGCCGTCGAGCGCGGCGCGCACGTGCATCGCGAACTCTTCATACGCGTGGATGCCGAGCATCATCGACAGCACCATGAAGCGGCGCGTCTTGTCGCCCAGCGCGGGGCGGCCCCAGATGTCGTTCCAGGCGTGGCGGGTGATCAGTTCCTGGAACTCGGCGTTGAAGCCGTTGCGGTTGGCAAGCGACTTGTCGACCCAGGCGTCGCCGAGCACGCGGCGGCGATTGACGAGGCCGGCCTCGTACTCGGAAGCGGGCGGCGTACTTTCATTCATCAGGAAGAGCTTTCGGTGGCGGAAGGTGCACCGATTTTGCGTGAAGCCCCTGCGCCGCGCAGGGCAGCCCAGCGATGTCCGAGTGCCGCGACCTGTTCCTGCACCGTTGCCGCGATCTGCTCCGCCAGCGCGGGGTCGAACCACTCGTCCGCGGCCTGCTGCGGCAGTTCGCTGCGCAGGTGGTCGATGTTCGCGCGCATGCGCGCCGCGTCGATCTGCAGGCCCGGCAAGGCGCCCGCCAGCGCATGCAGGCTGCCGTGCGCAGCCATCCACAGCTGCGGCCATTCGGCCAGTTCGGCCTGCCAGGCGCCGAGCGCTCGCTCGTGCTGTTGCGGCATCGCGGCCAGCAGCGCCGCCACGCGCTGCGGCGCGCGATGCGCGGCGGCCAGCGCGACCATCGAGGCCACCGGATTGCGCTTGTGCGGCATCGCCGACGAGCCGCCACGGCCGGGCTCGCTGGGCTCGGCCAGCTCACCGACCTCGTACTGGCCCATCAGCGAGATGTCGAGCGCGATCTTGCCGAGGCTGCCGGCAAGCAGGCCGAGTTCGCAGCCGAGCGCGACCCACTCGTCGCGCTGCGTGTGCCAGGTCGCGCCCGGATCGCCGAGGCCGAGCGACTCGGCCATGCGCGCCCGCACGGCCGCGCCCTGCCCCTTCATTTGCGCCAGCGTGCCGACCGCGCCGCCCAGCTGCACGCGCAGCGCATGCGGCGCCGTGGCCCGGAGCCGCTCGCGGCTGCGCACCAGCGGAGCGACCCAGCCCGCGCACTTGAAGCCGAAGCTCGTGACCGACGCCGGCTGCATCAGCGTGCGCGCCAGCACCGGCGTGGCGGCATGCTGCGCCGCGTGCTGCAGCAGCGCGTCGATGGCGCGATCGAGGTCGGCCTCGACATGCGCCAGCGCATCGCGCGTGACCAGCGCCATCGCGGTGTCGATCACGTCCTGGCTGGTCGCGCCCACGTGCACGTGCGGCAAGGCGTCGGGGTTGAACAGCGCGACCGACTCTTTCAGGCTCTTGACCAGCGGGATCGCGACGCTGCCGGCGCGGCCGCTGTCGCGCACGATCTTCGCAACGTCGAACAGCTCGACCTTGCAACTGCTCGCGATCGAATGCGCGGCCGATTCGGGGATCAGCCCGACCGCCGCCTGGGCACCCGCCAGCGCGGACTCGAAGCGAAGCATCGCATCGACGAAGTGGCCGTCGCTGAAGGCGTCGAGCACCTGCGGGGTGGAAAGAAAGCCGTCGAAGATGCTCATGGCGTGATGCGGAAAACTAGTATTTGAGTTGAGCCACCGCGCGCAATTCTTCCGGCGTGGCCGTACCGAAGCCGAAGAATTCGAGGTAGGCCGGAATCATCTCGAAGAGCATGTCGGTGCCGACCTGCACGGCACAGCCCTTGTCCCTGGCGGCGCGCAGCAGTGGGGTGAATTCCGATTTCATCACGACTTCGCCGACGAAGGCGTCGGGCGAGATGCGCGACACGTCGTATGGCAGCGGGTCGTCGTCCTTCATGCCCAGCGGCGTCGCGTTGACCACGATGCCGTAGCCGGCCGGGTCTTTCGAGCCGGTGCTGACCTTGAGCTGCGGATAGTGCGCGACCAGCCGTTCGCCCAGCGCCTTGGCCGATGCGTCGTTGGTGTCGAACAGCGCGAGTTCCGCCGCGCCGGCCGCTGCGATCGATGCGGCGATCGCCGAGCCGACGCCGCCGGTGCCCGACACCATCACGCGCTCGCCCTTGAACAGGCGGCCCTTGCGCTCGACGCCGCGCACGAAGCCGGCGCCGTCGAACTGGTCGCCCAGCAGCGTGCCGTCGGGGCGCAGGAGGATCGCGTTGCAGGCGCCGGCGATCTTGGCGGTCGGCGTGACCTCGTCGACCA
>JAZKDL010000173.1:0-16278 GCA_040387575.1 Pseudomonadota bacterium
TCGAAACTCACCTTGGGAATGTCCTGGTCCTTCGACGCCTTCGCGTCCAGCGCATGCTTCAGCGGCGCGTCGCTGGCGGCAAGCTCGGCCAGCAGGTCGGGGCTGATGGTCAGCAGGTCGCTGCCGGCCAGGGCCGCGATCTGGCCCACGTTGCGGAAGCTGGCGCCCATCACTTCGGTCGCGATGCCGTGCTTCTTGTAGTAGTCGAAGATCTGCCGCACCGACTTCACGCCGGGGTCGTTGGCGCCGGCATTCGCGGCCTCGTCCCACTGGCTGCCCGCGGACTTCTTGTACCAGTCGTAAATGCGGCCGACGAAGGGCGAAATCAGCTTGACGCCGGCGGCGCCGCAAGCCACCGCCTGTGCAAACGAAAACAGCAGCGTGAGGTTGGTGTTGATGCCCTTCTGCTGCAGATGCCGGGCGGCCTCGATGCCTTCCCAGGTCGAGGCGATCTTGACAAGCAGGCGCTTCTCGGTGTCGATACCTTCAGCGCGGTAAAGCGCCACGATGCGTTCGGCGCGCGCCACGGTTGCTGCGGTGTCGAAGCTCAGGCGGGCATCGACTTCGGTCGACACGCGGCCAGGAATCAACGTGAGGATCTCGGTGCCGAAGCGGACGAGCAGGCGGTCGATGACCTCGTCGACGGGCTTGCCCTTGTGCTTCTTCACCGCATCTTCGAGCAGCGGCTTGTAGTCGGCCTTCTGCACGGCCTTCAGGATGAGCGACGGATTGGTCGTCGCGTCCTGCGGCTTGAACTGGGCGAGTTGACGGAAATCACCGGTGTCGGCGACGACGGTGGTCCATTGGCGAAGGGCGTCGAGTTGGTTCATGCAAAACATTATCTCGCTGCAAAACTACATTGCGTGTCGTCCACGACTGACGGTCTCGGCGCAGCTCGCAACCTAGCCTCAGGCTTTGTCATGCTTCATGAGGGAATCCCATGCCGACCCGCAAAAACCGTGCGCTCCCGCCACCCGCTTTCGATGACCATGCGCGCAGCACGTCTATCGGCACACTGGCTGCGGCCTTCTTGGTCGGAGGCACGCTGACGCTGCTTGCGATGAACGAGGTGCGCAAGAAGCGCCGCCGCGTCGTTGCGGGCCCTGCCGATGGCGCACCGTTGATGCGCGCACCGCTTCAGGTGGTGGCGCCGGTCGACGTCAAGCGCTACGCCGGGATGTGGCACGAGCAGGCGCGCTTGCCGAACCGGTTCCAGAAACAGTGCACGGGACCGGTGACTGCGCAGTACACACCGCTCGCGGACGGCAGCATCGAGGTGCGCAATCGCTGCATCCTGGCTGACGGTAATTTTGAGGAAGCGGTCGGCACGGCGCGTACGGTGCCAGTGGCCGGACTGCCAGGCGCGGGCCGACTTGAAGTGCGCTTTGCGCCGTCGTGGCTGTCCTGGATCCCAGCGGTCTGGGCCGACTACTGGATCCTCAAGCTGGACCGCGACTACCAGGTTGCGCTGGTCGGCACGCCGAACCGTGAGTATCTGTGGGTGCTTTCACGTGCGCCGGTGCTGGAGCCAGCAGCGCTGAGCGCCGAACTGGACTACGCGCGCACGCTGGGATTCGATGTCGACAAGGTCGTCCTCACCGGCCAATAACGCGACAGCTGGGTGGGCAGAGAGGCCGGGTGCGTGCAATGAATTGCATGCCACCCGAACGCTCGCGCAGCTTCCACATTGGCAGCGGCATCGTCGATGAACACCGTCTCTTCCGGTGCCAGCCCATGTCGCACGGCGAGCAGTTCATAGATCTCACGATCGGGTTTGATGAATTTCACATCGGCAGAGAACACGCCGCCGTCGAACCAACCCATGAATGCGTGCAACTTTTCGAGGACGCGTGCATATGGGGAAGGCATGTTCGACAGGAAGTACAGCCGAAGATCGCTGCCCGCCTCACGTTGCGCGCGCAGGCTCTCGAGCAACGCCACCGTCGTGGGGATGGGCAAGAGGCGCTCGCCCAGATTGCCAAGCATCACGTCCAGTTGGTCCAGCGGCAATGACAGGCGCTGCGCCATCCGCTGCAAGGTGACATCGAGTGGGCGCGTGCCTTGATCGAAAGCTTGCCAATCTTCATGGTGAAACATGGCGCGGCTGAGAGCCGATGCGGCCTCTGCCGTAGGCGCATGGTCGGGGAGATGCGTACGCACCAGCACGGCCGGCTCCCAGGTGAAGACCACGGCACCGAGATCGAAGACGACGTTCATGCCTCCATTGTTCCACGGCATTAAAGTCGGGGACGCCGCTGGACGCGGCACCTTTTTGACAACCCCAGGGATGCTTCGACATGAGTTTTGACCTTGTTCTGTTTGGCGGCACCGGCGATCTCGCGTGGCGCAAATTGATGCCTGCGCTGTTCCAGGCGTTTCGCCATGGCAGCCTGCCCGAAGATGGGCGAATCATCGGTGTGGCGCGAGACGACCTCTCGGACGACAAATACCGCGAACTGATCGAGTCGCGCTTCAAGGCGGTCGAAGGTGCCAAGCGCCCGAATCCTGAGGAGTTCAAGAAGTTCGCATCGATGCTGCACTTCCTGCGCATGGATCTGTCGAAGCCCGAGGACTATGGCCGTCTCGCGCAGCTGCTGCAGACGCGCAATGCCGACACGGTCGTGATGTACGTGGCCACGGCGCCGGCGCTGTTCACGCAAGCGGTCGAGCAGATCGCCGCTGCCGGCCTCAACACGCCGCGCACGCGCATCGTGCTCGAGAAGCCGCTCGGTCACGATCTCGCATCGAACCGTGCGATCAACGAAGCCGTCGGCAAGGTCCTGAACGAGAAGCAGGTCTTCCGCATCGACCATTACCTGGGCAAGCCGTCGGTCCAGAACCTGTTCGCGATGCGTTTCGGCAACGCGCTGTTCGAGCCGATCTGGCGCCGCGAGCACATCGCGAACATCCAGATCACGATCGCGGAAGACCTGGGCGTCGAGAAGCGCGGCGCCTTCTACGACCAGACCGGCGCGCTGCGCGACATGGTGCAGAACCACGCGCTGCAGCTGGTGTGCGCGATCGCGATGGAGCCGCCGATCAATGCCCACGCCGACGCGCTGCGCGACGAAAAGCTCAAGGTGCTGCGGTCGCTCAAGCCGTGGACGCCGGAGACGCTCGGCCTGCACGCAGTGCGTGGCCAGTACACGGCCGGCACGGCCTATGGTGAACGCGTGCCGGGTTATCTCGAAGAAGCCGGCATCGATCCGCAGAGCCGCACGGAGACCTTCGTCGCGCTGCGCACCGAGATCGCGAACTGGCGCTGGGCGGGCGTGCCTTTCTACATCCGTACCGGCAAGCGCCTGGCGTCGCGCGACGCACGCATCGAAGTCAATTTCCGCCCGACGCCGCACGCGATCTTCCGCGCGCCGGCCGGCGCGGTGAACAAGCTGGTGATCAACCTGCAGCCGAAGGATGGGCTGGAACTGCACCTGCTGGCGCAAGGCCAGACCAACCGCAAGCGCAGCAACGGCGCGAGCGACGCGGTGCAGCCGCTGACGCCGGTGCAGCTCGACCTGGACTTCGACAAGCGCTTCGGCAGCGAACGTGTCGGCGCCTACGAGCGCTTGCTGCTGGACGTGATCGACGGCCGGCTCAACCTGTTCGTGCGCAGCGACGAACAGGAAGAGGCCTGGCGTTGGGTCGAGCCGCTGATCGACAGCTGGGGGTCGGACGGCGGACCGCGGCCGTACGCCGCGGGCACTTGGGGACCGAGCGCGTCGAGCGCAATGATTGCGCGCGACGGCTTCGCCTGGGGCGAAGAACAGTAGTCCCAGCCTCCCAGCCGGCAGGGCCGCTAGATCCGGCCTTCTTCCACCGCGTGGCAGGCGACACGCACACCGCGCAGCATCTGCAGCGGCGGCCGCTCGGCCTTGCAACGGTCGTTGGCATGTGGGCAACGCGGGTGGAAGGTGCAGCCCGTCGGCGGGTTCAGCGGGTTCGGCACCTCGCCCTGCACCGGCGTGCGCGAGCGGCCGGTGTGCTTCATCTGCGGAATCGCATCCAGCAGCATGCGCGTGTAAGGATGCTGCGGCGACTCGAAGAGCTTGTGCTTGTCGGCGACCTCGACCAAGCGGCCGAGATACATCACACCGACCTGATCGGCCACATGCCGCACCACCGCCAGGTTGTGCGAGATGAACAGATAGGTCAGGCCCTGCTTGCGTTGCAGGTCCTTCATGATGTTGAGCACCTGCGCCTGCACGCTGACGTCGAGCGCCGAGGTCGGCTCGTCGCAGACCAGGAACTCAGGTTGCGTGGCCAATGCCCGCGCGATCGAGATGCGCTGGCGCTGGCCGCCAGAGAACTGATGCGGATACTTCGACATGTCGAGCGGGCTCAGGCCGACCGACTGCAGCAGTTCGCCGACGCGCTGCTTGAGCGCGGCCCGGCCGCTCAGGATGCCGTGCTCACGCAGTGGCTCGCCAATGATGTCTTCCACGATCCAGCGCGGGTTCAGGCTCGCATACGGGTCCTGAAAGATCATCTGGATGCGCCGGCGCAGCACGCGACCGGCCGGGGTCTTGAACTCGGCATGCGCTTCGCGGTTGTCGAACAGCATGTCGCCGCGCGTCGGCGCATAAAGCCCGACCATGAGTCGCGCGACCGTGCTCTTGCCGCAGCCGGACTCGCCGACGAGCGCCAGCGTCTTGCCCTTCTCGATCTCGAAACTCACGCCGTCGACGGCGTGCAGCAACTGCCGCGGCTTGCGCTCCAGCACGCGGTTGAGCCACGGCGGGGACACGTCGAAAATCTTGGCCAGGTCACGGACCTCGACCAGCGGCGCGGACTTCTGCAGCGTGTCGGTAGATGGGACGGCGCTCATGCTGCAGCTCCCTGACGCACCAGGGCGACATGAGGATCGTGCCCATCGTGCAGCCAGCAGGCGGCGCGCGTCGCGCCGGCATTGATCAGATCGGGGCGCTCCTGCGTGCAGCGCTCGAACACGCGCGGGCAGCGCGGGTTGTAGGCGCAACCACGCGGAATGGCGTTGAGACGTGGCATGGCTCCGTCGATCTGGTTCAGCCGCTCGCGATCGACCTCGATGTCGGGGATCGCGGCCATCAGGCCCATCGTGTACGGATGCGCCGGCTGATGAATGACCTCGTGCACCGGGCCCATTTCGGCCACGCGGCCGGCATACAGCACCGCGACGCGATCGCAGGTTTCGGCGATCACGCCCATGTCGTGCGTGATCAGCATCACGGCGGCGCCGCGTTCCTTGCAGATGCGCTTGAGCAGTTGAATGATCTGCGCCTGGATCGACACGTCGAGCGCCGTCGTCGGCTCGTCGGCGACGATCAGCTTCGGCTCCGCCGCCAGCGCCAGGGCGATGACCACGCGTTGCCGCATGCCGCCGGAGAACTGATGCGGGAAATGGTCGATGCGCTGCTCGGCGGCGGGAATGCCGGTGTCCTGCAGCAGCGCGATGGCACGGCGCCGCGCCTCCGAAGCCGTCACCGGAAGGTGGGTGCGGATCGTTTCGGTCAATTGCCGGCCGACCGTATAAAGCGGATTCAGCGAGGTCAGCGGATCTTGAAAGATCGCGCCGATCTTGCGGCCGCGGATATGCCGCATCTGGTCGTGCGACAGGCTGTCGATGCGCTGGCCATCCAGCAGAATCTCACCGCCCGCCACGCGTCCCGGCGGTTCGAGCAAACCGATGATGGCCGCGCCGGTCAGCGACTTGCCGGCACCGGACTCGCCGACCACGCCCAGGATTTCACCCGGCGCGATGCTGAAGGAAATGTCGTCCAGCGCACGCAGCGTGCCGTGCCGGCTGGGAAATTCGACGACGAGATTGCGGACTTCGAGCAATGGCGTGGACATCAGCGCAGCCTCGGGTTCGTTGCGTCGCGCAGCCAGTCACCCAGCAGGTTCACGCTGAGCGCGATCAGGACCAGCATCAGGCCCGGGAAGACCGTGATCCACCATTCGCCGGAAAACAGATAGTCGTTGCCGACACGGATCAGCGTGCCGAGCGACGGAGAGGTCGGCGGTACGCCGAGCCCGAGGAAAGACAAGGTGGCCTCGGTGATGATCGAAGTCGCGACCTGGATCGTCGCGAGCACCATCACCGGTCCGGTCACGTTGGGGAGCACGTGCTTCAGCATGATCCGCAGCGGCGACACGCCGGTCACGCGGGCGGCCTGCACGTATTCCTTGTTGCGCTCCACCAGCGTGGAGCCGCGCACGGTACGTGCATATTGCACCCAGCCGGTGAGCGTGATCGAGATGATCAGCACGGCAAAGGCCAACGACTCATGTGCGCCGGGGAACAGTGCGCGGCCGACGCCGGAGATCAGCAGCGCCACCAGGATCGGTGGAAAGGACAGCATCACGTCGCACAGGCGCATGAGGAAGGTGTCGAGCCAGCCGCCGAGAAAACCCGCCAGCAGACCGAACACCACGCCCACCACCACCGAGAGCACGACCGACACCACGCCGACGATCAGCGAAATGCGTGCGCCGTAGATCACGGCGGACAGGATGTCGCGACCCTGGTCGTCGGTGCCGAGCAGGTATTTGCTGGTGCCGCCCTCGGCATACCAGGCGGGCGGCAGGCGGGCGTCGCTCAGTTCCAGCGCCGCCAGATCGAAAGGGTTGTGCGGCGACACCCAGCCGGCGAACACCGAGCAGAAGATGCAGGCGAACGCAATCACCGCCGCCACGATGGCGACGGGAGAGGTCCGAAAGCTGTAGCCGACATCGCTGTCGAACCAGCGCGCGATTGTTTTGTTCATCGTGAGATCAAAGCAAGGGCCGAGCCCTTTTCATGAAACGCCGCGAACCCGACCATGCCGGGCCGCTGGCGTTGTCCCCGCAGGGGATTGGCGACGCGACACGCATGGCGTGCGCGAAGCCCAGAGTGCGTCAGCTTATGGCTTGATGCTCATCCACTTGAAGGGCATGTAGTTGTCCGCCATCTGCGTCAACTCGACCTTCTTGCTCACGCCCCAAGCCAATGTCTGCTGATGCAGCGGCAGGTGGCCCACGTCGTCGGTGTGCAGCGCGAAGGCTTCCTTGATCATCGCGTCGCGCTTGGGCTTGTCGGTTTCCGACTGGATCTTCTTGGTCAGCTCGTCGACCTTCGGATTGCAGTACGCGCCCAGGTTGAACTGGCCGGAACCGGTCTTGTCGTCCGGGCAGGCCATCAACGCGGTGAGTGCGTTGTGCGAGTCGTAGGTGCTCGGGGTCCAGCCCAGCAGGTAGAGGCTGGTGTCGCGGCGCAAGATCTTCGGGAAATAGGTGCCCTTTGTTTCGGTCGCAAGATTGATCTTCACGCCGATGCGCGCCAGGTTCGAGGCCACGGCCTGGCAGATCTGACCGTCGTTGACATAACGATCGTTCGGGCAGTTCATCGTCACTTCGAAGCCGTTCGGATAGCCGGCATCGGCCAGCAGCTTCTTGGCCGCTTCGACGTCGTAGGGCAGGCGCTTGTCCTGCTCGGCGGTCCAGCCGTTGATGCCGGGGCCGACCATCAGCGCGGTTGGACGCGAGGCACCGCGCATCACGGTGCGCTGAATGCCGACGATGTCGATGCCCTGGTAGAACGCCTGGCGGACACGCTTGTCCTTGAACGGGTTCTTGCCCTTCACGCTCGAATACAGCAGCTCGTCGCGCTTCTGGTCCATGCCCAGGAAGATGGTGCGCAGTTCGGGGCCGGCGATCACGCGCGCATTCGGGCTGGCGTTGATGCGGGCCACGTCCTGCACCGGCACCGGCTCCATGACGTCGACTTCACCCGACACGAGAGCCGCCACGCGAGTGGCCGGATTGGCGATCGGCGTGAAGATGACTTCCTGCACGTTGCCTTCGATCTTGCCCCAGTAGGTGCCGTTACGGACGAACACCGTGCGCACGTTGGGCTGGCGCTCGCGCACGCGGAACGGGCCGGTGCCGTTGGCCTTGAACGAGGCTGTGTTCTCGATGCCCTTGCGGCGGTCGACAGGCACGGTTGCCTTGTTCTCTTCGCACCACTTCTTGCTCATGATCATGAGCGTGGTGATCACGTCCGGCAGGATCGGGAACGGGCCCTTGGTCTCGATCTCGATGACGTGATCGTTGACCTTGCGGACTTCCTTGATGTCGGTCGTGTTCGACTTCAGGTCGGAACCGTCGCCGGCTGCACGGGCAAAGCTGAAGAGCACGTCGTCAGCGGTGAAAGGCGTGCCGTCATGGAACTGCACGTTCTTGCGAAGTTCGAAGCGCCAGACGGTCGCCGAAGTCTGCTTCCAGCTGGTTGCAAGCAATGGCGCAACGGTCAGGTCCTTGTTGCGGCCGACGAGCGTCTCGTACACGTTGGCCGTGGTGCTCAGCTGCAGGGATTCGTTCAGCGAATGCGGGTCGAGCGACAACGAATCGCCCTGGTTGGCGATGCGGATCGTCTGGGCGTTGACCATGCCGCTCCCGGCGCACAACGCAGCCAGTACGGATGCTGCGACCACGGTGGATTTGAATTTCATGAAAAAGACTCCAGGGGCTGCGTTGAAAAAAGCTTCGGAAAAGAAACTTCAGGACTGAAAGAACGGCATCGCCTGCTCGGCAAGGCTGGCATGCAGCGCAGCGCCCAGCGGCAGGATGTCGTCATTGAAATCGTAGCGGCTGTTGTGCAGCGAGACGCTGCCCGCGCCGCCGTTCACGCCCTGCCCGATGCGCAGATAGGCGCCGGGCTTGGCCTGCAACATGAACGAGAAGTCCTCGGCGCCCATGCTGGGCTCCATCGCGCGGTCGACGCTGTTGGCGCCGACCAGCGATTCGGCCACGTCGGCCGCGAATGCTGCTTCGGGTGCGGTGTTGATCGTCGCGGGATAGATGCGCTCGTAGTGCACGGTGGCAGTCGCGCCGAAGCCGGCAGCAACGCCACTGCACAATTCGCGCAGACGGCGCTCGACCATGTCCTGGACTTGAGGACTGAAGGTTCGCACGGTGCCGACCAATGTCGCCTTGCCAGGAATGACGCTCATCGCCCCCAGATCACCCGCCTGCATGGCGCACAGGCTCACGACCGCACTGTCGATCGGCCGGACGTTGCGCGAGACCAAGCTCTGGACCGCGGTGATGATGTGGGCGGCGACCAGCACCGGATCGACGGTCATGTACGCATGCGCACCGTGACCGCCACGGCCCGTCACCTCGATGGTGATGCGGTCGGCGGCGGCCATCATCGCGCCCATGTTGATGCCGATGGTGCCCGGCCGCATCGAAGGCCAGTTGTGCATGCCATAGACCGACTGCACCGGAAAGCGCTCGAACAACCCGTCCTCGATCATCACGCGCGCACCGGCGTAACCCTCTTCGCCCGGCTGGAAGATCAGCACGGCCGTGCCGTCGAAACGGCGCGT
This sequence comes from Pseudomonadota bacterium, assembly GCA_040387575.1. Taxonomy (GTDB): domain Bacteria; phylum Pseudomonadota; class Gammaproteobacteria; order Burkholderiales; family Burkholderiaceae_C; genus Variovorax. Next base: position 9,345 of record JAZKDL010000173.1, read on the forward strand.
CTGCGCCAGATAGCGTGCCGCGCCGACCAGCATGGTCGTGTGACCATCGTGACCACAGCTGTGCATCAAGCCATTCTTGGCCGATTTCCAGCTGAAATCGTTGTGCTCGGTCATTGGCAGCGCGTCCATGTCGGCCCGCAAGCCGATCATCGCGCCGCGCGTATCGCATTCGCCCTTGATCACCGCGACGAACCCGGTCTTGCCGATGCCTTCGTGAATCTCATCGACACCGAAAGAGCGCAAGGCTTCCTTCACCCGGGCGGCGGTATAGACCTCTTCGAATCCCAGCTCGGGATGCGCATGAAGATCTCTGCGCAAACCGATGAGCTCGGAATGGAACTCGGCGATGTGAGCGAAGGCACGCCCACCGACTTTCCAGCGCACATCGTCCATCAGTGGCCTCCCGCCTTGCCGACACGAAGACGCGGGTCGACTGCGAAGTACAGCAGGTCAACGACCAGGTTGATGACCACGAAGATCAAAGCAATGAGACACAGATAGGCAGCCATGACCGGAATGTCCGCGAAGGTCACGGCCTGGATGAACAGCAGCCCCATGCCTGGCCACTGAAACACGCTCTCGGTGATGATGGCGAAGGCGATCAGGCCGCCGAGTTGCAGCCCGGTGATGGTCATGACCGGCACCAGCGTGTTCTTGAGTGCGTGCCCGAAATGGATGGCACGATTGCTCAAGCCCCGTGCGCGCGCGAACTTGATGTAATCGGTTCGCAGGACCTCGAGCATCTCGGCGCGAACCAGTCGCATGATCAGCGTCAGCTGGAAGATGGCCAGCGTGATGGCCGGCAGCACCACATGCATCCAGCCATCTGCTTTGAAAAGCCCGGACGTCCACCAGCCGAACTGCACGGTTTCGCCCCGGCCAAAGCTGGGGAACCAGCCCAGATGCACGGCAAAGATGAGGATCAGCAGGATGCCAATCAGGAAGGTCGGCAACGACACGCCGATCAGCGAGACGGTCATGAGCACCTGGCTCATGAAGCTCCCGCGGCGCAATGCGGTGTAAACGCCCATCGGGATGCCGATCACCAAGGCCAGCACAGCGGCCACGATCGCAAGTTCGAAGGTGGCAGGAAAGCGCTCGCCAATGAGCCGAGACACCTTGGCGCCTTGGCGCAGGCTCAGTCCGAACTCTCCCTGCACCGCATTGGACAGGAAGTGCCAGAACTGTACGAAAAATGGCTTATCCAGCCCCAGATCAGAGCGCAACTGCTGAATCTGCTCCGGTCTGGCGTCCTGCCCGAGCAGGAAGACGACGGGATCCCCAACGTACTGGAACAGAAGGAAGGAAATGAACGCGACAGTGACCATCACGATCACGGCCTGAATCAAGCGGCGCAGGACAAAAGCAAACATTCAGGCTGGATCAACTGTAAAGAGCACATGCTATATCAGCAAGGGCCGTGCCCGACATGGGGCAAACCTCGGAAACGACACGATGAGAGACCATGAAAAAAGCCTCCCGGCTTTCACCGGGAGGCTTTTACACATTCGATTCAAAGCTGGCTCACGCCAGCCGTGGATCAGAACGAGTGACGGATACCGAAGTCGTAGCCGGTCGAGCTCTTGCCAGCGCCAGCAGCGTAGCCGCTGGTTGCGGTCAGGCCGAAGTTGCCGAACGAGTCCTTGTTCTTCGTGTAAGCAGCGGTAGCGTACAGAGCGGTGCGCTTCGACAGGTTGTGCACGTAGCCGATGGCGTACTTGTTGGCCTTCGGGTCGGTACCGTTGTCGTTCTTCAGCTTGACGGTCGAGACCGAAGCGCGGATCAGGCCAGCGCCGATCGGTGCGGTCAGGCCCAACAGAGCGCCGTCGACGTCAACGCTATCCGAACCGTACAGGGCTTGGACCGAGTTGAAATCGGTCGAAACGCGCGACAGTTCGCCGAAGAGCTTGACAACGCCCAGGTCGTACGAAGCACCCAGGTTGGCGGTCTTGTTCTTGGCGCCGTTCAGGGCCGACACGTCGGTCACGGTCGATTCGCCGTAGGCAACAGCCACGTCCAGAGGGCCGTTTGCGTAGCCGAAGCGAGCACCGGCGTATTGGCTGGCCTTGCTGTTGTAGGTCGCGTTGTCGTCAACCTTGTTGTTTTCATGGAAGCCGTATTGGGCTTGACCATAGAAACCACCCAGGTTCGAAGGCAGGAAGTAAGCGACCATGTTGTTGGCGCGCACGTAGTTCGAGTTACCTGCGGTGCCGTTGGCGATCAGAGCCATGCTGTTGGCTGCGAAGATCGCGCTGGTGCCAACGCCGTTGGTGCCGAACGGATCGAACACGGTGTCGTTCCAGAACGTGGCGGTGTAGTCACGGCCGATACGAATTTCACCGAAACCACCCGACAGGCTCACCGTCGAACGACGGTTGAACAGCTGCGACGATGCGGTCGTCAGGCTGCCGCCGCCAGCGGTGCCAGCGTCGTTGCCCAGACCAGCTTCCAGCCAGAAGCTAGCTGCCAGACCGCCACCGAGGTCTTCGGTGCCACGGAAGCCGAGGCGGCTCGAGTTGTAACCCGAGTTGGTTTGTTGCCACGAGCTGGTCTTTGCGCCAGTCACGGGCTTGTTTTCGTAGTAGCTGACGCCGGCGTCAACGATACCGAACAGGGTGACGGACGATTGAGCCGAGGCCATGCCGGCAACCGCGAGGGTAGCCAGAGCAACTAGAGATTTTTTCATTGCAAGTTTCTCCAAGGTTAAACATAGGGCTCCGGTGCAGAGGGCCCACCGTGCTTCGCACATGTGAACCCACCGGACCCCGGGCCAACCTCCTTTTGGGAAGTTGTTGCTATTGCACCAGAGGCGCTCCACCAGAGCAAAAGAATTCACCCGAAAAGACCAACCGATCGCAGCTTCCGTTGCAGTCATGCAACACGGCTTCTTTTGAAGTGATCTTCCGCAATATGAAATCGACTTTGACCGCAGGACGCCTTCGCCCCTCACCGCCCGTGAAAGAATGCCGGAATGACGCGTTCCATCGACTCCTTGTTGCATGCGGCAGACTCTGCCCTCCGTACCGTTTTCGCCAATCCAAAGGCATCACGCAGCACGCCTACGCCGGCGACTCCGCCCGGGAAGCTGACCGAGAGCGAGCGCAAGCTGTCCGGCGCACTCATGCGGGTGAACCATGTTGGGGAAGTCTGTGCGCAGGCGCTCTACACGGCCCAGGCTGCCGTCACCAAGGACGCCAATCTGCGCGCCCACCTTCTGGAAGCAGCTCATGAGGAGACCGATCATCTGGCGTGGACTCGCCAACGCCTGGACGATCTTGGCGCCAAACCTTCGCTGTTGAACCCGGTCTGGTATGCCGGCGCTTTCGGCCTGGGCTTGGTCGCTGGAAGATTCGGCGACCCGCTGAGCCTCGGTTTCGTTGCCGAGACAGAGCGTCAAGTCGAAGCACACTTGAACAGCCATCTTGGCCGGCTGCCGGTCGGCGACACTGCGTCGCGCGCTGTGGTCTTGCAAATGAAGATCGACGAGGCGCGACATGCGTCTGCTGCCGTCGACGCAGGAGGCATCGAATTGCCGGCACCTGCGAAGGCGCTCATGAAAGTCGCATCGCGCGTGATGACGACCGTCGCACACCGCATCTGACGCAGGGCGATCGCGCGACGAGGGTGCTCAGGCTTCGAGCAAATCGAAGCTCGTCGTGATCTCCGCCGTCTTGCCGAGCATGATGCTGGCGGAGCAATAAGTCTCATGACTCAGCGCGATGGCGCGTTCGACGGCCGCGGGTGGCAGATTTTTCCCGGCCACAGTGAAGTGCATGTGGATCTTGGTGAAAACCTTCGGATCTTTCTCCGCTCGCTCGCTCGTCAGCTTGACGCTGCAACGCTCCACCTGATGCCGTCCGCGCTTCAGTATCAGCACGACGTCATACGCGGTGCATCCTCCCGTGCCGGCAAGAACCAACTCCATGGGACGTGCGGCCAGATTCTGTCCGCCGTTCTCGGGCTTGGCTGCGTCCGGAGCGCCATCCATCGTGACGACATGTCCGCTGCCGGTTTCGGCAACGAAGCCCATCTTCGAGCGCGTGCCGGCCTGGCTGGTCCAGCTCACTGTGCATTCCATCTTTTCGATCTCCAGAGGCAAGATCACCGCTAACGCCGCGATTTGCCTGACTTGTGTGTGGGAAAAACATCACCGCTTGTTGCAATGCAGCAAACAGTCGGTATACTTTATTCCATCGCTTATCCATGGATGAGCACCGTTTGTCTCCTCCACCCTCTCAATTGGTGGATTTAGCCCCAGACCGCAAGGTCTGGGGCTTTTTTCTTGGCTGTCGCCAAGATCACAGAGTCGAGCCGTGTGCGCTTCCCGGCACAGACCTCCAGCAGCCATGCAGAGCCGATGCAATAGGTGCCGTGATCTCCGCATTTATCATCGACCTCCGTGCCCAACGAAGCGCTCCCTTGAACACAGCCGCGAATCCGCCAACGTCCGCCGTACTCACGCCGGGCGACTATCTCAAAAAAATCCTGAATGCGCGCGTCTATGACGTCGCTGTGGAATCCACGCTGGACCACGCCCGGCAACTGAGCGCGCGGCTGCACAACACCGTGCTGCTGAAACGCGAAGATCAGCAGCCCGTTTTCAGCTTCAAGCTCCGCGGTGCGTACAACAAGATGGTGCACCTGAGCCAGGAGCAATTGCAAAAGGGAGTTATCTGCGCATCTGCTGGCAACCATGCGCAAGGCGTCGCGCTGGGCGCACGCAAGCTCGGCGCACGCGCGGTCGTGGTGATGCCGGTGACAACGCCAGGCCTGAAAATCGACGCCGTGCGCGGGTTCGGAGGCGAAGTCGTGCTGCATGGCGACAGCTACTCAGACGCCTACGCCCATGCGATCGAATTGCAGGCGGCCGAAGGCCTGACCTTCGTGCATCCGTTCGACGACCCGGACGTCATTGCCGGCCAGGGCACGATCGCCATGGAGATCCTGCGGCAGCATCAGGGACCGCTCGATGCCGTCTTCGTCGCCATTGGCGGCGGCGGCCTGATCTCCGGGGTGGCGAACTACATCAAGGCCGTCCGTCCCGAGATCAAGGTGATCGGCGTGCAGATGAACGACTCCGACGCCATGATGCAGTCGGTCGCAGCGCAGCAGCGCGTGACGCTGGCCGACGTCGGCCTCTTTTCGGATGGCACGGCGGTCAAGCTCGTCGGCGAAGAGACGTTCCGCATCGCGCGCGAACTCGTCGATGAATTCATCACGGTCGACACGGACGCGGTCTGTGCCGGCATCAAGGATGTGTTCATCGACACCCGCAGCATCGTCGAGCCAGCCGGCGCGCTGGCCGTTGCAGCGATCAAGCAATACGTCGAAAAGCACGGGAAGCGCGGCGAGACCTACGCGGCCATCCTGTGCGGGGCCAACATGAACTTCGACCGCCTGCGGTTCGTCGCGGAGCGCGCCGAGGTGGGCGAGGAACGCGAGGCGCTGTTCGCCGTCACGATCCCCGAAGAGCGCGGCAGCTTCAGGCGCTTCTGCGAACTCGTGAGCCAGTTGCCCGGCCCGTCAGGCACCACTGGCGCGCCGCGCAGCGTGACCGAATTCAACTATCGGATCAGCGATTCGAAGGAAGCACACGTGTTCGTTGGTCTGACCACGACGGTGCGCGGCGAGTCGGCCACCATCGCACAGACGTTCGAAGCCCAGGGTTTTCGTGCGCTCGACCTGACGCATGACGAACTCGCCAAGGAACACATCCGCCACATGGTCGGCGGGCGCAGCGGCCTGGCGCACGACGAACGGCTGCTGCGCTTCGTCTTCCCGGAACGACCCGGCGCGCTGCTCAAGTTCCTGAGCCTGATGCGGCCGAACTGGAACATCAGCCTGTTCCACTACCGCAACCAGGGTGCCGACTACGGACGCATCCTCGTCGGCCTGCAGGTGCCCGCGACCGAGCACGCGGACTTCGAAGAATTTCTCCGGACGCTCGGTTACCCGTTCATCGAGGAAACCGCGAACCCGGTCTACCGGCTGTTCCTGAAGCGCTGATCAACGCGCGGGCAACGGTGCCGGCGGCGTCATGACCGCCAGCGGCCGGGTTGGAAGTTGAAGGGTGAGCGCCGCGGGTGCCTCAATGCTTGCACCGAGCGTCGCCTGACGCGTACCGACCGATTGCAGCACGTAGCCGTCGCTCACCGACATGCCCACGCGGAACGGGCGTGCAGGTTTGCCATCAATGGCGATCAATGCAGCGCCCCGCTGTGCGCTGTCGGCCACGACACCCATCAGCGCAAATCGGCTGGCCGCGTCCGGCGTGTTCCTGACGACCGCCTGCGCCGGCAACACGCCGAACAACTGCGCCACCGACGCTGAATCAATGGCCGATATGGCCGGTGCGGCGACGGCCGGGGGCGCGAGTCCGTCGTTCGGCGCGGAGAGGCGCAGCCCCCAGAAGACGACACTGGCGGCAGCCAGTGCCCACAGTCCTAGGGTGGCGGAGGCCGCAGGCCAGCGAGCGGGGGCATAGGGAACTGACATAGGCGCGGATTATCATTCAGCGCACGCGACAAGACCAAGACGCTCTTCCTTCACGCACCACCGCCATTCCTCCATCTCTCATGCCATCTTCCCATCGCTCCTGTTCGCGCACCTTGCAACGTGGCTTCACGCTGATCGAACTGATGGTCGTGCTGGTCATCATCGGTGTGCTGGCTGCGTTGATCGTGCCCAACGTGATCGGTCGCGCGGATGACGCCCGCGTCACCGCTGCGCGTACCGACGTGAACAATCTGATGCAGGCGCTCAAGCTCTACCGCCTGGACAACCAGCGCTACCCCACCGGCGAACAGGGACTGCAGGCGCTGCTCGCGCGCCCGACCACCGGCCCCGCAGCGCCCAACTGGAAGCCGTATGTCGAGAAACTGCCCAACGATCCGTGGGGTCGCCCCTACCAGTACCTGAACCCCGGCATCAAGGG
>JAZKDL010000174.1:0-6523 GCA_040387575.1 Pseudomonadota bacterium
TAGGCCGGCGGCTGGAACTTCAACATACCGGCGCATGCAGCGCCGGAACAGCGCGCACAGCGCGGACAGCGCGGACAGCGTGATCAGGCGCGCGGGCAATGCGGGCGCTCGTGGCCTTCAACGGGATTTCCAACCGCATTTGCGCGACATGAAACGGAAGCGGCTCGCGCTGCGACAGTGGCCTGAGTGTCCAGTCTGCCGGCGCCGACGAGGGGACAGCATCTTGGCTGCTGGCGATCGGGTCATTGGTGGGTGTCTCCTTCCCGGACTCGAATAAAGTCGATGAGGAAGTAGTCATCCGGGCGACGTTTTCATGAATTTCTTAGCGAATGGACGCCGCCGGTCGGCGAAGTTATCGCCGCGGAAGTGGACCTAATGCGAATTCGCCGAAGTGCCGTTGCGATGAACAAATGGTTCAGCAGACATGCTGCATAAAACGGAGAAATGAGACAGCAAGATGAAGATGATGTGTGCGGCGCCTGTCCAACGTTGACGACGTCGGACCGTCGACTACGCGCGTGGAAGCCATGGATGCGCCCGCGGCCTATGGCGAATCCCCGAATGCGCGCTTAAGAATGGAAGGGAATCAATGACCCGTTGGTTTGCCTGCAGCAGCTTGCCGCCGTTGGCGCTGCTCGTCTCTGAATCGCCCTCGCTCAGCAAAGTCTTCTTCGAGCTGCGTCAGGCAGGCCCGTGCAGCAGCACGGTCGCCTTCGGGAACCCGTTGGCGCAGACGATCGAGGATGGCCTGCGGACAGTGCATACCGTCGAACGTGCGGTATTCGAGTTCCAGATTCGTCGTCTGGCGGCACAGTTCGCACAGCTGTTGAAACAGCTCGAGGCTGAAGGTATCGCGCAGCACCTTCTCGTCGATGCTCTTCACCAGACACAGCACGGTCTGGAGATCGAGGGAGCCGGTCTGCTCTGCGCGCCAGCAATCGGTACTGCCCGGCGGCACGATCCCTTCTGGGTACGGCCGTATCAGACGCAACGCCAGCTCGACCTGCCGCGCACCGGTCTCGAGCATGAGGACGTTGCCGACCGTCCGCCACGTATCAACGGGCACGCCACTCGAGGTCAGCGCGCCGTCACGGCACTGGCAACCCATGAAATGCACCGCGCTGTCGATCAAGGCCGCCTTGATTTCGGGCACGTCGAGCGCCGCGCTGCCTCTGACCATCAGCGTGGTGAGCGCGCCGTGACGAATCAGCGCGCTGCATATGCGTTTCAGTTGATGCGGCCTGATGGCCATGGACAGCATGGCCACCGCTTCGTCCACCAGCAGAGCCATCGCGCTCCAGTCCGTCCGGTTCGGAGTGCCACTCCGGCCATCGAGTTTCTTCAGCAAAGCGACGTAGCGTTGCCGCACGGCTTCGAGGTCTTCGACCACTTTGAATTCGACCGCCTTCCGATAGGCGTGATTCAAGGTCCGGCTGGTGGTGCCGAGGTCCCATGCACTCAACGGATCCAGGCCACCGAAGATCTTCGCTTGCAATTCCAGCGGCAGCCTTTCAAGCTGCGACACTTCCGCCAACGCGCCCTGCGCCGGCAGCGAACGGGCCGGATTCATTACGGCGCTCTGCGGGTCGCGTTCGAAAGCGTCGTCCGGCGATGGGAGAGAAGCTGATGAAGATGCGGCCGTGCGGGCAATGGTCATGAAGCCTCAGGAGATGGAAGTGGTCAAGGCCTCCAATTTGTCTTTGCAATGCCCGAGGCGCGGGGACACTCGCGAAACGAGCTCAACGCAAGCGAATCGTTGGGCGGTATGCCATCCGAAGTCCAAGAAATGGAATGTCTGAACGTGCGACATCTGCTGCATACCCTTGCCACCGCCCTGCTGTTGCAGGGGACCAGCGCCTGGGCGCTGCCTTCGTTCGATGAGGTGCGACGAGACCATGCCGCCTCCGAGACCCGCGTGCTCGACCGCGATGGCGCGCTGCTGCAGCGCGTGCGCACCGACATGACCGTACGCCGTGGCGACTGGATCGCGCTGACCGACGTGTCGCCCGCGCTGCGTACCGCCATGGTGCTGAGCGAAGACCGACGCTTCTTCGAGCACAGCGGCGTCGATTGGCGTGCGGTCTCCGCGGCCGCCTGGGGCAACCTCTGGAACACGCGAACCCGCGGCGCGTCGACCATCACGATGCAATTGGCCGGCTTGCTCGACGACGATCTGCGGCGCGCAGGCAGCGGTCGCACCTTGACGCAGAAGCTTGGCCAGACCGTGGCCGCAGCGCAGCTGGAACGTCAGTGGCGCAAGGACCAGATCCTTGAGGCGTATCTCAATACCGTGCCGTTTCGCGGCGAGATCGTCGGCATCGATGCGCTGTCGCGCACGCTGTTCGGCAAGGCACCGCATGGCCTCGACGCGCGCGAAGCGGCGGTCGCGGCGGCGCTGGTGCGTGCGCCCAATGCGCGGCCGGCGCTGGTGGCGCAGCGTGCCTGCGACGTGCTGCGCACCATGGAACCTGAGGCACGAAACGATTGCGGCGCAGTCGACATGTTTGCCAGTGCCGCGCTGCAGAGGCGCGCCTTCGACTCGAGCGAAGGCATCGCGCCGCACATCGCTCCGCGCGTCATTCGCGAAGCGGCTGCCAATGGCTTGCAGCCGGAAGGCGGCGCACTACGCTCGACGCTGCGCGCGCCATTGCAGCGCTTTGCGCTCGGCACGCTGCAGCGTCATCTGCGCGAGCTCAGCGGACGCCATGTGGAAGACGGCGCGCTGGTCGTGCTCGACAACGCGAGCGGGGAAGTGCTGGCATGGGTCGGTTCCTCCGGCAGCTTGAGCCGTGCGGCCGAGGTCGATGGCGTGCTGGCCCAGCGCCAGCCGGGTTCGACGCTGAAGCCGCTGCTCTATGCGCAGGCGATCGCCGAGCGGCGGCTCACGGCGGCGTCGCTGCTGGACGATTCATCCGCGCAGATCAACACGGCGAGCGGACTCTACATCCCGCAGAACTACGACCACCAGTTCAAGGGACCGGTGTCGGTTCGCACGGCGCTCGCGGCGTCGCTCAACGTGCCGGCGGTCCGCACGCTGGTGATGGTGTCGCCCGAGTCCTTTGCGCGCCAGTTGCGCGGTGCGGGCCTGCCGTTGCGCGAGGGCGGCGGCTTCTACGGCTACAGCCTGGCGCTCGGCAGCGCCGAGGTCTCGCTGCTGAACCTGAGCAATGCCTACCGCACACTGGCCAACGGCGGCCGCTTCAGCAGCACGCGCTTCGTGCTGCCAGGGAATGCACGCGCCGCCACGATCGACTTCACGCCCGCCATCGACCCACGCGCGGCATTCATCGTCGGCGACATCCTGTCGGACGCGAATGCACGCACTCGCACCTTCGGCGTCGACAGCGTGCTCGGCACGCGCTTCTGGTCAGCGGTGAAGACCGGGACCAGCAAGGACATGCGCGACAACTGGGCCGTCGGCTGGTCGCAGCGCTACACGGTCGGCGTGTGGGTCGGCAACGCCAGCGGCGCGCCGATGTGGGATGTGAGCGGAACCAGCGGCGCCGCGCCGGTCTGGTCGGAAGTGATGAACTTCCTGCATCGCAACGAAGCCAGCCGGCCGCCCACACCGCCCGGCGGCGTGGTGCAGGCGGCCGTGCGATTCGGTGGTGAGCTGGAAGCTGCGCGCAGCGAATGGTTCATCGCCGGCACCGAACAGCCACTGTTCGCACCGGAAAGCGCATCGGTCGCGGACGGCGCGCCGGGCCGCATCCTGTCGCCGGCCAACGGAACCATCCTCGCGCTCGATCCGGATATTCCGCCCAACCGGCAGCGCGTGCGCTTCGAAGCCGAGGGCGCGCAGGTGCAGTGGCGCATCGACGGCAAGCCCTTCGCGCGCGGCAAGGTCGCGCAGTGGCTGCCATGGCCGGGCCGGCATGTGGTCGAGCTGGCGGACCTGCAGGGGCGCGTGCTCGACCAGGTTCGGCTCGAGGTGCGCGGCGCTGGCGTGGTCGCGAAGCCCGGACCACGCTGAGGCAGCGCGCTCAGTGCCGCAGCGCGCCAGGCGGAAACCTACTCGCTGGTATAAATCTCCCTCCACCCTGCCGGGGTGCGAAGTCGACCGACAGCGCGCCCACGCGGAGCGTCGCACAATGACCGACGCCGACCGCAAGATATGCGCAGATGCCGCGCAAAGCAGACCAACAAAGGCGAAAGCATGACAGTTTCATCCTCCACCGCGCCCGCTGCGCCGGTGCCCTATACCCCTGAAGAGAAGCGCCATCGCATCTTCTCGATCATGGCGGCCTCCTCAGGCAACCTGGTCGAATGGTTCGATTTCTATGTGTACGCGTTCTCCGCGCTGTACTTCGCGCCATCCTTCTTCCCCAAGTCGGACCCGACCGCCCAATTGCTGAACACCGCGGGCGTATTCGCAGCGGGCTTCCTGATGCGCCCGATCGGCGGCTGGCTGTTCGGCCGCGTCGCCGACCGCTACGGACGCAAGCGCTCGATGCTGATCTCGGTGACGATGATGTGCGCAGGCTCGCTGGCCATCGCCTGCTTGCCGACCTATGCGCAGATCGGCGCCTGGGCGCCCTTCCTGCTGCTGGTGGCTCGCCTGTTCCAGGGCCTGTCGGTGGGCGGTGAATACGGCACCACGGCGACCTATATGAGCGAGGTCGCATTGCGCGGCCAGCGCGGCTTCTTCTCGTCATTCCAGTACGTCACGCTGATCGGCGGCCAATTGCTCGCGGTGCTGGTGATCGTGATCCTCGAGCAGCTCCTGACCGAGGCCGACCTGCGCGCCTGGGGCTGGCGCATCCCGTTCGTGATCGGCGCGGTCGCGGCCGTGGTGGCGCTGATGCTGCGCCGTACGCTGCACGAGACGCAGACCAAGGAGAACCTCGCCAACAAGGAGTCCGGCAGCCTGTCGAACCTGTTCCGCCACCACAAGGCGGCGTTCTTCACGGTGCTGGGCTACACGGCCGGCGGCTCGCTGATCTTCTACACCTTCACGACCTACATGCAGAAGTACCTGGTGAACACGGTCGGCCTGCCGATCAAGACCACCAGCTACGTGATGACCTGTTCGCTGTTCGTCTACATGTGCATGCAGCCGCTGTTCGGCGCGCTGTCGGACCGCATCGGTCGCCGCAACAATATGCTGCTGTTCGGCGCACTGGGCACTCTGGCAACGGTGCCGATCCTGACCGGCCTGCAAAGCGTGACGAGCCCGTTCGTCGCCTTCCTGCTGATCATCCTGGCGCTGGCCATCGTGAGCTTCTACACCTCGATCAGCGGCATCGTGAAGGCCGAGATGTTCCCGCCCGAAGTGCGCGCGCTCGGCGTCGGCCTGGCCTACGCGGTGGCGAATGCGATCTTCGGTGGTTCGGCCGAATACGTGGCGCTGGGGCTCAAGTCGCTCGGCAGCGAGTCCACTTTCTACTGGTATGTAACGGCCATGATGGCGATCGCGTTCCTCGTGAGCTGGCGCCTGCCGAAGCAGGCCAGCTACCTGCACCACGACCACTGATCGACTGGACCGGTCGCCTCAGCGGCCAGCCGTCGGCACGCGTGATGCCAGCGACGGCGGCGTGTAGTCGGGCTGGATGTGGCAGCCCTCGCCGAAATCGGCCTCGTACTGCGCGCACAGCTGCACGACCTTCTGCGGCGAGGGCTTCTCGCCGCGGTCGATCCAGTCCAGCAGCGCAGCCATCAGCGCCGGGTATTCGGCATCGCTGAGATAGCTGTGCCTGGACTCTTCAGCGAAGGTCTGCACGAGCCACTGCGACGCGCCCGCGCTTTCGACGATCTCGCGGTACGCGCTCTCGAGTTCGACGAAGGCGGTCGGATCATGGATGGCGTGCAGCGTGAGCACCGGCAACCGCAGAGCGCCCGTCGGACGGCTGTCTGCGGACAGCATGTCGACGGCCTTCGGATCAGCCTCGTAGCGCAGCACGCCCGCATTGAGTGCCGCATCGTCCGTCGAGCCGCTGTAGACGACACGCGCATTGCCGAACGGATTGAGGCCAGCGGTGCGCCGCTGCGCAAGGTCCTCGAACAGCCATGTCGCCCAGGCGAGATGGGCCACGAGCGTGCGCTCGGGGATCTTCACCACCGAAAGAATGGTCTGCAGCCGTGCCGCCTGCTCCGGGCTGCGCTGCGCGGCCGGCAAGCCGACACCAGTGCACGCCTTCACCCGCGCGGCGAGGTCCGGGTGCTTGAGCTTCGCGCCCGGTGGCAGGCCCATCCAGAGCGGGTACTGTGGCTCATCGAGCTTCGGATGATTGCCGCAGACGTACTGGTAGACGACGCGCAGGTCCAGCCTGAACGCATAGGCATTGACGCCGCCACTCAACACACCGCTGGTCAGCAGCACGCCGTCGTAGGCGGGTCGTTCGCCGGGCAACGGGCCGTAGCGTTCTGCGCCCTTCGCGGCAACGCCGCCGCCATAGCTCTGGCCATGCAGCACCGTGCGCCGCGGCTGGCCGAAACGCGCGACGAAGATCTGGCGAAGCCGCTCGGTGTCTTCGGCGGCCATGGTCACGCCATAGCCGCCGCGGCGGTAGGTCGATCCGGCCCA
>JAZKDL010000175.1:0-5617 GCA_040387575.1 Pseudomonadota bacterium
TGTGCGTGTCGCCCTGCAAGTAGTTCCATAACTCAGCGACAATTTGGATTCTATTCGAGCCTCGCAAGTCCTTGCTTGCGCGCGCGTCCTGCCCCATTCCCTTGCCTTGATGACCGTTCTCTTCCGATTGCTTGCCCGCATACCGCTGCCCTTGATGCATCGGCTCGGCGTGTGCTTCGGCTGGCTCGTGTGGTGGACTTCGCCTGGCTACCGGCAGCGCTTCAGGGCCAACGCCGAGGCCGCCGGCTTCACGCCCGACCAGTACCGGCCCGCGATCGGCGCGGCCGGCGCCATGGTGTCCGAGCTGCCCTGGCTCTGGCTGCGTCCGCAGGGCGAAAGCGTGTTGCCGCGCGTCGTGCGCTGGGAAGGCCTGGAGGCCTTCGAAGCCGCCATGGCCGAGCGCAAGGGCGTGATCTTCATCACCCCGCACCTGGGCAGCTGGGAGATGTACGCGCAGGCGATGGCCGAGCGCTACCTCGACATCTACGGACCGCTGACGGCGCTGTTCCGGCCGTCGCGCAAGGCCTGGATCGCCGACCTCGTGGCCGGCGCACGCGACCGCACGGGCCTGCAGACCTTGCCGACCAGCGTGGTCGGCGTGCGCGGCCTGATGCGTGCGCTGCGCAACGGCGGCTACACCGGGCTGCTGCCCGATCAGGTGCCGCCGCTGGGGCAGGGTGTGTGGGCGCCGTTCCTGGGCCGGCCGGCCTACACGATGACGCTGCTGCCGCGCCTGGCACAGCAGACCGGCGCCAAGGTCTTCCTGGGGGTCTGCGAGCGCCTGCCCGGCGGCAAGGGCTACGCGATCCGCTGCGAGCCTTTCGACGGCACCGCGCTCAATGACCCGAAGGCCTCGCCCGAGGCCGCGGCAGCCGCCATGAACGCGGGCATCGAGAAGCTGATCCGCAGCCTGCCGGGCCAGTATGTCTGGGACTACGCGCGCTACAAGGAGCCGAAGGCCGAACGCATCCATGCGCCGGCCGACGGAGGCAAGCGATGAGCATGGTGTCGCGCCTGGGCATCCGCTTCATGCAGTCGCTTTCGCACCTGCCGCTGCCGATGGTGCGCGGCCTCGGCGTGGTGCTGGGCCGCGTGCTGCACGTGGTCGCGGTGCCGAGGCGGCATGTGGTCGCGACCAATCTCGCGCTGTGCTTTCCCGAAAAGTCCGCCGCAGAACGACACCGCATCGCGCGCGAAACCTTCGTGCTCGCGGCCCAGTCGTGGCTCGATCGGGCCTGGCTCTGGCACGCGCCCGAAGCGCTGGTGAAGCAGCGCCTGCGGGTGGTCGGCTCGGCGGCGGAGATCGATGAAATCGCCCACGGCGACGCGCCGATGATTCTGTTCGCGCCGCATTTCTACGGGCTCGACGCCGCAGCCACCGCGCTGACGATGCACACCGCGCGCGCGTCGACCACCATCTATTCCACGCAGAGCGATCCGGTGGTCGACGCCTGGATCCGCGAGGGGCGCAAGCGCTTCGGCAACGTCGTCACGCTGAACCGCAGCGAAGGCATCAAGCCGATCGTCGCGGGCTTGCGCAAAGGCGGTCTGCTGTATCTGCTGCCCGACATGGATTTCGGACGCGAGCAGACGGTGTTCGTGCCTTTCTACGGCGTGCAGGCTGCGACCGTGCCGTCGCTGTCGCGCTTTGCGCGGCTCGGCCGGGCAAAGGTGGTGCCGGTGGTGTCCAAGCTCACGCCACAGGGCTACGACATCGAAGTGCTGCCGGCATGGCAGAACTTCCCGAGCGACGACGCGACGGCCGATACCGCGCTCATGAACGAGCGGTTGCAGGGCTACATCGACCGGATGCCGTCCCAGTACTACTGGGTGCACCGGCGCTTCAAGACGCGCCCAGAAGGCGAACCCAAGGTCTATTAGCCTTAGCCGCCGGTATCGGGTTCAGGCGCGCCGCTGGAAAGCTTCGATTTCCGCGGCGACGAAGGCCGGGCGCTCGTGGACGATCCAGTGGGTCGCGCCAGGCACCTTGTGGATCGTCAGGTCCTTCACGTAGTCGTCCAGGCCGTCGAGCAGGCCGGGCAGCAGCGCCACGTCGTCCATGGCCCACAGCACCAGCGTCGGCACGTCGACGGTCAGCCGTTCGCGGGGTGGGATGGCGATGTCGGGCGTCGCTTGACCAGGCATGGCGGGCTTGAGCGGCGTGACGCGGTAGAGGTTGCAGCCGCCCGTCAGGCCCTGGCGCCAGAGCGCGCGGTATTGCTCTTTCACCGGCTCGGTGAGCCAGCCGAAGCCATCCGCGCCGGCCTTCATGCCTTCGAAGAAAGGCCAGAGGCGGCGGAAGTCGTCTTCGGCCAGCAAGGCTTCGGCGTCTGGCCGGGCGAGGAAGTTCATGTACGCGCTCGCCTCGCGCTGTGCCGGGTTGTCGCGCAGCTCGCGTGCAAAGGTGCCCGGATGCGGCGAATTGATGATCACCAGCCGGCCGACCTGCGCGCCGAACGCATTCGCATAACCCCAGCCGAACGCGCCGCCCCAGTCGTGCGCGACCAGCGTGGCAATGGTGCCATCGGCGCTTTCGGTCGCGACCAGTTGCTGGATGTCCTGGAGCAGCAGGTGCGCGCGGTAGGCGGGCACTTCGGCCGGCGCACTCGAGGCCTCGAAGCCGCGCAGGTTCGGCGCCACGCAGCGGTAGCCGCCGTGGGCTGGCTGCGAGAAATGGTCGAGCAGCGTGTCCCAGATGAACGCGCCCTCGGGAAACCCATGCAGAAACACCATCAGCGGACGGCCGGGCGTTCCGCTGGCGCGGCAACTGAGCGAGGTGCCGTTGGGCAACACGCGCTGGAAGGTCTCGATCATCTGTCTTGTCTCCTGATGCCATGCGGCGTGGGACGGTGCCCTGACAAGACGGTCGACCAGACAAGTCCGTTCAGGGCGCCTCGGGGTGGGCCCAGCGATGGAGCAGTTCTGCGGCTTCTTCGACGCCCTGCTTCTTCAGCGCGGAGAACAGTTTGACCTCGCCGCCACCGGCTTGCAGTCGCATGATCGACAGCGCCTTGTTCGCATCGGCACGCGTGAGCTTGTCGGCCTTGGTCAGCAGCACCAGGAACTTGAGGCCTTCCGTGACGCGCGGACGGATCACGTCCAGCAGGATCTCGTCGAGTTCGGTCAGGCCGTGGCGTGGGTCGCACATCAGCACCACGCCGCGCAGGCTCTGGCGCGTCATCAGGTAGCTGCCCATCACGCGCTGCCAGCGCAGCTTGGCTTCCTTCGGCACCGCGGCGTAACCGTAGCCCGGCAGGTCGGCCAGGACGGCGTCGTCGATCTTCTGCTTGCCGACGCCGAACAGGTTGATGTGCTGGGTGCGGCCGGGCGTCTTCGATGCGAAGGCCAGGCGCGTCTGCTGCGTCAGCGTGTTGATGGCGGTCGACTTGCCGGCGTTCGATCTGCCGACGAATGCGATCTCGGGCAGGTCGAGTGTGGGCAGGTGTTCCAGCTGGGGTGCGCTGGTGAGGAAATGCGCGGTGTGCAGCCAGCCCATCGCAATGCGGGCCCGGTCGGGGGCGGCAGCCGTCGTGGTGGGCGGCGTCGCGGGGGCCGGTGAAGGCGTTGGGGAGGTCATCAAAGAGGCTTTCGGAACGGGCTGCCATTGTAGAATCGCGCGGTTTTGCGCCATAAATCCAAGTCCCTAGCGCCATAAATCCAAGCCCCCGATATGAAGTTGTTTGCCAAATTTATGCTTGCAGCCCTCGTGGGCATGGCCTTCAGCGCCAGCTACGCAGCCGATGAACATGCAGCGGCGCCAGCCGCAGCGGCGGTGGCCAAGCCGGCCAAACCCGACCCGGCGAAGGGCGACACTGTCTTCAATGCGACACCGGCCAACAGCCAGAGTTGCGCGTCCTGCCACAACGCGGATGGCAATTCGGCGATCGCAGGCAATCCGAAGTTGGCGCAGCAGCATCCCGAATACATCCTCAAGCAGCTTCAGGACTTCAAGTCCGGCAAGCGCAAGAGCGCGATCATGAAGCCGCTGGCTTCGGCGCTCTCCGACGAAGACATGCGCAACATCGCATGGTTCGTGGGCTCCAAGAACGTCAAGACCGGCTTCTCGAAAGAGAAGGACCTGGTGGCACTCGGCGAGAAGATCTACCGCGGCGGCATCGCCGACCGTCAGATCGCAGCCTGTGCCGGCTGCCACAGCCCGAACGGCGCCGGCATCCCTGCGCAGTACCCGCGCCTGGGCGGCCAGCATGCCGACTACACGAGCGCACAACTCGTCGCCTTCCGTGACGGCGTCCGCCTGAACAGCCCTCAGATGACCGGCGTGGCCGCCAAGCTCAACGATCGTGAGATCAAGGCTGTCTCCGACTACATCGCCGGCCTTCGTTGATCCCCCGCGAGCCTTCGCGCACGGCGTGTCGCGAGTGGCCATGAAGTTGAACTAACCGCCCATAAACACACCCAACAAGGCGGGCCGATCCGAATCAGGATGGCCCGCTTTTTTGTTTCCAGCGACCGCCAGATTCATGTCAGTTTCCACCCACGGCCTTCGTGTCCGTCGCGGCCCGCAAGTGGTTCGCGCGGCCGTGGAGTTGTTTTCCTCGATGCGCTTCGCGATCGCGTTGCTCACCGTCATCTGCATCGCGTCGATCATCGGCACCGTGCTCAAGCAGCATGAGCCGCTTGGCAACTACATCAACCAGTTCGGACCGTTCTGGGCGGCGTTCTTCCGTGCCGCGCGGCTCGACGCGATCTACAGCGCCTGGTGGTTCCTGCTGATCCTGCTGTTCCTGGTGATCAGCACCTCGTTGTGCATTGCGCGGAACACGCCGCACATCCTGCGCGACCTGAAGAACTTCAAGGAAGGCATCCGTGCGCAGAGCCTCAAGGCCTTCGGACAGCGGGCCGAGACCTCGCTGGACGAGGCACCCGAGGCCGCTGCGCAGCGCATCGGCGCGCTGCTGGCCGGCGGCGGCTGGAAGGTCAAACTGCAGCAGCGCACCGCAGGCCATTCCGGCTGGATGGTTGCCGCCCGAGCTGGTGGCGCGCACAAGTTGGGCTACATCGCGGCGCACAGCGCGATCGTGTTGATCTGCGTAGGCGGGCTGCTCGACGGCGACCTGGTGGTGCGTGCCCAGACCTGGTTCAACGGCAAGAGCGTGTTCACCGGCGGCGGGATGATCGCCGACGTGCCCGCCGAGCACCGGTTGTCGCCGAGCAATCCGACCTTCCGCGGCAACATCCTGGTGCCCGAGGGCGGCCAGTCCAGCGTCGCGATCCTGAATCAGTCCGACGGCGTGCTGCTGCAGGAGCTGCCGTTCTCGATCGAGCTCAAGAAGTTCATCGTCGACTACTACTCGACCGGCATGCCGAAGCTGTTCGCGAGCGAGGTCGTGTTGCACGATCGCGCGACCGGCGAGCAGGTGCCGGCACGCATCGAGGTCAACCACCCGGCGAGCTACAAGGGCGTCGAGATCTACCAGTCGAGCTTCGACGACGGCGGCTCGAGCGTGAAGCTCAAGGCGGTGCCGATGGCCGCGGCGGCCAAGCCCTTCGAGGTCGACGGCACCATCGGTGGCAGCACCGAAATCAGCAATGGCGCCGAGAAGCTCACGCTCGAATATGCGGCGCTGCGCGTGATCAACGTCGAGAACTTCGCGGA
>JAZKDL010000176.1:0-5935 GCA_040387575.1 Pseudomonadota bacterium
TGAACGACCAGGGCGAGATCGTCCAGAAGTACCGCAAGATCATGCCGTGGGTGCCTATCGAGGGCTGGTACCCGGGCAACTGCACCTACGTGAGCGACGGGCCGAAGGGCATGAAGGTCAGCCTGATCATCTGCGACGACGGAAACTACCCCGAGATCTGGCGCGACTGCGCGATGAAGGGCGCCGAGCTGATCATCCGCTGCCAGGGCTACATGTACCCGGCCAAGGAGCAGCAGATCCTGATGTCGAAGGCGATGGCCTTTGCCAACAACACCTACGTCGCGGTGGCCAACGCGGCCGGCTTCGACGGCGTGTACTCGTACTTCGGCCATTCGGCGCTGATCGGCTTCGACGGCCGCACGCTGGGCGAATGCGGGACGGAAGAAATGGGCATCCAGTACGCCGCGCTCAGCAAGAGCCTGATCCGCGACTTCCGCAAGCACGGCCAATCGGAGAACCACCTCTTCAAGCTCGTGCATCGCGGCTACACCGGCATGATCAACTCGCGCGAAGGCGACAAGGGCGTGGCCGACTGCCCGTACGAGTTCTACGGCAAGTGGATCGCCGACCCGCAGGGCACGCGCGAGATGGTCGAGTCCTTCACGCGCAGCACGGTCGGCACGGCCGAGGCGCCGATCGAGGGCATCCCGAACGAAGACAGCGCCAACGTCCATCGCTGATGCGCGATCTGCTCGAGGTCTGGCGCATCGCGGCTGAGCCGTACTACCGGCCGCTCGGCGATGAATGCACGCTGTTCGAAGCGGCCTATGCCAGCCGGCTGCCGGTGCTGCTGAAAGGGCCGACCGGCTGCGGCAAGACGCGCTTCGTCGAACACATGGCCTGGCGGCTCGGCCGGCCGCTGGTCACCGTCGCCTGCAACGACGACACCACCGCAGGCGACCTGGTCGGCCGCTGGCTGCTGGAGGGCGGCGAGACGCGTTGGCACGACGGGCCGCTGACATTGGCGGCACGCCATGGCGCCATCTGCTATCTCGACGAGATCGTGGAGGCGCGGGCCGACACCGCCGTCGTCATCCATCCGCTGACCGACACGCGCCGCATGCTGCCGATCGAGCGGCACAACGAGGTGGTGCAGGCGCATCCGGACTTCGCGCTGGTCGTCTCGTACAACCCGGGCATCGGCAGCGGCCGGCTGAAGGCGTCGACACGGCAGCGCTTCTGCGGGTTGGAGTTCGGCTACCCGGATGCGGAAGCCGAGGCGGACATCCTGATGCAGGAGAGCGGCGTGGGCGTCGAGCTTGCATCGGCACTGGTGGCGCTGGGCAGACGGTCGCGTCGGCTGGCCGGCCATGGGCTGGAGGAGGGCGCGTCGACCCGCATGCTGGTGCGCGCCGCCGCGCTGGTCCGCGCGGGTGCGAGCCCGGCTGCGGCCTGCCGCATGGCGTTGGTCGCTCCGCTGACCGACGATGCCGCGCTGCGCGATGCGTTGGTGGCCGCGGTGGACGCCTCGTTCTGACGGACGGAGGCTGTGATCGTGCCGCCATCCTCGTCATCGCCGCCATCCTCGTCATCGTTCCCGCAAGCCGAGGCGATCGACGCCTTGCGCACGCCGCTCGGCGCTTACCTGCGCCTGCTCTGGAACGTGACGCCGCCGCTGCTGCATTTGCCGCCGGACGGCGACGATGCGGCGGCCACGTCGCCCGTCCTGTCCCGGATGGGGCTGCATCTGCCGATGCGGCCGGCCGAGCTCGAAGGCGCATCGGCCACGCGCTGGTACCGCGCCGCGGCGGCCCATGCGGCGGCGCACCTGGTGTTCTCGCGCAGCGTCTTCGTGCGGGATGGCACTGCACCGATCACGCAGGCGCTGCTCGGCCTGCTGGAGGACGCGCGCGCCGAGGCGCTCGCCTGCCGCGAGCTGCCCGGGCTGCGCCGGCTCTGGGCGCCCTGGCACACGGTGCGGCCGGACGATGGCGACGATTTCGAGACGCTGATGCGGCGGCTGGCGCGCGGGCTCATCGACCCGGCGTACGACGATCCGCATCCCTGGGTGCGCAAGGGGCGCGCTCGCTTCTTTCTGGACGGCGGCGGCGAGGTGCTGGCGCAGGCGCGTCCGCAGGCGATGCGGCAATTGGCGTCCGCGTTGGGCAACGACATCGGCCAGATGCGCATGGGCTTCAACCTGAGGAGCTACCGCGTCGCGCCGTCCTACCGCGACGACAACCGATGGCTCTGGGACAGCGACGACTGCAGCGACGAATCGCAGGGCGGGACGATGCGCGCCGCGCCGGACGGCGTCCGGATGCTGGCCCAGGTACCCACACCGGCCGAGGCCGCGCCACCACCTGCGGCGCCGAGTTGGCGCCATGCCGAATGGGACCAGCGCATCGGACGTCTGCGACGGGACTGGTGCACCGTCGGCGAGAGCCTGGCGCGCGAAGGCTCGCCAGTGCCGATGCCGGCGGTCGATGCGCGGCTGGCGGCGGTGCTGGAACGTTCGGCGCGGCTCGCGCGTGGGGTGCGTTCACGCGAGCCCGAGGGCGATGAGATCGACATCGACGAGTTGCTCCGCGCATGGCCGACCTGGCACAACAGTGCGGGCGGACTGGGCCGAGCGGATGGTGAGGCGCGCTTCCATCGCCGCAGGGACCGCATGCCGGTGCCGAGCGCGGCGCTGCTGCTGCTCGACACCTCGGCCTCGAGCGGCCATCCGCTACCGAACGGCAGGGGCACCGGCTTGGCGCTGCAGCAGTCGGCCGCCAGCGCGCTCGCGACGGCGATGTCGGCGGCGGGTTGGCAGATCGCGATCCAGGGCTTCTGCTCGGATGGCCGCCATGCGGTCCGGCATCGGCGCGTGCTCGACTTCGGCGAGCCCTGGGGGCCGCGTCCCGTCGCGCGGTTGCAGGGGCTGGAGGCCGGCTTCTCGACGCGCCTGGGCGCTGCCATGCGCCATGCGACCCGGCAACTCACGCAGGTCGCGGCCGGCCAGCGCCTGCTGATCGTGCTGACCGACGGCGAGCCGCACGACATCGACATCCATGAGCCGCACTATCTGGTGGAAGACGCACGCCATGCATCCGGGACGGCGCGGCTGGTCGGCGTGCGCAGCCTTTGCCTGCTGCTCGACGCGGGTGCCGTTCAGCCTGCGCGGCGGGTGTTCGGTACCGATGGTGTAGCGCTGCTGGCGGACATCGCCGCCTTGCCGGGCGCGACGGGGAGGTTGCTCGGCTGTTGAGGCGAACGGCGGGCTGAGCGGTCGGCCGGTGCTGCGACTACGCCTCTGCCGCATGCGCCTCCACCAGGCATTCCGCCAGCAATTGCGTCGCGCGCGACGGCCTCGGCGACTTGCGCGTGAGCCGCACGAATTTGCACTCGTACCGAAAGCGCGCCGGCGCCACCGGCTGCATCAGCCCGCGGCGCTCGAAGCTCTCGGCATAGTGGTCGGGCAGAAAGCCGAGGAAGCTGCCGGAGAGGATCAGCGTGGCGATCGCCTCCTGATCGAAAGCGGTGGCCTTGCGCGGAAGCTGCTTGCGGTGGCTCAGGTTCATGTTCGGCGAGTGGTCGCCGAGCCCGGCGAAGTCGTGGCTGCGCAGCGTTTCCCAGGTCAGGCCGCTGTGGCTGGCGCCGAACAGCGGATGCTGCCGGCCGCAATACAGCAGCATGGTTTCGCCGAACAGCGGCGCGTAGTCCAGGCTCTGCGAGCTGCGGTGCGCCGGGATGATGCCGAGGTGAAAGCTGCCGTCGATCACGCCGCGCTCGATGGTGTTGAGCGACGCCACGTGCATGCTCAGCGCGACCGCAGGCGCGCGGGCGCGGAAGAGGGCGATCGCGTCGCCGATGCGCGCCTGCGGGTTGCTCGCGGTCTTGTCGAACACGGCCAGCTCGATCTGGCCGCCCATCCGGCTGTGGATGTCGTCGATGCTGCTGCGGAAGGCGTCGACCGACGCCAGCAGCCGCAGCGTTTCGTCGTACACGCGCTGGCCCTCGGCCGTGAGCGCGAAGCCGGCCCGGCCGCGCCGGCACAGCACCAGGCCGAGCCGCGTTTCGAGGTCCTTCACGTGGCGGCTGACGGTGGAGGTGCCGATGTTCAGCTCCAGCTCGGCGGCCGCCATGCCACCGCAATCGGCCACGCTCTTGAACACGCGCAGCAGGCGCAGGTCCATGTCGCTGAGCTGGCCGAGCAGGGCGCGGTTCTTCGGGGCGGTTGCGTCGGCTTTGGCTGGCTTGGTGCTTGCTTGCATGATCCGGCAAGTGAACATTGATATTGCGCCATTTGTACCACTGAGCGGTGCGCCAACAATCGCACTGTTCGCCCTCTTTCCAACCTACGGAGCCCGCCGCGCGCGGTGTTCGTCATGACCGTTCTGTCTGCCCAAACCCCTCCCGCCTCGGTGCGCACGGATGCCGCCTGGCTCGACGCGCACTGGCTGCCCTACACCGCCAACCGCAGCTTCAAGAAAGACCCGCGGATCATCGTGG
Source organism: Pseudomonadota bacterium (assembly GCA_040387575.1). Taxonomy (GTDB): domain Bacteria; phylum Pseudomonadota; class Gammaproteobacteria; order Burkholderiales; family Burkholderiaceae_C; genus Variovorax. The sequence continues at coordinate 4,438 of JAZKDL010000176.1, forward strand.
AAGGCAAGGGCGCCTACTTCACCGACGTCGACGGCCGGAAGATCTTCGACGGCCTGTCGGGCCTGTGGTGCTCGGGCCTCGGCCACGGCCGCCCGGAAATCACCGAAGCGGTGAGCCGCCAGATCGCCAAGCTCGACTTCTCGCCGGGCTTCCAGTTCAGCCATCCGGCCTCGTTCGAGCTGGCCAACCGCATCAAGGAACTGACGCCCGCCGGCCTCGACTACGTGTTCTTCACCGACTCGGGCTCCGAAGCCGCCGACACCTCGCTGAAGATGGCGCGCGCCTACTGGCGCACCAAGGGCCAGGCCGGCAAGACCCGCCTGATCGGCCGCGAAAAGGGCTACCACGGCGTGAACTACGGCGGCGTGTCGGTCGGCGGCATCAACGCCAACCGCAAGCTGTTCGGCCAGGGCATCGAAGCCGACCACCTGCCGCACACGCAATTGGCCGCCAACGCTTTCAGCCGCGGCATGCCTGAAAACGGCGCCGACCTGGCCGATCGCCTGCTGGACATCATCGCGCTGCACGACGCGTCGACCATCGCCGCCGTGATCGTCGAACCCTTCTCGGGTTCGGCCGGCGTCGTGGTGCCGCCGCAGGGCTACCTGAAGCGCCTGCGCGACATCTGCACCGCCAACAACATCCTGTTGATCTTCGACGAGGTCATCACCGCCTTCGGCCGCTGCGGCGCCATGACCGGTTCAGACGCCTTCGGCGTGGTGCCGGACATCATGAACATCGCCAAGCAGGTGACCAACGGCACGCAGCCGATGGGCGCGTGCATCGCCAAGAAGGAGATCTACGACACGTTCATGGACGCCGGTGGCCCGGAGTACATGATCGAATTCCCGCACGGCTACACCTACTCCGCCCACCCGGTCGCTTGCGCTGCGGGCATCGCCGCGCTCGACGTGCTGGTGAAGGAAGACATGCCGGCGCGCGTCGCTGCGCTGACGCCGTATTTCGAGAACGCGGTGCACAGCCTGAAGGGCGCCAAGCACGTGACCGACATCCGCAACTTCGGCCTGGCCGCCGGCCTGACGATCGCGCCGCTGCCGGGCGAGCCGGCACGCCGCCCGTACGAGATCGCCATCGCTTGCTGGAAGAAGGGCTTCTACGTGCGCTTCGGCGGCGACACGATCCAGCTGGCACCGCCGTTCATCTCGGAGAAGGCCGAGATCGACCGGCTGATCAGCGCCCTGGGCGACGCGCTCACTGAAACGGCTTGAAGGTGAAGGCCGCTTGCGGCCTTCACGCGATCAGACCTTCGTGAACACGAGGTCCCAGACACCGTGGCCCAGCTTCAGGCCACGGTTCTCGAATTTGGTGAGCGGCCGGTACGCCGGCTTGGGCGCATAGCCGCCGCTGTCGGCGTGCGCCGTGTTGCGCAGCAGGTGCTCGTGCGTGAGCACTTCGAGGATCTGTTCCGCGTACGGCTGCCAATCGGTCGCGCAATGGAGGTAGCCACCCTGCGCGAGCCGTTCCGCCAGCTTGTGCA
>JAZKDL010000177.1:0-13946 GCA_040387575.1 Pseudomonadota bacterium
GGCCAGGCCCAGCTCGGCCTGCAGGTCCTGCAGCAGGTTGACGATCTGCGCCTTCACCGAGACGTCGAGCGCCGACACCGCTTCGTCGCAGATCAGCAGCTGCGGCCGCGAGGCCAGCGCACGCGCGATGCAGATGCGCTGGCGCTGGCCGCCCGAGAACTCGTGCGGATAGCGCCGTGCGGCGTCGCGCGGCAAGCGCACCAGGTCGAGCAGTTCGTCGACCCGCGCCTGCACCGCGGCTGCGGACAGCGCCGGCTCGAAATTGCCGACCGGTTCGGCCAGCGCATCGCGCACCGTCATGCGCGGGTTGAGGCTAGCGAACGGGTCCTGGAACACCACCTGCAGATTGCGCCGCAATGGCCGCAACTGCCGCGCCGACAGGTTGTCGATGCGCTGGCCGTCCAGCCGCACCTCGCCGGCCGTCAGGTCGAACAGGCGCAGCACCGAGCGGCCGACCGTCGACTTGCCGCAGCCCGACTCGCCGACCAGCGACAGCGTCTCGCCGCGGTCGATGTGGAAGGACACGCCGTCCACCGCGTGCACCTGGCCGGTCGATGCGCCCAGCCAGCTGCGCTTCAGCGGAAAGTGCTTCTTCAGGCCAGTGACTTCGAGCAGGGGATTCATGGGCACGGCGGCGTTCATGCGGCGAGCTCCACCGCGAAAGCATCGGCCGGCGCGTGGTGGCAGGCCGCGCAGTGCGCGGGCGCCTTGGCCGCAAGCGCGGGCGCGACGCGGTGGCACAGCTCGGTCGCGCGGCTGCAGCGGGGCGCGAACAGGCAGCCGTCGATGCGTGTCTTCAGGCTCGGCACCATGCCCGGGATCTCGGTGAGCCGTGCCTTTTCCACGTGCTGCGACGCGCCCGGTTTCGGGATGGCGGCCAGCAGGCCTTGCGTGTACGGGTGGCGTGGGCGCGCCATCAGTTCGTCGACGGTCGCCTCTTCGACCTTGCGCCCGGCATACATCACCATCACGCGCTCCGCCACGTCGGCGACCACGCCCAGGTCGTGCGTGATCAGCACGATCGCCGCGCCGGTGCGGTCCTTCAGCTCGGCCATCAGGTCGAGGATCTGCGCCTGGATCGTCACGTCGAGCGCGGTCGTCGGTTCGTCGGCGATCAGCAGCTTCGGATTGCAGGCCAGCGCCATCGCGATCATCACGCGCTGGCGCATGCCGCCCGACAGCTGGTGCGGGTACTCGTGCAGCCGGCGCTCGGGCGCCGGAATGCCGACGAGCTGCAGCATCTCGGTCGCCCGCCGCGCGGCCGCGCGCTTGTCGAGCTTCTGGTGCAGCCGCAGCGTCTCGGCGATCTGGAAGCCGACCGTCAGCACCGGGTTCAGGCTGGTCATCGGCTCCTGGAAGATCATCGAGATCTCGTTGCCGCGCACCGCGCGCATCGCGGCGTCGTCCAGCGCGAGCAGCTCGCGCCCCATGAAGCGGATGCTGCCGGCGATCTTCGCGGGCGGCTCGGGCAGCAGGCGCAGCAGCGACATCGAGGTCACCGACTTGCCGCAGCCCGACTCGCCGACGATCGCCAGCGTCTCGCCCTCGTTCACCTCGAAAGACAGGCCGTCCACCGCGCGGTTCACGCCGTCGGGCGTGCGGAAGTGCACCCGCAGGTTCTCGACTTCGAGCAAGGCCATCGTCAGATCCCCTTGGCCGCGCGCGGGTCGAGCGCATCGCGCAAGCCGTCGCCCAGCAGATTGATGGCCAGCACCGTGGCCGACAGGAACACCGCCGGTATGAACACGATGTAGGGCTTGACCTGCCACAGCGCGCGGCCCTCGGCCATGATGTTGCCCCACGACGGCGTGCTCGGCGGAATGCCCGCGCCGATGAAGGACAGCATGGCCTCGATGATCATCGCGCTGGCGCAGATGTAGGTCGCCTGGACCATCATCGGCGCGATGGTGTTGGGCATGATGTGGCGCGCGATGATGCGCAGCGTCGGCGTGCCGGTGGTGATGGCGGCGTCGACATAGGCCTGCTCGCGCAGCGACAGCACCACGCCGCGCACCAGCCGCGATACGCGCGGAATCTCGGCGATCGTGATCGCGATGATCACGTTGCCGATGCTGCCCCGCGTGAGCGCCATCAGCGCGATCGCCAGCAGGATCGGCGGGATGGACATCAGCGCGTCCATCGCCCGCATGATCGGTCCGTCGGCCCAGCGCACGAAGCCCGACACCAGCCCGATCGCCAGGCCGACCGCCGTCGCGATGAAGGCGACCGAGAAGCCGACGATCAGCGACACCCGCGTGCCCAGCAGCACGCGCGAATAGACGTCGCGGCCCAGCATGTCGGTGCCGAACCAGTACGCGGCCGATGGCACGCGGGTGCGCCGCGCCGGTGCGATCGCGCTCGGGTCGACCGTGCCGAGCCAGGGCGCGAACAGGCCGACGAGCACCAGCAGCAGCAACAGGCCGCCACCGATCGCGATGGTGGGATGGCGGCGCACATGGCCGACCCAGCCGGTGCGGCGCACCACGGGCGGCAGCAGGTCGGGCAGCGCGGGTGCTTCCGGCGCGTCCGGCGCGTCCGGCGATACCACTGGCGACAGCCGCCGCACCTCGGCAGGAACATGAAGGGAGTTCAATACCGGATCCTCGGATCGAGCAGGGTGTAGGAGACGTCGATCAACAGGTTGATCAGCATGTAGACGAAGCTGAACATCAGCACCACGCCCTGGATCACCGGATAGTCGCGCCGCAGGATGGCGTCGACCGTGAGCCGGCCGATGCCGGGAATCGCGAACACGCTCTCGGTGACCACCGCGCCGCCGATCAGCATCGCGATGCCCAGCCCGATGACGGTGACGATCGGCACCGACGCGTTCTTCAGCGCATGCACGAACAGCACGCCCTTGCTGGCCAGGCCCTTGGCGCGCGCGGTGCGCACGTAGTCCTGCTGCAGCACTTCGAGCATGGTGGTGCGGGTGATGCGGGCGATCAGCGCGACATAGCCGAAGCTCATGGTCAGCGCGGGCAGCAGCAGCCGCTGCAGCCAGGGCCAGACACCTTCGGACAGCGGCACATAGCCCTGCACCGGCAGCCATTGCAACTGCAGCGCGAAGACCCAGGCGATGAGGTAGCCGATCGCGAACACCGGCACCGAGAAGCCGAAGACCGCGAAGGCCATGATGGCGCGGTCGAACAGGCTGCCCGCCTTCCAGGCCGCGACCACGCCGAGCGGCACGGCCACGAGCACCGCCGCGACCAACGTCAGCACCAGCAGCGAACCGGTGGCTTCGAGCCGCTGGCCGATCAGCGCCGTCACCGGCGTGCCGGTGAAGATCGACTTGCCCAGGTCGAAATGCAGCACGCGCCAGGCCCACTCGCCGAACTGCACGAGGAAGGGCCGCGACAGGCCGAGGCTCTCGCGGATGCGGGCCAGGTCTTCCGGCGTGGCCTGGTCGCCCGCGATCATCGCGGCCGGGTCGCCGGGCGCCAGGTAGAGCAGGCTGAAGATGAAGAAGGCGACCAGCGCCATCACCGGCAGGGTGGCGCCGGCGCGGCGCAGCACGTAATTGAACATCGCTCAGTCCCGGCCGGCGGCGGCCATCGCCTCGTCGACGGCTGAGGGCGATTCGGGCAGCGACTGCCCGCCATCGACGATCAGCGTCTGCCCGGTGATGGCGCCGGCCTCGCGGCTCGCCAGGAAGAGCGCGCCGTTGGCGATGTCGTCGACCGTCGCCAGCCGGCGCAGCGCGCTCATCGTCAGCTTCTTCTGCTGGTACGCGGTCTTGCTCGCGGGCTGGTCGTCGGTCTGCACGTTGCCCGGCAGTACGGCGTTGACGGTGATGTCCCACGGCCCGAGTTCGATGGCGGCGGAACGCATGAAGCCGAGCTGGCCGGCCTTGCTCGCCGCGTAATGCGCGTAGCCCGGATAGCCGCCGGTGGTGCCGGTGATCGAGCCGATGATCACGATGCGGCCCTGGCGCTGCGCCTTCATCGCCGGCAGGCAGGCCTGCACCGACAGGAAGGTGCCCTTCAGGTTGACGTCGGTCATCGCGTCGAAGTCCTGCGCCGTCATCTCGTCGATGCGGGCGCGCGGAAAGATGCCCGCGTTGGCGCACAGCACGTCGATGCTGCCGTAGCGCGCGCGTGCCGCTGCGGCCATCGCCTGCATGGCGGCCGGGTCGGTGACGTCGGCGGCAAAGCCCGAGGCGGTGCCGCCGATCTCGCGCGCCACCGCATCGGCGTCGGCCTGGCCGCGCGCGACCACCAGCACATGCATGCCGGCGGCCGCGAAGCGCACCGCAATGCCGCGCCCGATGCCGCGGCTCGCGCCGGTGACGATGGCCGTGCGGCCCTGCATCGACGCGAACATCAGCGCGACTCCTCGTCGGCACCGAAGCCGTCGAACGGCGCCGGGTCCAGGAAGCGGCGCAGCACGTTGCCGGTGATGCGGCTCACGTTGTTGTCGTAGCCGCGGTGCGCGAAGGCCATGCCCCAGGCGATCGAACCGGTGGTGAACACCGCGCCGCCGCGGGCGGTCGGGAAGAAGGTCATGTCGGCGCGGATCTGCGAGTTCTGGTCGCCGCCCAGGCCGCGGTGGCTCACGCCGAATTCTTCCGGCGTCGCCAGGCCGCCGGAGCCGAAGGCGTCGGCCGTGGCCACGTGCAGCAGATTCGGCGGCGAGCCCAGGCGCATGTCGACGCGGTCGATCTCGTGGCCGCCGGCACCGCCGCGCAGGCCGAAGTCGCCGATCACCTCCTCGGCGCCGACGCCTTCGAAGATGAAGGCGGCGCGCGGGTCGTGGCTGGCCGGCAGGCGCCGGTAGGCGCAGCCGCGGTCGAACACCTGCGCGTCGAAGCCGACGCCGACCAGCCGCTGCGGCGGCCGGCCGTTGCTGCGCCACAGCCCGCTGGGTTCGCCGGTGGTCGACAGGCCGTTCTCGCCCGGCTCGCCCTCCCAGGTGCGCGTGCCGGTGAGCCCGCGCCGGATCTCGATGCGGCCGGGCTTGGACGGGTGGAACGCGGTGCGCCAGTAGAAGCCGTTGCCGCCCAGATAGATGTGGCGCCCGCCGTCTGCCTGGTACGTTTCGAAGGCGTCGAGCATCTGCTGCGTGTAGTACTCGGGATGGCAGCCGGTCACGACGCAGCCGTAGCCCGCGAGCAGTTGCGCGCCGTGGCGGTGGATCGCCTCGTCGGTGATGATGTCGTACGCGATGCCGTTGCTGTCGAGCCAGTCGATCACCCGCGTGTCCATCTGGTAGTAGCCACCGCCGTAGGGCCGCATGTTGAGGATGGGCCGCGCGGCGCTCGCATAGCACCAGCCGCTGCCGTCGCCGTGGGTGTCATAGGTCGACAGGCCGAGCTCGCGGTGCTCCTGCAGGTAGGCGTCGTCGGGGCCGAGCACCAGCAGTTGTTCGAGCATCGCTTCGGTCGGCTGCAGGTCGAGCCGGATCGCGCTGTTCGAATAGGCCAGGAAGGTCGCGGTCGATGCGACGAAGGCCAGCCGGGCGCGTGCCTTGCCGGGCTGCGCGCCGATGAAGAAGGGCACGTGGCTTTCGGCCGCGCCGCCGTCGGCATCGTTGGCGGTCAGGCGCAGCGAATAGAAGCCGCTGGGCCAGTCGGCCGGAATGGTGAGCGACAGGTTGGTGTCCCAGCCGCAGTCGTCGATGTCGTCGTCGTGGAAGTGGATCGCGCCGTACTCGTCGGGCGCCTCGGTCCAGTGCGGTGTGCGCGCGGCCCAGTTGGCGCCGGTCACGGCGCGGGTCGGCGCATTGCGCAGCACGCCGTGCAGTCCGTGCGGGCCGCGGTCGGTGCAGGTGTCGCTGCCGATCGCATCGGCGAAGTCCCAGGCGCCCACGAGGTCGGCGTCGCCGCGTTCGGGCCGCAGCATCGCGGCACTGGCGCGCAAGGCGTCGATGCCGAGCACGCCGGCATGCAGGCGCGGCCGATCGATCTTGCCGTTGAAGTGGCCGGCCACGTGGCGCGCAGCACCGTCGTCGCGCAGGTGCGCCGCGAAGGTCAGTGCCAGCGATGAGGGCCAGTCGGCCTGCGTCGGTCCGGCCGCCACGCTGTCGTCGCTGCGGTCGCGTCCGGCGAGCCGGTCGAGGCTCAGCTGGAACACGCGCAGCTCGCCGCGTGCCAGGTCGAGCGAGGCGCCGACGAAGGCCCATTCGCGTTCCATCAGCGGCCGCGTCGTCGCCACGCTGAACACGCGGCCCTGCACGCCGACGCTGAAGCTCATCCGCCCCTGCGCATCGAGGCCGAGCCGCCAGCCTTGCTGCGTGTCGTCGCGCCAGCGTGCGAGCACGGTCTGCGCGCCGGCTTCCAGTCGGGTCGGCCAGATCCAGCAGCCGATGCTGAAGCTGCCCAGCCCCTGAATTACCGGCGCGTCGTCGACGACCGCACAGGAACCCGCGTGGATCGGCTGGTGCGACAGCGCGACCGTGCCGTCGATCGGCGACGGCATCGACTGCAGGTGCACGCCGGGGCCCGACGGATCGGGGTCGCCGCAGCGGATCTTCACGATCTCGGCCTGCGCGCTGGCGAGGCGCTCGCTGCTGAGCTTGAACTGCACGGTCGAACCGCACGCGGCCTCCAGCGGCAAGGCATAGCCGATCACGGCAACGGTATTGAGCATGGTGGCGTCAGTCCAGATTCAGGGTCGAAAGCGAGTGGCCGGTCAGCAGTTCCCAGCGCAGGCAGAACACCGCCCATTCCGCGTCGGCGATGCTGGTGAAGACCTGGTCCGGAAAGGTCTTGATCGGCTCGCCGCGGCGCGCCGGCAGCTGAGCGAGCATCCAGCGCTTGCCCGGCTCGAGCGCGAGCAGCACATGCCGCAGGCCCGCGCCGGACCACCGCATGCGGTAGAGCACGAGCTGCAGCTCGAGGCTGTAGTGCCCGCGCGCCGTGCGGCGGAACTCGCGCGCCAGGTCGAGCCGGGTCGGGTCGATCGGGTAGTGCGCCTGAAGGGGGTCGGTGGTGAGCATGGGCGAACCGCTTTCCGGACGGGCCTTCGGTCAGGCCTTCTTGACGTTGTAGAAGAGCGGCGAGCCGTCGAGGATGCCGCTCAGGCTCTTGCGATAGGCCGCCGGTTGCAACATCAGGCCGGTCGGGATGTAGGGCACGTCCTGGAACGCCTGCACCTGCATCTCGCGCGCGATCCGCTGCTGCTCGGGCAGCGTTGCCGCGTTGAAGAAGGTGTCGAGCAACGCTTCGTGCTTGGCGCTCTCGGGCCAGCCGAAGGTGCCCTTGGTGCCGGTGCCGCGCATGTAGGTGTGCAGCGGCGGCGCGGTCGTGATGATGCCGGGCACGAAGTTGCAGAACAGGCTCCAGCCGCCCTTGTCGATCGGCTGCTTCGACGCCAGCCGCTGCAGCACGGTGCCCCAGTCGAGCGACTGGTAGTCGAGGTTGATGCCGACGCGCTTGAAGTAGTCGCCCGCGACCTCGCTCATCGCGTTGAGCACGGCGAAATCGGTCGGCACCAGCATCACGACCTTCTCGCCTTTGTAGCCGGCAGCCGCCAGGTCCTTCTTGACCTTGTCGATGCTGCGCGCACTGGTGAGCGCGGCCATGCCGCCGTCGTTGGCGAAGGGCGTGCCCGGCAGGAAGAAGCCGACGTTGTCGCGCCAGCGCAGCTTGTCCTCGCCCATCGCGGCCATCATGTAGTCGGCCTGCGTGATGCCCGCGAGCAGCGCGCGGCGCACGGCCGGGTTGTCGAACGGCGCGTTGAGCTGGTTGAAGCGGATCATCGCCATCGAGCCGGCCTTGTCGTGCACCTGCACGTTGATGTCCTTGTGGCCGCGCAGGATCGGGATCAGGTCGGGAATCGGTTGTTCCCACCAGTCGACCTCGCCGGACTGCAGCGCGGCGGCGGCGGTGGCCGCATCGGGAATGGTGTGCCACTCGACGCGGTCCACATAAGCCATCTTGCCGCCCGAGGTGAAGGCCGGCGCGCCTTCGCGCGGCACGTAGCCCGCGAACTTCTGATAGACCGCACGCGAGCCCGGCACGCGCTCGCCGGCCACGAAGCGGAACGGGCCGCTGCCGACCATCTCGGTCACCTGCACCGACGGCTCGGTCGCGGCGAGGCGCGCCGGCATGATCGGACACATGCCGCTGGTCTTGCTGAGCGCGAGCGGCAGCATCGGGAAGGGCTTCTTGAAGCGGAAGCGCAGCGTCTTGTCGGTCGGTGCGCTGAGCTCGTCGAGCTGCGCACGCATCAGCTGGCCCAGCACGTCGACCTTCGACCAGCGCTCGATGCTCGCGACCGCGTCGCGTGCCAGCACCGGCGTGCCGTCGTGGAAGGCGAGCTTGTCGCGCAGCGTGAGCGTCCAGGTCTTGCCGTCGTCGGTGATCTGGTGGCCCGCGACCATCTGCGGCTGCGGCTGGAACTGGTTGTCCACCCCGTAGAGCGTGTCGAACACCATCATCGCGTGGTTGCGCGTGACGAGCCCGGTCGTCTGCACCGGGTCCAGCAGCGCCAGGTCCGCCTGCGGCACGAACTTGAGCACCTTGGCAGACTGGCCGATCGCGAAGCCTGGCAACAGTGCGCCGGCGGCGCCGGCCTTGAGTACATCTCTGCGTTTCATGCGGTTCTCCTGGAGCTGGGAAGGGTGAAGTGGGGTGGAACTGGGTTGCCGCGCTTCAGGCGGGCGCGGTCGCTGGCGCTGGCGTGGTCGCCAGCGCGGCGCGGCGGATGCGCTCGATCACGCGGACATCGGCTTGCGGCGGTAGCGCGGCGTGCTTCGTGCGCAGCTCCGCGAATGCGTCGTCGGTGCGCTCCAGCGTGAGCGCGACGTCGGCCGGCGTCAGGGCCGCGTTGATGAACATGTTGTGGTACGGGTGCAGGTAGACGCCGCGCCGGATCGCCGCGGCGGTCCACGCGTAGCCGACGCGCATGTCGGGGTCGTCCGCGAAGAAGATCTGCGGCATCTGCGCCGGGCCGGTCTGGCGCAGCGCGAAGCCGTGGCTGCGGGCCTGCGCGTCGAGGCCGTCGCGCAGCAGTTGTCCGGTGTGGGCGATGCGTTCCAGGTAGTCCGATTCGCGGATCTGCTGCAGCGTGGCGATGGCGGCTTCCATCGGGACGGCGGAGAACCAGAACGAGCCCGTCACGTAGATCCGCGTGGCCGCATCCCGTGCCTTGTCGGAGCCGAGCAGCGCCGAGATCGGATGGCCGTTGGCGATGCACTTGCCCCAGGTGCTCAGGTCGGGCTGCACGCCGAGCGACGACCAGCTGCAGTCGCGTGCCATGCGGAAGCCCGCACGCACGTCGTCGACCACCAGCAGCGCATCGCGCTCGTCGCAGATGCGGCGCACTTCGCGCGCATAGGCCGCGTCGGGCAGGTACTGGTCGCCGAAGGCCTCATGGCGGAACGGCGTGGCGAAGATGCCGGCGAGGTCGTCACCGGCGAGTTCGACGGCTTCGGCCAGGCTCGCCAGATCGTTGTAGCGGAACGGGATGATGTGGGCGCGGTCCTCGGGCGTGCTGCCGGCCGCCTGCGGCATGCACCACGGCGCCGCGCCGTGATAGGCGCCTTGCGCCAGCAGCACCTTGCGGCGCTGGCGATATGCCCGCACGCAGACCAGCGCCATGGCCGTCGCGTCGCTGCCGTTCTTGCAGAACATCGCCCAGTCGGCGTGCGTGATGGTGTCGACGAACAGCTCGGCCAGCCGGACCATCGCGTCGCTCGGGCCGGTCATGGTGTCGCCGCGCTGCGCTTGCGCGCGGGCCGCCTGCTCGACCTTCTCGTCGCCGTAGCCCAGCAGGTTCGGGCCGAACGCGCACATGTAGTCGATGTACTCGTTGCCGTCGACGTCCCAGAGGCGGGTGCCTTGCGCGCGCTGGAAGAACTGGGGGAAATCGGCCGGCAGCAGCCGTGTCGATTCATGGCCGTACATGCCGCCCGGCATCACGCGTTCGGCACGCGCCTGAAGCGCCTTGTTCTGGGTATTTGTCCACATGAGAGAACCGTCCTTGCTGGTGTTGATCGACGAACTGAAGGCGCTTTCGGCCTGAACGGTCGATGCGTCTCGATCGATATTAATTGATAGAAAATTCGAGTTCAACAACAATTTGACGTTTCTTTGGGACGGATTCATCCTGGTGCAAGATGCCCCGGAATCGGGCAATTTCAAAGGGAAGACGGGCTGAGGAAACACGCACGCAAGGACCGTCGCAAGGACGATGCCAAGTCGAAGCTTACTTGTAGATTATTCGAGCAATATTGCGGTCAACCCTTGGTTGCCGCGCGCGGCGCGCTGCCTCAGGCCTTGGGCTGGAGCACTTCCGGCATGAAGCAGCGCAGGTAGGCGTTGGCCGCCCGCACCGACTCCAGGATGTAGTCGTCGGTGATGCGCCCATGGGCGCTGTACGACAGCGCCCAGACGCCGTCGGAAACGGCCAGCGCCACGCCCAGGCGCTTCTCGAGATCCGGAATGCGCGGCATCTCGAAGTAGCGGGAGAACTGGTCCATGCGCAGGCGTGTGAGCACCGTGTTGCCGTGCATGTCCAGGTTGCGCACCTGCACGCTCACGCCGGCGCCCATGAAGAGCCGCAGCGCTGCGGGGTGGGCATTCAGATAGGCGGACGAGCGCCGCTGGTTGCGTTCGACCATCTCCTGCCAGCTCTGCGGCGCGGGCTCGTGCGACTGCGCGGCGAGCCGCCAGAGTTCGGAATGAAAGCGCTGGGCGAGGGCGACGAAGGCCGCGTTCCGGTTCGGGAAGAAGTGATAGACCGACGCCAGCGGCACGGCCGCGAGTTCGGCGATCTGTGCCAGGCTGATCTCTTCGTTCAGGCTCGCGGCCAACAGCTTTTCGGTGGCGTCGAGCAGCGCGTCGAAGCGTTCCTGCGCATGCTTGCGCACCGGATTGCGGGGGCCGCTTCGCGGCCGTGCGACGGGTTCGGAATTCATGAAGCCTTGCTGGTCAGGGGTGCGGTGGCGTCGAAACGCGGCGATCGCGAATCGTACCGGCAGCGATGGCTGCAGGTACCGCAACTTGCGCGCCAGGCTACGCCGCGCTCCCGCCAGCGCCGTTGGCTCAGGGCTTCGGCGCCAGGCCCGCGGAGATCCGCGCCGCCTCGTCGCGCACCCATTGCGCGATCGCGACGTTGTTCTCGAACAGCGAGTACTTCGCGTTCTCGCCGTAGTCGGGCATGTCGATCATCTCGGTCGTGATGTAGCGCAGCGGGCTGGCTTCATGGGTGAAGTGGTAGGCCAGGGCCTTGCGCACGACCTGCCTGGTCGGCTCCAGCCGGTAGGCCTGCCAGTCCGAATGCCATTGCCCCGGCTTCGGCTTGATGAACGGGTACTGGCAGGCGCGCCCCCAGCCGCCGCCGCCATAGCGCTGCGCCCAGATGTTCTTCGGGCCGTTGGGCGCCACGGAGCGCACCTGCAGCCACGCGACCATGTCCATCTGCAGCCATTCGTCGAAGACGTTGCCCGCCTCGAAAGGGTCGATCACCAGTGTGCCGGACGCCACGTCCGCACGGATGCCGCTGGCGTCCTGCTCCTCCAGGTTGCCCAGCTTCAACAGCACGTGGCTGTGGTCGAGGATGAAGTTGAACGGCAGGCCGCGCGCACGCACGCGGTTCGCCACACGCGCGATGCGGCGGAAGTCTTCGGACCACATGTCGATGTGCACCTCGAAGCCGATCGAGATGCCGATCTTGCGGCCCAGTTCGTGGGCCTCGGCGTAGCAGTCGACCACCTCGTCGTCCGACAGCACGCGGCCTGCCACGTCGGTCGTGTTCAGCAGGATGTTGTGGAACTCGCCGCCCGCGATCTGCGCGGTCCGCAGGTTCTTTTCCAGATCGGCCCAGGTCCCGCCCATGCGGTAGACGATCGACCCGGTGCGGATCGGAATGCCGTACTTCTCCGAGGCCAGCATGTATTGCCGTTCTTCGCCCGGCTGGGGAAGGCGATCGAAGTGGTCGTGCACGCCGGCTTCCTTGACCATGGCGAACATGCTGTTCACTTCTTCCGCCACGGTATGGCGAACGCCGCGGCCGCTGCAGCCGATGGATATCTTGTCGATCATGTCTGTCCTGGTGTCTTGCGAATGGCTTGCGACCCAGTCTAGGACGGCCTGTGCGGCGTGGCACTTGATACCTTGTGCGTCGTCGTTAACGCTTTGTTATGGGCTGCACGGCGATATTCGGGCCGGCGAGGCGTGGGTTAGCCTTGTGCCATGGACTCCCTGATCGCCGCCGCCGCAAGGGCGCTCGCCGAGGGCGACGCACTCGGCGCGCTCAAGCGGATCGCCCTGCGCGACGATCCGCCGGCGCTGGCGCTGCGTGGCATCGCCATGGCCCAACTCGGCGAACATCCCCGCGCCCGCGAGCTGTTGCGGCGCGCTGCGCGCGGCTTCGGCGCCCACGAGGCGCGCGCGCGTGCCCGCTGCATCGTGGCCGAAGCCGAGGTCGCCCTGGCCATGCGCGACTTCGGTGGATCGCCGCGCGCATCGAGCGCATTGGCTGATGCCGCGGTGACGCTCGAAGCGCATGCCGATCACGCCAATGCGTTGCAGGCGCGGCTGATCGCGGTGCGCCGGCTGTTGCTGCTGGGCCGGCTCGACGAGGCTGCGCACGCGCTGTCATGCCTGGATGCGCGTGGCCTGCCACCGTCGCTGGAAGCGGTCGCCGAACTTGCCGGCGCAGAACTGGCCATGCGCGCGTTGGATGTCGGCGCTGCGCGTGCTGCGCTGGCACGCGCTCATTCGGCGGCCACGCGGGCGTGCATACCGGCACTGGCCGCCGAGGTGAGCGAGGCGCAGGCGGCGCTCGATCGCCCCGCGGCGCGCCAGCTCGGCGCCGGCGGCACGCAGTTCTTGCGACTGGACGATGTCGCGGCATTGACGAACACGGACGTGCTGCTGGTCGACGCCTGCCGTCATGGCCTGCGGGCCGGTGGCACCTGGCAGCCGCTGGCGCGCAGGCCCGTCCTGTTCGCGCTGCTGTGTGCGCTGGCCGAGGCGTGGCCCGGTGATGCCGACCGCGACGCGCTGATCGCGCGCGCATTCCGCACCCGCCATGCGGACGAGACCTTGCGCGCCCGCCTGCGGGTCGAGATCGGCCGGCTTCGCGCGCTCGTCAAGGCGCTGGCTGGCATCGAGGCGACGGCGCGCGGCTTCATCCTCCGGCCGCGCGATGCGCGTGCCGTGGTCGTGTTGGCGCCGCCGATCGATGGCGAGCAGGCCTCGCTGGTCGCACTGCTGTCCGACGGCGCGCCCTGGTCGACATCGGCGCTGGCCGTGGCCTTGGGTGCGAGTCAGCGCACCGTGCAGCGTGCCCTGGCTGAACTCGAGGCCGATGCGCGCGTGCGCTCGATCGGGCGGGGCAGGGCGCAGCGCTGGCTGGCGCCGCCGCTGGTGGAATTCACGACGATCTTGTTACTCCCCGCCGCGTTGCCGCTTGCGTAAAGTGACCCGACCGCGCCGATCCGGGCGCATCACAAGGAGCTACCGATGACGAGCAGCACAGCCACCATGGACAACATCACCATCCCGAACGGCGCGGGCCACGCCGCTGCCCAGCCGCCGGCGCGCGCGGCGGAGATCGTGCGCGAATACGGCCCGTTTGCCGGCACGACGAGCGTGCACGGCGTCACCTGCGACGGCGCACGCATCTGGGCCGCGACCGGCGCGCAGCTGGTCGGCTTCGACCCCGCCAGCGGCGAGCCGACGCGCACCCTCGACGTCGCCTGCGATGCCGGCACCGCGTTCGACGGCACGCACCTCTACCAGATCGCCGAGTCGCGCATCGACAAGATCGATCCGGCCACCGGCAAGGTGCTGGCGTCGATCCCGGCGCCCGGCGGCGGCTTCGACTCGGGCCTGACCTGGGCCGAAGGCAGCCTGTGGGTGGGCCAGTACCGCGACCGCAAGATCCACCAGATCGATCCGCAGACCGGTGCCGTGCTGCGCACGATCGAGTCGAACCGCTTCGTGACCGGCGTGACCTGGGTCGATGGCGAGCTGTGGCACGGCACCTGGGAGG
>JAZKDL010000178.1:0-3413 GCA_040387575.1 Pseudomonadota bacterium
GCGTTTTTGATGAGGGAACGACGATCCATTGAAATCACTCCGGGGTGCGGGAAAAACGAGAACGCGGCCCTCGGGCCGCGTTGGTGGACTTTTTGAGCCGAGCGAATTTTAGAAACTCGCCTGCAGTTCCTTAGCCGGGGTTTTCCCTGCGACAGCACCGAAACGTGCCTCGATGGACGCCGCGATGCCCGCCCTGTCGAGGCCCACGCTCGCCAGCAATTTCACCGGATCGCCGTGCTCGATGAAGCGGTCCGGCAAGCCGAGCTGAAGTACCGGCTTGACAAGCCCCGCAGCCTGCAGCGCCTCGAGTACTGCGCTGCCAGCGCCGCCCATGACGGCGCCCTCCTCGATCGTCACCAGCGCTTCGTGCGAGCCGGCTACCTGAAGCAGCAACTCGATGTCGAGCGGCTTGGCCCAGCGCATGTCGACGACCGTGGCATCGAACTGCGCCGCGGCATCGAGCGCCGGATGCAGCAGCGTCCCGAACGCCAGGATCGCGATGCCCGAGCCTTCGCGCCGTATCGCGCCCTTGCCGAAAGGCAGCGCTTCGAGCGTGAGATGCGGCACCGCGCCGACGCCCGCGCCGCGCGGATAGCGCACCGCCACCGGATGATCTTGCGCATACGCCGTGCTCAGCAGCGCGCGGCACTCGGCTTCATCGGACGGACAGGCCACGCTCATGTTCGGAATGCAGCGCAGGAACGGAATGTCGTAGGCGCCCGCGTGTGTCGCGCCATCGGCGCCCACAAGCCCTGCGCGATCGAGCGCGAACACCACCGGCAGGTTCTGGATCGCGACATCGTGGATCAGCTGGTCGTAGGCACGCTGCAGGAAGGTCGAATAGATCGCGACGACCGGCTTCAGGCCTTCGCACGCCATGCCTGCAGCAAAGGTGACCGCATGCTGTTCGGCAATACCGACGTCGTAGTAACGGCCAGGAAAGCGCTGCTCGAATTCGACCATGCCCGAGCCTTCGCGCATCGCCGGCGTGATGCCGACCAGACGGCCGTCCTGCGCGGCCATGTCGCACAGCCACTGGCCGAACACCTGGGTGAAGGTCTGCTTCGGCGCGGCGGCCGGCTTGACCAGGCCGATCTTCGGATCGAACTTGCCGGGCCCGTGGTAGGCAACCGGGTCGGCCTCGGCGAGCTTGTAGCCCTGGCCCTTCTTGGTGACCACGTGCAGGAACTGCGGGCCGTCGAGCTGGCGCAGGTTTTCCAATGTCGGGACCAGCGAATCGAGGTCATGGCCGTCGATCGGACCGACGTAGTTGAAGCCGAACTGTTCGAACAACGTGGCCGGCACGACCATGCCCTTGGCATGCTCTTCGAGCCGCTTGGCCAGCTCGAACAGCGGCGGCGCCGCGCGCAGCACGCTCTTGCCGACGCTCTTGGCCGCCGCGTAGAAGTTACCGCTCATGAGCTGCGCGAGGTAGCGGTTGAGCGCACCCACGGGCGGGCTGATCGACATGTCGTTGTCGTTCAGGATCACCAGCAGCTTGCAGTCGGACACGCCCGCGTTGTTCAGCGCCTCGAACGCCATGCCGGCCGTCAACGCACCGTCGCCGATGATCGCAACCGCGTGGCGGTCTTCGCCCTTCTGCTTGGCCGCCATCGCCATGCCGAGCGCGGCCGAAATGCTGGTCGACGAATGCGCGGTGCCGAAGGTGTCGTACTCGCTCTCGGCGCGCTGCGGAAAGCCTGAAATGCCGCCAAGCTGACGCAGCGACGGCATGCGCTCGCGCCGACCGGTCAGGATCTTGTGCGGATAGGTCTGGTGGCCCACGTCCCAGACCAGCCGGTCGTGCGGCGTGTTGAACACGTGGTGCAGTGCGACGGTCAGCTCGACCGTACCGAGGTTCGAGCTCAGATGGCCGCCGGTGCGCGACACGTTGTCGAGCACGCAGGCACGCACCTCGTCGGCCAGCTGCCTGAGCTGGGCACGATCGAACTTGCGAAGCGCGGAGGGATCGTGGATGGTTGGGAGCAGCGGAGCCATGGGGACGTTGTTCTTCTGACGCTTGTCGCGGTTATCGGTCGCGGTCCACGACCATGTATGCCAGTGCACGCAGCGCAGCCGCGTCGGACAGGTCGCTGCGGTCGAGTGCCGAAAGCGCGTCGACGAGCAGACCCCGGGCTTGGTCGCGTGCGCCATCGAGGCCGAGCAGGGACACATACGTCGGCTTGTCGCTCGCGGCGTCCTTGCCGGCGGTTTTGCCCAGGACGGAAGAGTCGGCGGTGACGTCGAGGATGTCGTCGACGATCTGAAACGCGAGCCCCAGCGCAGCGCCATAGTCGCGCAGCGCCGACAGGGCCTGTGCCGGCACGTTGCAGCCACAGGCGGCGCCCATCTCGACGCTGCCCTGCAGCAGCGCACCAGTCTTGAGCCGGTGCATCTCGCGCAGCTGGGCTTCGTCGAGCGACTTGCCGACGCTCGCCAGGTCGATCGCCTGGCCGCCGGCCATGCCCTGGCTGCCCGCCGCACACGCAAGCAGACGGCACAGTTTGGCCTGTGCGGCGATTTCGACGCTGCCGTCATCGGGCGTGAGCAACTCGAAAGCCAGCGCCTGCAACGCATCGCCGGCGAGCAACGCATCCGCCTCGCCGAACTTCACGTGCACCGTGGGCTTGCCGCGGCGCAGCACGTCGTTGTCCATGCACGGCATGTCGTCGTGCACCAGCGAATAGGCGTGAATCAGTTCAACCGCACAAGCCGCACGCAATGCGGCCTGCGGATTGCCGCCAACGGCCTCGGCGCCCGCGAGCACCAGCAGTGGACGCAGCCGCTTGCCACCGTCGAGCACGGCATAGCGCATCGCATGACCGAGCTGCACGGGCGAATCCACACCCACCCAGTTCGACAGCGCATCTTCGACGCGCGCCAGATGCGGCGTCATCCAGGCGGCCAGGCGGGTCGCGCTCCAGTCCTCGTCGACTACCGAAGTCATTCCGCCGACCACGCCTTCAGGCTGCCTGCATCCAAGATCTTGATCTGCGCGTCGACTGCCTGAAGCTTGTCGCGGCAGAACGCCAGCAGCGCCGCACCGCGTTGGTAGCTGTTCAGTAGCTGGTCGAGCGGGAGTTGGCCGGATTCGAGTTCACCCACCAGCTTCTCGAGCTCCTGGAGTCCTGCCTCATAGCTGGTCGGAAGGTCCGCCACGTCGGAAACCGCAAACGTGCTGGAGGGAGAAGGGGATGGCACCTTGGGCATTCGCAATCGAAGGTAAAACGCGGCATTCTAGGACGGGGATGTGGAAAATGACCCGCCGGGTACAATCCTTCGTTCTCCTCGCCGGCGCCAGCCGGTGACATTTCCCAGGTCGTCGCGACTGCCGAACGACGCCATTTTTCCTTTTTCTCCCTGTGGGGAGCTTGGTCAGGTCACCCATGTCTGATTTAAGTCTTCAACTGCAG
>JAZKDL010000179.1:0-9363 GCA_040387575.1 Pseudomonadota bacterium
TGCCGCGCTGGCCCGCGAAGTCGACCTGCAGGTCGCGCACGCGCAGCAGCTCGGTTGGCAACGCCATCGGTGTCGGTGCGTGTGTCGTCATGCGAACACCTGCGCAGGCATGGCAACCGTCACGGCGCGCGGTGCCTGGCTGTGGCCGGAGCCAGCGACGTGCATCACGCAGGCAACCTGGTGGCTGCCGGCGGTCAGTGCCGGAACCGCCGCCTTGCAGACCGCTTCGGCATGGGCGCAACGCGGGTGGAAGGCGCAACCGGGCGGCGGGTCGACCGGGTCCGGCGGCTCGCCGTCGATCGGCGCGGACATCGTGCGCCGACGCGGGTCGCTGGTGGGTCTTGCCTGCAGCAGGCCGCGCGAATACGGATGCTTCGGCCGCTCGAAGATGTCCTCGGCCGTGCCGATTTCCACCACGCGGCCAAGGTACATCACCATCACGCGGTCGCTCAGGTGGCGCACGACATCGAGGTCGTGGCTGATGAACATGTAGGTCAGCGAGAGCTCGCGCTTCAGTCGTTCGAGCAGGCGGATGACACGGGCCGCGACGGTCTTGTCGAGTGCCGACACCGACTCGTCCAGCACGAGCATGCGCGGCCGCAGCGCCAGGCTGCGCGCGATGTTGGCGCGCTGCTTCTGCCCGCCCGACAACTCGTGCGGATAGCGGTGGCCGAAGTTGTCGGGGTCGAGGTCGACACTCTGCAGCGCCTCGCGGGCGATCGCATGTGCGTCGGCCTTTGTCTTCCCTTGCGCGATGGGACCGAACGCGACGGAATCGACGATCGACAGGCGCGGGTTGAGCGAGCCGAACGAGTCCTGGAACACCATCTGCACCTGCCGCCGCAGCTCGCGCACCGGGATGTCGTGCCCGACGGCGTCGCCGTCGAAGATCACCTCGCCACTGGTCGGCTCGATCAACTGCAGCAGCAGGCGACCGAGCGTCGATTTGCCGCAGCCGGACTCGCCCACCACACCGAGCGTTTCGCCCTTGCGCAGGTCGAAAGAGACATCATTGACCGCATGCACCTGCTTGCGGGTGCCGCGCAGCGGAAAGCGCTTGCTGAGATGCCGCGCGATGAACAGCGGCTGGTTCGGCCCGCCGCGATCGCGCGGGTCGACGGCGGCAGCGGCGGTGACCGTAGTCGCAGCAGCGGACGCCGGATGGATCGGAACGACCTTCATGATTTGACGTCCAGCGCGGCGCGTACGCCTTCGCTCGCAAAGTTGAAGCACATGGCCGTGAGGACGATGGCCACGCCCGGCATCGCGCAGACCCAGGGCTGCACATAGATCGATTGGCGCAGCGAGCTCAGCATCAGGCCCCAGTCGGCGGTCGGCGGCTGCACGCCGAGCCCGAGGAACGACAGGCCGCTCGCCAGCACGATGCTGGCGCCGATCAGGCTGGACGCATAGACCAGCACCGGGCTCACGACGTTGCGCAGCACGTGGTACGTGATGATCAGCAGCGTGCTCGCGCCGGCGCCGCGCGCCGCGTCCATGTAGTCGAGACCGCGCAATTGCGATGCGACCGTTTCGGCGACACGGCACATCGGCGGGATGAAGATCAGCGACAGCGCCGCAATGCCGTTGGCCAGTCCGCCGCCCATTGCGCCGGAGATGGCCACGGCCAGCAGCACGGAGGGGAACGCATAGAACACGTCCATGCAACGCATGATCACCGAGTTGGTCTTGCCGCCGACGATGCCGGCCACCACGCCGAGCGAGCCGCCGATCAGCGAGGCGATCAGGACCGGCACGACGGCGGTGACCAGCGAGATGCGCGCACCGTAGATCAGGCGCGACAGCACGTCGCGGCCCAGCTCGTCGGTGCCGAGCCAGTGGCCTTCGTAGCCGAAGCCCTTCATGCGCGCGAGCATGTCGTCCTGGTAGGGGTTGAAAGGCGCGACCAGTGGCGCGAACACCGCCACCACCAGCAGCACGCACAACGCGATGAAGGACAGGAGAAAGGTGCGGTTCTTGAACAGGCGTCGGCCGACCTGGCGCCAGTAGCCAGTGGCTGCCGCAGCTGCGGTGGCGGCTGTGGACGGGGGCGGCGCGGCGAGCGCATCGGATGTCATACGCGGCGGATCCGTGGGTCGATGAGTGACTGGAGCTGGTCGACCACGAGATTGGCGACCACGAAGATGAGCGCGAGCGACAGGATGGTTCCCTGCAGCACTGGAATGTCGCGGTTGACGATCGCCTTGCTCAGCAGGTAGCCGGTGCCCGGCCAGTTGAAGATCGTCTCCACCAGGATCGAGCCGCCCATCAGGTAGCCGAACTGGAGCGCCATCACCGACAGCACCGCCGGCAGCGCGTTCTTGATGACGTGCCGCAGGATCTCGAATTCGCCGAGCCCGACCGCACGCAGCGTCTGGACGAACTCCATGCTCATCACCTCGTCGACCGCCGCCTTGGTGGAGCGCGCCACCATGCCGAGCGGCACCAGCGACAGCGTGATGACCGGCAACACCAGGAAGCGCGCGTCGTCCCAGCGCAGCAGATTGAAGTCGGCCGAACCGCTGCTGCCCATGCCGGACGACGGCAGCAGCATCAGCTTGACCGAGAAGATGATGACCAGGACGATGCCCAGCCAGTAATTGGGAACGCAGACGCCGATGGTCGACAGCGCGGTCACCACCGCGTTGAGCCAGCGTTTGCGAAAGAAGCCGGCCAGTGCGCCGACCGCGAAGCCGATGCCCATCGACAGCGGCACCGCGAACATCGCCAGCATGGCCGTGTTGCGCAGCGCCTGCGACACCTCCACGAAGACGGGGCGCCCGGTGCTGATGGACTGCCCGAAGTCGCCCTGGAAGGCGCGCGCGAGCCACAGCAAGAACTGCTGGTACACCGGCTTGTCGAGGCCGTAGGCGCGACGCATCAGCTCGATCACCTCCGGTGTGGCGTCGGCCGGCAGGATGGTCTGCAGCGGGTCTCCCGGTGCGAGATAGATGAGCGAGAAGCACACCACGCCGACCCCCATGCAGATGGGAACCGCATAGAGCAGGCGACGCAGTGGATAGGAGATTCGAAACATCAGGCTCGACCGGGAAGGCTTTCAGCGATCAGGGATTGACGGAGATCAGCGTGGTGTCCTGGAACCAGTTCTGCGAGGCGACGAAGCCCTGCACCTTCGGCGACATGGCGCGCGGCTGCACGTCGCCGGTCACGAACAGTTCCAGCGAGTCTTCGGTCAGCTTCGCGTTGAGCTTCTGCAGGAAGACCAGGCGCTTCTTCGGATCGGTCTCGTCGAAGGCCTGCTTGCCCAGCGCTTCGGCTTCGGCCGATTCGTAGTGGCCCCAGTTGCTGCCGTTCGGCGCCCAGAACTGGCGCAGGCCCGGCTTGAGCAGCGCGATGTGCGGGTCGCCCGTGCCGCGCGAGAAGTTCAGCGCATCGACGCCCGGGTTCTTCTCGGGGCCATTGCGGTAGGCCGCATACAGCGCGTTGAGGTCGACCGGCTTCACCGTCACCTGGAAGCCCACCGCGTCCAGCTGCCGCTTGAGCAACTCGTTCATCGGCAGCGGCAGCATCTGGCCCGAGCCCGATGTCGATGTCACGACCGTCACCTTGCACGGCAGGCAGCCGGCTTCCTTCAGCAGCGCCTTGGCTTTCTCGGGGTCGTAGGTGTAGCCCTTGGTGTCGCCGTAGTAGGGCGAGTCCTTCGGCACCACCGAGTTCACTTCGACGGCCAGGCCGTCCATCAGCTTGACGATGTCACCACGCTTGACCGCGTAGTTGGCGGCCTGGCGCACCTTGACGTCCTTGAACGGGCCGGCGTCCATGTTGAAGATCCAGGCCCACTTGTGCGGGTACGGGCCGGTCGAGATCTTCATGCCGGCGCCCTTGAGCTGGCCCATGGCGTCCGGCGGCGGCGCTTCGATGAAGTTGACCTGGCCGCTCAACAGTGCGGCAACACGGGCCGTGGCTTCAGGCATCGGCACGAGCACCAGCTTGTCCTGCTTGGGCAGGCGAGCCTTGTCCCAGTAGCCGGGGTTGGGCACGAGTTCGAGACGCTCGCCCGGCGTGAACTTCGAATACAGGTACGGGCCGGTGCCCGAGGGCTGCAGCGCGAAAGCCTTCCAGTCGTAGTTGACCGCCTTGGCGCGCGTCGGGCTGATCAGCAGCACATAGGCCAGGTTGTACGGGAACATCGCGTCGGGCTGCTTGGTCTCGAAGGCGATCGTCTGGTCGTCGACCTTGCTGACCGACTTGAAGTTGACCAGGTAGTTGCGCGTGAAGGCGAATTGCTGCGAGTTGAAGTTGGGATGCTTCTCGTCGGTGCGCATCTGCAGATTCCAGACCACGTCGTCCGTGGTGAAGCTGCTGCCGTCATGCCACTTCACGCCGTCGCGCAGCTTGAACAGCCAGCGGCTCGGATTCTTCGGGTCCACGTTCCAGCTCACGGCCAGGCCGGGCTTGATGTCCGACGGCACGCCGGACTTGGTCATGTCCCAGTTCACCAGTGCGTCGTACAGGTTGTAGCCCACGAAGCGGTAGCCCTCGAAGCCCTGGTCGGTGTTGCCGCCGGTCTGGGGAATGTCGCCCGCCGTCATGGCGACGGTCAGCACGCCGCCGGCGCCGGCAGCGCCTGCGATGAGCGCCGCCGCGAGCGCGACGGCCGCTGTCCGCGGGAACTTCCCGTGCCGGCCGGACTGGTTGTCGATGGAACGAAACATTGGAACTCTCCAGTTGAAAAAGGGAAATTGGCTCAATTCGACGCAGTCGCTGCAGTCGATTGCTGCTTGAACTGGCCGTAGTTGCGCTCGTGGATGGCGCGGGCGATGTCGCCATACGGCGTGGCCTCGAACTGCGGCGGACTCTGCTCGGAGACCCGCGTGGCGACCGGCGCCACGATGGACACCGGATTCGGGCTGTAGAAGAACGCCACCGAATAGCGGTCCTTCTTGCCCTCGTTGATCACGCCGTGTGGCGTCGACATGAAGCTGCCGTTCGAATACCGGCGCATCACCTCGCCCAGGTTGACGAGAAAGGTGCCTTCGAGGATCGGCGCCTTGAACCACTCGCCACTCTTCAGTCGCACGGCGAGCGAAGGCTTTTCTTCCGGCTGGCGTGCGAGCAGCGTGAGAAAACTCGTGTCCGTGTGCGGTGCGAGATTGAACTTCTCGTCGCTGACGTCCTGCTGCGGCGGCGAATGCAGCAGTCGCAATTCGATATAGGGCTCGTTGGCGAACAGCGATTCGAAGTAGTCCCGCTTCAGTCCGAGTGCCAATGCGAATGCGGGCAGCAATTGCCCTGCGACGCCTTGCAATGCATCGAAGTAGCGCACTGTCCGCTCCCGAAAGCCGGGCAGTTCCGCGGGCCATTGGTTCTTGCCGCGCAGCCTGACGCCATTCACCACGTCGGGATGCGTGTCGGGGCGGTCATGCCCGATGAAGAAGCTCGCGTTCTGGTTCGGATGCTTCGTCTTGTGGATCTCGCCGGACTTGTTGATCGAATGGTTCATCGGCATGTAGCCGATGTTGTTGGCGTCCTGGCGCAGCTTCAGTTTCTCGTCGAGCGGCAACGCGTGGAACGCGCGGCTCCCGTCGAAGCAGTCGTCGATCACCTGCTGGGGAACGCCGTGCCCCTTGATATAGAAGAAGCCCACGTTCTCGCAGGCGCTGCGCAATGCATCGACGAACAGCGTTTCAGCGCCGGCTTCGCCACGGAAGAAAGGGCCGCAATCCAGGACGGGAATCTGGTTGATGACTTCCGCTTCGTCCGCCACTGCCGCTCTGTCGAATAAGTGCATGAAATTCCGTCCTGGTGCAAGTCCTCGAGCGCTTCACCAGGTTGGTGCCGACACTCATGTTCGAGATGGGATCGGAGTTTGTTTCGCAAAGACTGTGCCAATGTCTAACATCGCCAATTGGATTGTTGACAATCTTCCGGCGCATGAGCTACAAACGAGTGGGCCCTGAGTTAGCCCCTTTGTCATTTCGATCGAAACAATGAGGCTGCTGGTCATCAACCCGAACACGTCCGAAGGCGTGAGTGCGCAACTCCACGCGCACATTGCCGCGGCATGTGGCGAGCAGGCCGAAGTGCGGGTCCGGACGGCGCGATTCG
Organism: Pseudomonadota bacterium; assembly: GCA_040387575.1. Lineage (GTDB taxonomy): Bacteria > Pseudomonadota > Gammaproteobacteria > Burkholderiales > Burkholderiaceae_C > Variovorax. The sequence continues at coordinate 6,070 of JAZKDL010000179.1, forward strand.
GGGCGTCCTATATCGCCAGCGAAAGCAGCTATGCGGTGGCCGAGCACGCCACGCTGGACGCCTGGTCTGCCGCTGAAGCGACAGGCTGGCAGGCCGATGCGGTGCTGGTGGGTTGCTTCGGCGACCCGGGGCTGTTCGCGCTGCGGGAGTGCAGCGCGGTGCCGGTGACCGGACTGGCCATCGCGTCGTTGGAACGCGCGTCACGCGATGGCCGATTCGCCATCGTCACCGGTGGCCATGAATGGAAGCCGATCCTCACGCGCTTCGCGCGCGCCATGGGCTACGCCGACCGATTGGCATGCATCGAGACTGTCCAGCTCAGCGGTGCGGAACTCGCGGCGCGGCCCGACGAGTCCGCAGCATTGCTGCGCGATGCCTGCCTGCGTGTGACGCATGAGTACGACGTGCGCAGCGTGATCATCGGCGGCGCGGCCCTTGCAGGCATGGCCGATGCACTGCAACCTTTCGTGCGCGTGCCGCTGATCGACAGCGTGATAGAAGGCGCACGAGAAGCCATGCGACTCGCAGCGCTGCAGACGACATTGCCCGCATGAGCGGACCGACGTTTCGAGAGACAGAGAAACCAGACATGGACATCACTTCACCGTTGGCCGATGCGGACAAGAGCGGCAGCGACGAGACGCGCGCTTCGGTCGAGCACATCTATGAGTCGCTGCTTCGCGCCATGTTGGAGCACCGCTTGCCGGCCGGCACCAAACTGGGCGAGGAGCGGTTGGCGGAACTCACCGGTGCGAGCCGCTCGCGCGTGCGTCAGGTGCTCGGTCGCCTGGCGCATGAGAACCTCGTCACGCTGATCCCGAACCGCGGTGCCTTCGTCGCGAGTCCGTCTCCCGAAGAAGCGCTTCACGTGCTGCAGACGCGTCGCATCGTCGAGCCCGAAGTGGCTGCCGCACTGGCCGAGAACGCGACGCCGACAGCTATCGAGCGCCTGCGGCTGCACATCGAGGAAGAAGGCGCGGCGCGCGCGCGCGCCGATCGGGCGGCGACCATTCGCCTGTCGGGCGAGTTCCATGTGCTGGTCGCGCAGATGGCCGGCAATCCGATCCTGGAAAAGATCGTCGTCGAGATGGTCTCGCGGACCAGCCTGATCATCACGCTGTACGACAGGCCGCTCGCCAACACCTGCCCCGACTGCGACCACGAAAACCTGCTCAAGGCTTTCGAGAGCGGCGATGCGCAAACCGCGAGGCACACCATGCTGCATCACCTGAAGCACATCGAGGAGTCGCTGGCATTGCACTTCGCGGTCGAGCGCACGGTGCGGTTGGAAGACATCTTTGCCCGGCCGAAGGTGCGCTGACGGCCGGGCTAGTGCAATGGTTCGGTAACCGCTTCGGTCGACCACTCGGTGTCGAACGGGGCTCGCTACCTTGCCGTGTGGTCGCGCACGAGGCGCAGCAACGTCTCCCGCAGCAACACCGGCGACAACGGCTTGATCGCCATGGCGATGTTCCGCTGACTGGCCTGGGCCTTCAGGTCCAGCCGCATGTCGCCGGTCATGAGCAGGGCAGGCAGCGCGGGTTGCGCCAGACGGCTCCGGACGGCCTCGATCGCGTCCAGGCCATTCATGCCGGCCTGCAGATGCATGTCCGATACGACGGCACTCGGCATTGCCGCGTGATCGAGTCGACCGAGTGCCTCTTCTGCGTTCCGGCCGCCGACGGCCCTGAAGCCCCAGATGTCGACCAATGTTTCCAGCGCGTGCAGCACATGCGGGTCGTCTTCGATCAGCAGGACGATGCAACCGGCAGGCGGCGCCTGTGGTCCCGGACAAGCCGCCGGTACACCGGACGCTGGCGATCGGCTGTGCGCATCAGGCGCGGTGAGCATCGCGATCTCGAAGTTCGAGCCCACGCCTTGTTCGGACCGGACCGTCAGCACATGGCCCAGACGCTCCGCAGCGCGACGCACGATCGACAGTCCGAGTCCGGCGCCATCGCTGTCGGACCCGGTCGGCTCGGACAGGCTGACGTACGCGCCGAAGATGACGTCGAGCTGGTCATCGGATATGCCGATGCCGGTGTCGCGGACGGTGACGACCAGGTCGTTTCCGCGCAACTCGCTCGTCACGGTGACGCCGCCATGGGTCGTGTACTTGATGGCGTTGGCGATCAGGTTGAGCAGGATGCGGCGCAGCAGCTTGGCGTCCGAATGAACACAGGCCGGCGACGGCGCGGGCATCGACAGGAAGAGACCCTTGCGGGCGGCGATCGGCTGAAGGCTTTTCTCCAACTGGTCGAGCAGCGGCTGCAGGGCGACCACTTCCGGGACTGCGACATAGTCGCTGCGGTCCAGGGTGTTGAGGTCCATCAGTTCGTGCAGCATCTCGGCAAGCAGGGTGGCGATGTCCTCCAGGCGGTCGAATCGGTCACGCAGCACATTCGGTGGGTCGAACTCGTCGAGTTGCGCGACCGTCAGGCCGAGCGCGTGCACAGGCTGGCGCAGGTCGTGGCTCGCAGTCGCAAACAGCCAGCTTCGCGCATTCGCGCTTTCCTGCAGCGTCAGGTTCTTCTGCTCCAGTTCGCGCGCCAGCGCCTCGTTGTGCGCGAGCAATTCCCAGCCGCGGCGCAGAAGGGTGTGGTGGTTCCAGCACAGGAAGCAATTGAGAATCCAGGCCACGAACAGGATGGTCGTTCGCCACGGGTCGCCGGAGAACCACCACCAGGTGACGACGAAGGGAAGGATGGCCACGCTGATGAGCAGCAACAGCGGCTTCAGCAAGGCGGCAACGTAGGTCGATGACGCGGCACAGATGAAGAAGACCATCCCGGTCAGGCCGATCCGCGCGTCGGGTGTGAGATTGGGAAACGCCAGGACGGCCAGGCTCCCCATGATCAACCCGTGCGCCATCGCCGAACCAGTGACGAAGCCGTTCCAGAAGCGCAGATTGCGGGTCCGTTCGGCCTCCGTGCTCTGGTGGTAGAGCTTCGTTGCAATGGTTCGCACGGTGATGTGCAGGAGGTAGGCGCCGACCCACGCGATCAGCGTGAGGAGCGGCATGGCCCGCCATATCAGCAAGGTGAACGAGGCGACCACGACCAGATAACTCGGGACGAAGCGCTTGCCGCTGGTCATGACTGCCGCGACTTCCAGCGCGCGTATCCGATCGGTCTTCTGGTGCATGGTTTCGGGGCTGTCTCGCATGGATGTTGTTGTCCCGGGTGCTCTGTGGGCGATTATGTTGAGCATCCATAGATCGAGGGATGGCGCCTGGCCGCTAGTTCGTCCAGATTCGACACAGAGCGTGTTTGTCGAGGAAGAATTACCGATCGG
>JAZKDL010000180.1:0-1265 GCA_040387575.1 Pseudomonadota bacterium
GCCGGGCGCCGATTCGATCAGTAGCGCTCGAGCCAATGCGCGTACGGCGCCGGGAGCGTCCACGAGGCGCGTTCGACGCTCAGCTTCCTGGCGGCCTCGTAGGCCCAGTGCGGATTGGCAAGGTGCGCCTTGCCGACCATGACGACGTCGAGTTGCCCGTCGCGCACCGTCTGCTCCGCCACCTCCGGCGTGCCGAAACCCCAGGCCGACGACACCGGAATACCGGCTTCGCGGCGCACCCGTTCGGCGACCGGTCCCATGAAGGCCGTGCCCCACGGGATCTTCGCGGTGGGCGTCGAGAAGCCGATGCTGACGCTCAACATGTCCAGTCCGGCGGCCTTGAACTGGCGTGTCAGTTCGATCGACTCGATCAAGGTCTGCTCGTCACGGCCATCGAACTCGAGCACGCCGAAGCGCACCGTCAGCGGCAGGTGCTCCGGCCACACTTCGCGCACGGCCTTCAGCGTCTCCAGCAGGAAGCGGCCGCGGTTTTCGGCGCTGCCGCCGTAGCTGTCGTCGCGCTGGTTCGACGCGGCGGCAAAGAAGCTCTGCGCCAGATAGCCGTGCGCGAAATGCAGTTCCAGCCATTCGAAGCCAACGTCGCGCGCGCGCTTTGCGGCATCGACGAAGTCTTGGCGGACTCGGACGATGTCGTCGATGGACATGGCGCGAGGCTGTTTCGAAAGACCGGGGCCGAAGGCGATGGCCGAGGGTGCGATGGTCGGCCAACCGCGAGCGTCGTCGTCGGCGATATGGTCATCGCCTTCCCAGGGGCGATTGGCACTGGCCTTGCGGCCTGCGTGGCCGATCTGGATGCCGGGCACCGAACCCGCCGCCTTGATCGACTGCACGACCGGCACGAACGCCTGTGCCAGATCCTCGTTCCAGATACCGGCGCAGCCAGGCGTGATGCGGCCTTCGGGCGAGACTGCCGTGGCTTCGACGATCACCAGCCCTGCGCCGCCGCGGGCCATCGACGCGTAGTGGGTCAGGTGCCAATCACCGATCAGGCCATCGGTCGCGGAGTACTGACACATCGGCGGCACTGCGATGCGGTTGCGCAATGTGATGGATTTGAGCTTGAACGGTTGGAACAATGCGGACATGGAACTTCTTTGCGGATGGCGGTGACTATCGATAAATTCGTTAGTTCGATAGTTATCGAAATAACGATCGAGTCTACCTCACGGTTTATGATCGCGCCGATGCGCCCCCTGAAACATCCAGCCGCCGACGAGCTCGTTCTCGAGCGGGTGCTCTATGCA
>JAZKDL010000180.1:1365-4289 GCA_040387575.1 Pseudomonadota bacterium
TTGCGTAGCGTTCCATGTCGCCGTGGCGTTCCTCGAACGATGGGCGCGGATCCCGTGTGGCGCGTCGGTGATCGGCCGCGGACGGGAACGGAATCGCGCTTCCGCTGAAGTCATGCAAGGCGCCTTCGCCAAAACCGCGAGCGCGCAAGTTCCAGCCGGTGAACGTGGCCACTGCAACTTCTGCCATGGGCGGGCGCAGGCCGCCCAGGTCCTGCCCATCGCCGTCGCATGCCGGCACGAGCACTTCGAACCGGGCGCCTGCGCGAACAGGTGTCTCGAGTGGCGCGGCGATCCCTGCTTCAAAGACGGTGCCATGGTCGAGCGCCTGCAGCGTATTGGGCTGCTGCGGCAGTTGGACGCCGGGAATCGCGGGAAAGGCCTGACGCCATTCGTCGAACGACACCAGCGTGCCGTCAACGCGCCTCGGATGCCGGCTCGCGGGTGGAGCCTCGCCATCGACCCAGCGTTCGAGCATCGACAGCGCTGCGCGCAGCAGCGCCGAACTCGCCACGACATTGGGCAGGTTCTGGCAGATGCCGGCCTGCACCGCGCGCGTGTTGGGATCGGCCCAGTGCTGCGATCCGGTCCAGGCGAAGATTCGAACGCCATCCGGTTCCGGCAGGTCGTTGCCCTGCGCATCCGTGTGCACGAGCGAGCCGCGCCGATTCCAGTACTCCGTCGAGGTCTGGGTATGGATCACGAGCGGGTCGGTACGCGGCCGCTTGAGGATCGCGTCGCTGCGGCCGGTGACCGGATTGACGGTCGCCGCATACGCGAACGGAAAACGGTCCGCCGGGTGGGCATGGGTCTCGTATTGGCGCGAGGCAGCAATGTCGAGATTGCTGAAGCGGTTCATGTTCACCCGGCCCGCGCCCGAGACGTGCGGCAGCACGCCATCGAACACGCGCGACCCTTCGGCGGACTCGTTGAATCCGCGATAGACGAACTCCCTGATGGCGCGACCGGCCTGAGAGCGACCCCAGGCCAGCGCCGTGCGGACGCAGGATTGCCCGCCCTGCGCCAGCGGGTTGGGCGCACTGCCCTCGCTGCGCAACACGCTCACGAGGTCTCGTACGAGAAGAAAGCCGAGATCGAGTACCAGCGGGTCTTGCGCGATGTAGCGCAGCTCGTAGATCCACCCTGGCTCGAAGCCGCCGGGGAGCAGCAGATGGGCGTCGGAAGGCACGATGCCGGTCTCGCTGTCGGCCCGATCGCCGCCTCCGACCGCACCGCCCGACTCGATGCGTGCCAAGGCCCAGGCACCGCGCGGCACGACCTCCGCGTCACTCCACGGGTAGCGCCTGCGGGTGAGCACGGCTTCATCGCGGTGCTGCGGGTGCGCCGGGAGGCTGCGGGTCGAGGCCTTGGCGCTCAGCGGAAGGCAGCGGATGCCGGGCGCGTCGGCAATGAATTCCGCACTGACGGGTGCGCTCAACGGCTGGCCGTCGTTCCATGCCGACGGCACCTCGAGCACCTGCCGGCCGTTGCCGGGCAGCACGTCCGCTTGCCATGCCGCGCTGACGAGCACATGGCCGCGGCGCATCAGCCATCCGTTGCCGGCGTCGACGCCCGCAGTCGGGTTGTTGGCCGCGGCGGCGTCGTTGAAGAACTGCAGGCTGCGCTTGTTGCCCCGGTTGAGAAACTCGAAGAGCAAGGTGCCGCTGCCGAGCGCCAGATCGACCGGCTTCAGGATCCAGACGTCGGAACTGCCGCGCGCGAGGCCGTCGGCGCCGGTACGTGCGAACTGCAGGTCATAGGGCGCTTCCGCCGCGATCTCGCTCGGCCGGTAACTGAAGCTGGCCCTCGCGGTCACCACTTCGTAGGCGCCGGCGTCGCCGAAGACGGCGCCTTGCGCGAACGGCTTCCGCGTCGAATCGAGCAGTTCGATGTGCAACTTGCGGGTCACGTCACGGTCCTTCTTGACGAATCGACGCCGCTTCGGCGAGCGGGGTGAGCTTGGCGATGCCTTCATCGACGGCCTTCGCGTATGCCTCGGGCCCGCTGAACCTCACATCGAAGCCTTGCGCCGTGAGCTTGTCGCGCACCGCGGGGTCTTCCACGGTGGCCTTCAGCGCTTTCTGCAGTCGCTCATGCACGTCGCGTGGAAGACCGCGAGGTGCCACGACCGCATACCACGAGCTCAACTCGAAGCCGGGGAAACCGGACTCGGCGATCGTGGGCACGTTGGGCAACAGCGCTTCGCGCCGCGCGCCCGTGACCGCCAGCGCCTTCACACGGTCGCCCTTGAGCGCCGCGCTGGCGGCGGCGGTGCCGTCGAACACCATCTGCACCTGTCCCCCCATGACATCGGCCAGCGCAGGCGCCCCGCCCTTGTACGGGACATGCAGCACGTCCACGTTCGCCGCCTTCCAGAGCATCTCCGCGACGAAGTGCACCGGCGTGCCCGTGCCGTGCGAGGCATAGGACAGCTGGCCGGGCTTGCTGCGCGCGAGTGCCAGCAATTCAGACAGATTGGCCGCGGGCACGTCCTTGTTCGCCAGCAGCACCATGCCGTTGCCGCCGATGATGCCGATCGGGTCGAAGCTGGTGCGCGGGTTGTAGGGCAACGAACGGTAGACCACCGGGTTGAACACGTAGGTGGTCGCGGTGCCGAAGAGCAATGTGTAGCCGTCGGGCCTGGCCTTGCTCACGGCGTCGGCACCGATGATGGTGGCGGCGCCGGCCTTGTAGTCGATGACCACGTTCTGGCCCAGCCGGTCGCCGAGCCCTTGCGCGACGAGCCGGGCCGCCACGTCGGTGTTGCCGCCCGGTGGGAACGGCACGACGAGGCGCACGGGGCGGTCGGGGTAGTCGGCGATGGCGGCCGAGGCGGAGAAGGTCAGCGCCACGGCGACCAGCAGACGTGGCAGACCTGGCAAACCTGGAAGAAGACGCAGTGGCTTCGTGGGCAGGGATGGCATGGA
>JAZKDL010000180.1:4389-8006 GCA_040387575.1 Pseudomonadota bacterium
GCGTTCAGCCCGCCACGTACCGCCTCCGCGACATAGGCCGACATGCACGCGGCGATGCCGAGCCAGGCGCGCACGACCTTGGGCACTTCCACGTCTGCCGGCAGCAGCACTGGCACCAGCACCGCAGCGGCGAACAGCACCGCCAGCAACGGCATTGCGCGCATGAGCTCGACATAGGCCATGGCCGGCAAGCGCAGCGCAGTGATGTCACTGCGACGCGCCAGTGCGAGGAGCACCCCGAGCGGAAACGCCAGCAGCACGCTGCCCGCCGTCAGCACGATGGTGAGCAGCAGTCCGCCCCATTCCTCGCTGCGCACAGGCGGCAAGCCCGCGACGCCGCCGCTCAGCAGCAGCCAGCACGCGCCTGCCGCGCCCAGCCACAGCGGCAGCAGCGCCGGTCGCCAGAATCGAGGCATGCATGACATCGCGACCACGACGGCCGCGATCAACCCGGCGGCACCGGTGCGCCACAGCTGCTCGCGTGGATAGAGGCCAACGAGCAGGAGCTGTGCCTTGTCCTGGACGAAGGCCCAGCAAGCGCCCGCCGCGATCCGACATTCCTGCGGACCGGCAGGCAGCAAGACCGCGTCCAGCACGGCCCAGCGCACGACCCGCCAGAGCGCAGCAGCGAGTGCAACGATCATCACGACCGTGATGACGGCGTTGTGCAGCGGATGAAAGAACCGGCTCGGCACGCGCCGTGGTCCCGAGCGGCCAGGTACCGGCGAGGTGGTCTCAGGCATGTCGGTCGACCCGAACAAGAAGGCTGCGCATCGCCAGCGTCACCGCCAGACCGAGTGCCAGGTAGATCGCCATGAAGATCGCCACCATGGCAAGTGCCTGACCCGTCTGGTTGATGACGGTATTGCCGACCGACACCAGGTCGGGATAGCCGATCGCCACGCCCAGCGAGCTGTTCTTGATGATGTTGATGTACTGGCTCGTGGTCGGCGGGATGGCGAAGCGCATGGCCTGCGGCATCACCACCAGCCGCAGGCGAAGCAGTGGCCCCAGCCCGATCGACTCCGCTGCCTCGATCTGCCCCTGCGGTACCGACCTGATCGCTCCACGGAATACCTCGGCGAGCGAGCCGCTCGTGTACACCGAAAGGCCCGCCGTCAGCGCTGCCAGTTCCGCGCTCCAGTACATGCCGCCCTGGAGACTGAAGCCGACCAGATGCGGCATGTCGAACGCCGGCACCGCGCCAGCCCGCGCCGCCAGACCTGCACACAGCAGTCCTGCGGCAACGCTGCCCAGCCAGCCGACTGTCGAGGAGCTGTGCATCCGACGCATCGAACCTGCGGCGAGGTGCCGACGCTGCCATTGCCGAAGCACGAACCAGCCCGCCAGCAAGCCCGCCGTGGCGGCCGCCAAGAAGGCGGCGGTGTCCCACGTGGGCTGCAGCGTGACGAACCAGAAGCCGCGACTGGTCGCCAGCATGCCGGGCAAGGGATGCAGCGCCTGGCGCGGCCCCGGAAGGCCGACCGTGATCGCCGCGTACCAGGCAAAGAGCTGCAGAAGAAGCGGCACGTTGCGGGTCAGCTCCACATACCCGCTCGCGACCGAGGACAGCAAGGGGTTCGACGAGAGCCGGCCCAGCGCGACCATCAGCCCGAGACAGGATGACAGGACGATCGCGACCGCCGATACCTTCAGCGTGTTCAGCGTTCCCGCCAGCAGCGCCTGTGTGTAGCTGTGCTCGCCGGTGTATCCGGTGAGCGACTCGCTCATGTCGAAGCCTGCCGGATAGCCCAGGAAAGAGAACTCGGGCGTGAGCCCGCGCCGGGCCAGCATCTGGTTCAGCCAGAACCAGGCCAGCGCCGTGCAGGCCGCCATCACGCCCCACTGCGCCAGCGAGCGCGACAGCCGATGAGACGGTCGAGGCAACGGTCGAGGCAACAGTCGGAGCGACATCCTCAGAACGGAGGCGAGTACTGCAGGCCGCCGTTCGACCACAGTGCGTTCAAGCCGCGCTTCAGGCCCAGCACCGAGCCCGCCCCCAGGTGCTTCTCGAACAATTCGCCGTAACTGCCGACGCGCTTGACGATGTTGTAGGCCCACTTCTCATCGAGCTCCAGCGCCTTGCCGGCGCCCGGTGTCACGCCGAGCAGCAGCTTGACGTTGGGGTTGGCGCTGTTGCGCACGGCCGGGTCGTCGATGTTCTTCGAGGTGATGCCCAGCTCTTCCGCCGTGACCTGGGCATACAGGGTCCAGCGCACGATGTCGGCGAATCGGCTGTCGCCTTCCCGGACGACAGGGCCGAGCGGCGACTTCGCAATGATCTCCGGAAGGATCACGTAGTCGTCGGGCTGCGACGCCCGCGTCGCACGGAAGCCCGCCAGCGCCGACGAGTCGTATCCCAGCGCGTCGCAGCGGCCCGCGAAGAAGGCCGACACCAGTTCGGCCTGGTTCTCGAACGCAACCGGCGTGAACTTCTTGTCGAGCGCAGCGTAGTAGCTGCGGAAGCTGGCTTCACCGGTGCCGCCTTGGGGCAGGCATATGGTTGCGCCGTTGAGTTCCTTGGCGCTCTTGACGCCCAGCTTCTTGCTCACGAGCAGGGCCAGGCCGTCGTAGAAGTTGACGCCAGTCCAGTCGATGCCGAGCGCGGCGTCGCGCTGCAATGTCCAGGTGGATGCGCGCGTCAGCACGTCGACCTCACCCGCCTTCAGGGCAGCGAAGCGGACCTGGTCCGACAGCGGCACGAAGCGCGTCTTGTCTGGATCTCCGAGGATCGCCGTGGCAATGCTGCGGCAGAGGTCGACATCGAAGCCTTGCCACTTGCCGTCGCTGCCCGGAACGCTGAAGCCGGCGAGCGCGGGTGCGACGCCGCAGACGAGCACACCGCGTGCCTTGACCGCATCGAGATCCTTGCCGGCGTGGGCCAGGGGCGCGACGAGCGTCACCAAGGACGTTACCGCGATGAGGGAGAGGCTTCGGAATTTCATGTTGAAGGATGAGACAGGGATTGATGGATAAGCGACCAAATGGCTTGACCGAGTCGCGTTGGACGCTAATTCAATGCAGCCGATTTCCGGCGAGTCTAGGGTCGATCGATTTGAATTGCGTATAAGAAATTCGACGATCCTTGTTCGAAAAACGATTAACGCAACGGCGTCTGCCTTGCGATGATTGCAACGGTCGCCGATCGAGACACCTGACTACCTGTGGACGATCAGGTCCGAATCGTTGCATTGGTCGCATGCCTTGCGCGGAATGCAATGAAGATCGAAATTCAAAACATGCCAATTCAACCTCGCCGCATCTACACTCATCGTCGAACGATCCCGTGCACGGGGTCCGCAAAATTATTCGTCAATCTCATCTGCGGATTGAATTTCGTCGACGCGCGAGATATTTCGCAATTCAGCGCAATTGGCAATTGCGCGGCAAGCCCTTGCGAAAAGGAGTCGCGTGATGGACTCCAATGATTTGAGGGCGCTCGCATTGGCCATCGAAACCGGATCGATCACCAGTGCGGCCGCTGCGCTGGACCTCCAGGCCTCTTCCGTCAGCCGAGCCATTCGGCGCCTGGAAACGGAATTCGGCGCGGAGCTGGTGGAGCGCGAGCCGCGTGGCGTGGTCGCCACCGAAGCGGGCAAGCTGATGATTGCGCACTA
>JAZKDL010000180.1:8106-9408 GCA_040387575.1 Pseudomonadota bacterium
TTCGATGTCGGCTATCACAGCGAGTTGACGGTCGTCACGCGCGCCCCCTGCCCCGTCGTCCTCGCCGCCCCGGCGGGGCATCCGATCTTGCGCACCGCGGGCCCGATCCGGATGGAGGATCTCGCACAGGCACGCGTGGCCTTGCTGCACGCCACGTCCGGGCTGCGCCGGTTGGTCAAGGCAGCGGAGGAGGAAGCCGGTGTGCACCTGTCGTTCGCGCTGCGTTCGAATTCGGTGCACGTCCTGATCAACTACGTGTGCTGCGGTCTCGGTGTGGCATTGGTTCCGGCCAGTGCGGTCGTCGGTGGCGACATGCGCGAGCGCTACGGCATCGAGATCCGGTCCATCGAATCGCGGGCACTGCAAGGCGCGGAGGTGAGCCTCTTCGTACGGCGCGGCCGCACCCTGGGCGCCGGCTCCAGGCTGATGCTCGAAAGCATCAGCCGACACATCCATGAAATCCTCGTCTAGCTGCCGAAACGTCCGATCCGTCGGCCGCCATGACGCTTCTTTTTCCCAACCTTGACTTCACCGTTGATGAGCCCCTTCACGCCCCACAAACTGAGCTTCGCGCATCTCCCGACACCCCTGCAGCCATTGACGAGACTCTCGGCACTGCTCGGTGGCCCCCGCCTCTGGATCAAGCGTGACGATTGCACCGGCCTGGCGCTTGGCGGCAACAAGGTGCGCAAGCTCGAGTACCTGGTCGCCGATGCGGTGGCGCAAGGCGCCACCCGCCTCATCACCGCGGGGCCGCTGCAGTCCAATCACTGCCGCCAGACGGCCGCGGCGGCAGCAGCCGTCGGCCTCGAATGCGAGTTGGTCATCGAGGACAAGGTCGACGAGGTCGACCATCTCTATCTCACCAACGGGAACATCCTGCTCGACCGCCTGCTCGGCGCCAGGCTGCGGGTCGTCCCGCGCGGCACGGATGCGCGACAGGCCCTGTCGGAATCGGCTGCGCAGTGCCGTGCGGACGGCGGTGTGCCCTACGAAATTGCGGTGGGCGCCTCGTCGCCCATCGGTGCACTCGGATACGTGAACGCGAGCGTCGAAATTCATGCCCAGGCGCAGGCACTCAAAGTGCGCTTCGGCCATGTGGTGCATGCCAGCGGCTCCGGGGGCACGCAGGCCGGTCTGTTGGCAGGGCACGCGATGCTGCGCAGCGACACGGTCATCCACGGCGTCGACATCCTGGGCGACGGCTATGCCGGTGGCATCGAGGCCGCAAGGGCCGGCATCCTCGCACTGGCGCGCGAGACGCTCGCGCTCATCGGGCATGAGCGCGGGTTGATCGGCGAT
>JAZKDL010000180.1:9508-10633 GCA_040387575.1 Pseudomonadota bacterium
TGCATCCGGCACATGTCATTCGCTCCGGCACAGAAGCGCTCGAGCGTGCGCGCGACGTGGCGCACGTCTTCGCGAAAGAAGCATCGCATCGCGACCGCGAGCGGCGGCTTCCGTGGGACGAGATCGCGTACTTCACCGCCAGTGGCCTTGGCGGCATCACCGTGCCTGCCGAGTACGGCGGTGCCGACGTGTCCATGCAGGTGCTGTCCGAGGTATTTCGCATCCTGTGCGCCGCCGATCCGGCAGCCGGGCAGATTCCGCAGAACCAGTTCGGCGTCCTGAATGTCGTCAGGGCTTTCGCCACGCAGGCACAGAAGCAGCGCATCTACGGTGCCGTGCTGGCGGGCCACCGACTGGGCAACACCGGGCCGGAGCGCAATACGAAGTCGATTGCGCAGATCACCAGCCGCCTCGTCCGGCAGGACGGGATCCTTCGGCTGACCGGCCAGAAGTTCTATTCGACCGGCGCACTCTTTGCGCACCATGTGCCGGCCCGGGCCATCGACGATGACGGACGCACGGTGATGGTGTTCGTGCCGCGTGGCCGTCCTGGCCTGCGGATCGTCGACGACTGGAGCGGCTTCGGCCAGCGCACCACCGCCAGCGGCACCGTGATTTTCGATGGGGTGCCGATCGAAGCGGACGAAGTCGTCGACATTCACGCGTTCGCCGACACACCGAACCTGCAGGGACCGAGCTCGCAGCTGATTCAGGCGTCCATCGACATGGGCATCGCGGATGCCGCCGTGGCGGAGACCATCGCGTTCGTGCGGCATCGCGCACGTGCCTGGATGGATTCGGGCGTCACCGAGGCCAGCCAGGACCCGCTGACGATCCATCAGGTGGGCGAGCTTCACGTGAGGCTGTCCGCCGCGCAGGCGCTGCTCGAGAAAGCCGCGCGAACGATCGACGATCTCCTGGCCTCCGTGGTGACGGCCGAATCGGTCGCGCGGGCTTCGGTCGAAGTGGCCAAGGCCAAGGTGTTGACGACCGAGGTCGCGCTGCATGCCAGTCAGAAGCTCTTCGAACTCTCTGGCACGCGATCCGTGCTCGCCGAGGACAACCTCGACCGTCACTGGCGCAATGCGCGCACGCACACTCTTCACGATCCGGTGCGCTGGAAAT
>JAZKDL010000181.1:0-2181 GCA_040387575.1 Pseudomonadota bacterium
GGCGCCGACGAAGCCGTCGACCGGCTGGCCGCCGACGAACATCACGCAGAACGGGATGCTGCGCACGCCGAACATCTGCGACAGCTGGCTCGAGATCTGCGGCACCTTGTCGGCGTCGAGCTTGGCGAGCGTGAAGCGGCCGTCGTATTCGGTTTCGAGTTTTTCGAGAACCGGGCCGAGCTGCTTGCATGGGCCGCACCATTCGGCCCAGATGTCCAGCAGCACCGGGGTGGTCGCCGAGCCTTCGATCAGGTCGGCCTGGAAGTTTTCGAGGGTGATGTCGATCATCGGGTGCAGTTGGGGGTGAAACGTAAAATTGGAACCATGAACCAAACAATCCAGGTCGGCGTGGTGATGGGATCGAACTCCGACTGGGAGACGATGCGTCACGCGGTCGAGATTCTCCAGCAATTCGGCATCGCCCACGAAGCCCGTGTGGTCTCGGCCCACCGCATGCCCGATCAACTCTTCGCCTACGCCGAAAGTGCCGCGCCGCGCGGCCTCACGGCCATCATCGCGGGCGCCGGCGGCGCTGCGCACCTGCCCGGCATGCTGGCGTCCAAGACCACGGTGCCGGTGCTCGGCGTGCCGGTTGCGAGCCGCCATCTGCAGGGTGTCGATTCGCTTTACAGCATCGTGCAGATGCCCAAGGGCGTGCCGGTCGCGACCTTCGCCATCGGCACGGCCGGTGCCGCCAACGCGGCGCTGTTCGCGGTCTCGATGCTCGCTGTGAACGACCCGGCGTTGCGCGCGCAGCTCGACGCTTTCCGTGTCCGCCAGACCGCTGCGGCCGAGGCGATGGTGTTGCCGCCGCCCGGTGCCGGAGATCCAACACCGGCACCAGCACCAGCGGTGTCGCCTTTCTCGCCGCAGGGCGGAGGCGCGCTGTGAGCGGCAGCACCCGCGCAGGCTTCCGGCCCGGCCCGCCGCTGCTGCCGGGCGCGACGCTCGGCGTGCTCGGCGGCGGGCAGCTCGGCCGCATGTTCGCGCACAGCGCCCAGCGCATGGGCTACTTCACCGCGGTGCTCGACCCGGACGCCAGCAGCCCGGCCGGCCGCGTGAGCCATCACCACGTCCACACCGCCTATGACGACGTCGACGGGCTCGCGCGCCTTGCGGGGCTGGCGGACGCCATCACGACCGAATTCGAGAACGTGCCCGCGCCTTCGCTCGATCACCTGGCCGCAGCGCGGCCGGTGTCGCCGGCCGGCTCGTCCGTCGCCATCGCGCAGGACCGGATCCGCGAGAAGGCGCATTTCGTGCGCTGCGGCGTCGAGTGCGCGCCGTACGCGGTCATCGAGAACGTCGACCAACTGGCTGCCGTGCCCGAGCACCTGCTGCCCGGCATCCTGAAGACCGCCCGGCTCGGCTACGACGGCAAGGGCCAGCAGCGCGTGCGCACGCCGGCTGAACTCGCCACCGCCTGGCATGCGACCGGCGGCGTCGCCTGCGTGCTCGAAAAGCTGCTGCCGCTCGATGTCGAATGCTCGGTGATCGTCGCGCGCGGCCACGACGGCGACATGGTGTCGCTGCCGGTGCAGCGCAACCTGCACCGCGACGGCATCCTCGCGGTCACCGAAGTGCACCCCGACAACCTGCCGGCCGAGCTTGCTGCGCGCGCCACTGCCGCCACGCGCTCGATCGCCGAGGGGCTGGGTTATGTCGGCGTGCTGTGCGTCGAGTTCTTCGTGCTGGCCGACGGCTCGATGGTCGTGAACGAGATGGCGCCGCGCCCGCACAACAGCGGCCATTGGTCGATGGATGCGAGCGACGTGTCGCAGTTCGAGCTGCAGGTGCGCACGCTCGCCGGCCTGCCGCTGACCGTGCCGCGCCAGCACAGCCCGGCGTTGATGCTGAACCTGCTGGGCGACCTGTGGTTCGTCGATGGCGACACCGCGGTCGAGCCGCCCTGGGCCGACGTGCTGGCGCTGGACGGAACGCACCTGCACCTCTACGGCAAGACCGAGGCGCGCCGCGGTCGCAAGATGGGCCACCTGAACATCACCGGCCCGACCATCGAAGCGGTGCGCGCCACGGCGGATTTCACCGCCGCTTTGCTAGGCCTGCCGATCCCCCTGTCGGAATAAGCGCAAAGGCCCTTCCCCATACCAGAGACACCGCGGAACCGGCTTCGCCGGGCCGCTGGTGTCGCCCCCGGAAGGGGGTTGGCGAAAGGCGACA
>JAZKDL010000182.1:0-2091 GCA_040387575.1 Pseudomonadota bacterium
AGGCCGCAGGCCGGGGGACATTCGCGGAGGGGAGTACGCCGTCGGCGCGAGCCCGCCCCGAATGCCCCTGGCAACCAAAACCGCGCTTCATGATTTCCACAGCATCAGATGCTCGACCACAGGCCCGAGCGCCAACGCAGGCACGTAGTTCAGCAGCCCGACCAGCAACACCGTACCGACCAGCAGCACCACGAACAGCGGCCCATGCGTCGGCATGGTGCCGGCGGTAACCGGCAGCCGCTTCTTGGCAGCCAGCGCACCGGCGATGGCCAGCACCGGCACGATCATTCCGAAGCGGCCGAGCCACATCGCGACGCCGAGCAGGCCGTTGTAGAACGGCGTGTTGGCCGAGAGCCCCGCGAACGCGCTGCCGTTGTTGTTGCCGGCCGAGGTCAGCGCGTACAGCACCTCCGAGAACCCATGCGCGCCGGGGTTGGCGATACCCGCCTTGCCCACGCCCATGCTCACGGCGACGGCCGTGCCCAGCAGCACCACGATCGGGGTGACGAGGATCGCGATCGAGGTCAGCTTCATCTCGTGCACCTCGATCTTCTTGCCCAGGTACTCGGGCGTGCGGCCGATCATCAAGCCCGCGATGAACACCGCGAGCACCGCGAAGATCAGCATGCCGTAGAGCCCGCTGCCGACGCCGCCGAACACCACCTCGCCGAGCTGCATCAGCACGATCGGCACCATGCCGCCCAGCGGCGTGAAGGAGTCGTGCATCGCATTCACCGCGCCGCAGGACGCCGCCGTGGTGACGGCCGCGAACAACGCCGACGCCGTGATGCCGAAGCGCGTCTCCTTGCCTTCCATGTTGCCGCCGGACTGCAGCACCGACGCGGCCTGGTCGACGCCCAGCGGCTGCAGCAGCGGGTTGCCCGCCTGCTCGGCCGGGATGACCACGATCACCGCCGCGACGAACAGCACCGTCATCGCCGCCAGCACCGCCCAGCCCTGGCGCAGGTCGCCGACCACGCGGCCGAAGGCGAAGCACAGCGCGACCGGTATCAGCAGGATCGCGAGCATCTGAACAAGGTTGGCGAGCGCCGTCGGGTTCTCGTACGGATGCGCCGAGTTGGCGTTGAAGAAGCCGCCGCCGTTGGTGCCGAGCATCTTGATTGCCTCTTGCGACGCGACCGGGCCCATCGCGAGCGTCTGGGTCGGTGTGCTGGCGGCGTCCATCGCCGGCGCGCCGGCCGCGTCCTTCAACGGCTGGCCGGCGGCGTCGAGTTTCGGCGTCTGGTAGGCCGTGGCTTCGACCGTGGTGACGGTCTTGTAGCCGTCGAAGTTCTGGATCACGCCCTGGCCGACGAAGAAGATCGCCAGCACGAAGGACAGCGGCACCAGCAGCCAGACGGTGATGCGCGTGACGTCGGTCCAGAAGTTGCCGACGAAGCCCTGCCCGTCGGTGCGGCGCGCCGCGAAACCGCGGGCCAGCGCAAAGGCCACCGCGATGCCGGTTGCGGCCGAGAAGAAGTTCTGCACCGTGAGGCCGAGCATCTGCGTGAGATAGCTCATGGTCGCCTCGCCCGCATAGCCTTGCCAGTTGGTGTTGGAGACGAAGCTCACTGCAGTATTGAAGGCCGAGTCGGGCGACACCGCGGCCATGCCGGCCGGATTCAGCGGCAGCACGGCCTGCAGGCGCTGCAGCCCGTAGAGCGCCAGCGCGCCGATGGCGTTGAAGGCCAGCAGCGCGAGCGCGTAGGTGCGCCAATGCATCGACGCGCCAGGGGCGACGCCGGCAAGGCGGTACAGAGGCGCCTCGACGCGCGACATCCAGCGCGGCAGGCGGCCGTCGCACAGCGCCGCAATGAAGCGACCGAGCGGCCATCCCAGAATCACGAGCAAGACCAGCAACAGCGCCAGCAGGCTCCAGGCGGAGGTGGTCATGCCTAGAACTCCTCGGCGCAGATCAGCGCGAAGACGAGATAAGCGAACAGGATGACGGCGATCAGGCCGCCGAATCCGTAGAGGACTTCGAGGCCGATCACGTGCGCGCTCCTGTTTTCTCGGCTGGCTGCCGCTTCGGTCCGGCCAGCCGGTTCAGGCCGACCACCATCTCGGCGACCAGCACCCACAACGCGGCGA
>JAZKDL010000182.1:2191-10812 GCA_040387575.1 Pseudomonadota bacterium
GCTCGATCAGAGAGCGGCGAAGTTGCCGCGGGCTGCGGCACGGGCTTGAGCCCGGACGGTTGCACGGTCGATGGAGCTGGCCAGCATCGGAGCCACACCGGACGAAGCGCCTTCGGCATACGGATCGGCGGTGTGGGCAGCGGCGACGGCCTGGCTGCGGATCACCGAGCGGTCGACCGACGAAGCCAGCACCGGTTGCACGCCTTGGCCATAGGTGTCGGTGTAGGGGTTCACGCTGTGGGCGGCGACCACGGCTTGTTGTGCCACTGCGGCGCGGCTGTTCTGGCCGGCGATGGTCAACACGCCTTGGTAGGTTTCGGCTTGGGCGCCAGCGGCAGCAAGGAGGGTGAGAGCGGCGGCGGCAATGATCTTCGAGGTCTTCATGATTGTTCCTTCAATACGGTTTGGATGAGTCGAACCGGTCTTGGGTGGGTCGCCGTCCCTTTGGGGGCGGCCACCTGCTCGGTGCCCTGTTCATCCAGAGCAACTGGGTGGCTGCTCTGTGGGATGAAGTTTGCGCCCATTCATAGGTAAAAACCCGTAGAGAACAGAACCGTGGTGTTCACAAGATCGAAACAATCGATCGGTATCGGCTGACACGGTGCAGTTTCGATGGCAGCCATGGATGGCCGCGCGAAAGGCGGTGCCGCCCCTACGCCGGCGCCTCTAGCCGTCAATAGCGAGGCACGTATTGGGGTTTCGAGCACACCAGTTTGCGGTCCTCCACGTCGTATTCCTGCTGGCGCTTGATGTCGGCGGCCAGACCTTCGAGGCCCAGCGCCTTCAGGCGCTCCGGTTTGATCAGCTTGACCGCCTCTTCCTGCGACATCGGTTGATCCAGCGTCGCGGGGTCGAGCGAGGTCAAGGGAACGCCGTTCTTCTCTGCCATCTGCTTGATCATCGGTATGGCGCTCTGGGGAATGACGCCCAGCGCAATCAGCGCCCGAAGACGGTCGCCCAGGCCTTCATCCGCGTCGTCGTCCATGACGTCGTGGATCACATCCCTTGCTTCCTTGCTCACGCCGTAGTCTTGCATCAAGCTGTCGCACACGTCGTTCTTGACGTTGTGCTCCTTGCTGTTGACACCCCGCTCGATCCCCTTGATCGCCTTGCCGAACAGATTGATTAGGGGAGCAGCCAAACCCGCGACAGCCATCACCATGATGTTCTCCTGAGCCGGCAGCACAAAAAGGACGGGAATCGCCGTGATGGGCCGGACAGCAGCTCAATGTGCCAACGACGCCATGTCCGACAGGGCCAGCGCGCGAAACGTTCGCCTGAGCGGCGAAGCGGCCTAGGAGCGACAGGCACTCCCAAATTGCAGGCGAAAAAAAAGGAAGCCGGTGGGCTTCCTTTTTCAAAAACTGGAGCGGGAAAAGAGTCTCGAACTCTCGACCTCAACCTTGGCAAGGTTGCGCTCTACCAACTGAGCTATTCCCGCGTTTATGAGCCTCATAGTTTAGCCCGGAATTCCACCGTTTTTTCCACTCGGCCCAAAATTTTTTAACTGAAGCTCAATCCTGCAGGCAGAGGTACTTCAGTTCCAGGTAGTCCTCGATGCCATGGCGCGAGCCTTCGCGGCCAAGGCCTGACTGCTTCACGCCACCGAAAGGCGCGACCTCGTTGGAGATCAGGCCGGTGTTCACGCCGACCATGCCGGTCTCCAACTGCTCGCTCACGCGCCAGATGCGGCGGCGGTCTTCGGTGAACAGATAGGCGGCCAGACCGAACTCGGTGGCGTTGGCCATCGCGATGGCCTCTTCTTCGGTGTCGAAGCGGAACAGCGGCGCCAGCGGGCCGAAGGTTTCCTCGCGCGCCACGCGCATCGCCTGCGTCACGCCGGTCAGCACGGTGGGTTGGAAGAAGGTGCCGCCCAGTGCGTGCGGCTGGCCGCCAGTGCGCACCTGCGCGCCCTGCGCCAGCGCGTCGTCGATGTGCTGGCGGACCTTGGCCACCGCGCGATCGTCGATCAGCGGACCCTGCGTCACGCCTGCTTCGAGGCCGTTGCCCACGGGCATCGCCTCGACCACCTTCACCAGCCGCTCGACCAGCGCGTCGTGGATGCCCGACTGCACGTAGATGCGGTTGGCGCACACGCAGGTCTGGCCCGCGTTGCGGTACTTCGACGCGATGATGCCCTGCACGGCAGTCTCGAGATCTGCGTCATCGAACACGATCAGCGGCGCGTTGCCGCCGAGTTCGAGCGACAGCTTCTTGATGGTCGGCGCGCACTGCTGCATGAGGATGCGGCCGACGCCGGTCGAGCCGGTGAAGCTCAGCTTGCGCACCACGTCGCTCTCGCACAGCGCGCCGCCGATGGCCGGTGCGTCGCCGGTCACGATCTGCAGCACGCCGGGCGGCAGGCCGGCCTCGATGGCCAGCACGCCCAGGGCGAAGGCACTCAGCGGCGTCAGCTCGGCCGGCTTCACCACGATGGTGCAGCCCGCGGCCAGCGCAGGGCCGACCTTGCGCGTGATCATCGCGGCCGGAAAATTCCACGGCGTGATGGCGGCGCAGACACCGATCGGCTGCTTCAGGACCACGATGCGCTGGCCGGCGCGCTGCGACTGCAGCACCTCGCCGTCGACGCGCTTGGCTTCTTCGGCGAACCATTCCAGAAACGACGCGGCATAGGCGATCTCGCCCTTGGCTTCGGCCAGCGGCTTGCCTTGCTCCAGCGTCATCAGGCGGCCCAGGTCGTCCTGGTGCGCGAGCATCAGGTCTGCCCAGCGGCGCAACACCTGCGCGCGTTCACGGGCGGTGCGCGCACGCCAGGCTGGCAGCGCGGCCTGCGCGCCGGCGATGGCGCGCTCGGTCTCGGTGCGGCCCATGCGCGGCACCTGGGCCACGCGTTCGCCAGTGGCGGGGTCGGTGACGTCGATGACGGCCGCATCGTCGGCCGCGACCCATTGGCCGTCGATGAGGCAGGCCTGCTTGAGCAGGTCGGCGCGCGTCAGGCCGAGGCCTTCGGCGTGGGGAATGCGTGCGTTCATGCTGCGAGGGCTCCGTCGATGATGTCCAGCGCGCGGTCGAACAGCGCTTCGGGAATGGTCAGCGGGTACAGGAAGCGGATCACGTTGCCATAGTTGCCGCAGCTCAGCAGCAGCAGACCCTTTTCCAGCGCCTTGGCCTGCACGCGGCGGACCTTGTCGGCGTCGGGCGCGCCGGTGGCGGCGTCGTGGAACTCGACCGCGACCATCGAACCCTGCGCACGCACTTCGGCGATCGACTTGTTCGATTCCTGTGCGGCGAGCAGGCGCTTGGCGAGTTTGTCGCCGAGCTTGGCCGAACGCTCGCACAGCTTCTCGTCTTCGATGATGTCCATCACCGCATGCGCCGACGCGACGGCCAGCGGATTGCCCGCGTAGGTGCCGCCCAGGCCGCCCGGTGCGGGCGCGTCCATGATCTCGGCGCGGCCGGCCACCGCCGACAGCGGCATGCCGCCGGCCAGGCTCTTGGCCATGGTGATCAGGTCGGGTTCGACGCCGTGGTGCAGCATCGAGAACAGCTTGCCGGTGCGCGCGAAACCGCTCTGCACTTCGTCGGCGATCAGCACGATGCCGTGCTGGTCGCACAGGGCGCGCAGGCCCTTCATCAGCTCGGTCGGCGCGACGTTGAAGCCGCCTTCGCCCTGCACCGGCTCGATGATGATGGCCGCCACGCGCTGCGGCTCGATGTCCGACTTGAACAGCTGTGCGATCGCGTGCAGCGAGTCGGCGGCGCTCACACCGTGCAGCGCGCTCGGGAACGGCACGTGGAACACCTCGGCCGGGAACGGACCGAAGCCGATCTTGTACGGCGCGACCTTGCCGGTCAGCGCCAGGCCCATCATCGTGCGGCCATGGAAGCCGCCGCCGAAGGCGATCACGCCCGAGCGCTTGGTGTAGGCGCGGGCGATCTTGACGGCGTTCTCGACGGCTTCGGCGCCGGTCGTGAAGAAGGCGGTCTTGGTCGGGCCGCTGATCGGCACGACCTTGTTGATGCGCTCGGCCAGCGACACCACGCTTTCGTACGGAACGATTTGGTAGGCCGTGTGCGTGAACTGCTCGAGCTGGGCGCTGATGGCCTTCACGATGCGCGGATGGCGATGGCCGGTGTTGAGCACGGCGATGCCGGCTGCGAAGTCGATGAACTCGCGGCCTTCGACGTCCCAGAGGCTCGCGTTCTCGGCGCGCTGGGCATAGAAGTCGCACATCACGCCCACGCCGCGCGGGGTCGCTGCAAGGCGGCGGGATTGGAGTTCGCTGTTGGAGGTCATGAAGATCCTGTGATTCGGTTGGGGAAGACGGTGGAAGGGAAATCTGGTTGAATCGGATTGGATGGCGGATTGGCCCCACAGAAAAGATCCGCTTCGCTCCAATTGATGGAGCCAATTGAAAAATCATGAAATCCATCTGCGCCGACCTGGTTCTGCAACGTCTCGCGCCGGCCAACGGCGGCGCGCTGAACCGCCAGCTCTACGACTGCCTGCGTAGCGCGATCCTCGACGGCAGCCTGCCGCCGTCGAGTCCGCTGCCCGCCTCGCGCGACCTGGCGCGCGAGATCGAGATGTCGCGCAACACCGTGCTGCACGCCTACGCGCAGCTGCAGGCCGAGGGCTACGTGCATTCGCGCGTGGGCAGCGGCACCTTCGTCGCCGAGACCACGCCGGACAGCTTGCTGAGCGCCGGCCGCACGTCCGCGGCGGCCGATGGTGCGGACGCGCCGGTGCGGCTGTCGCGCCGGGCCCAGGCGCTGCTGGCCAACGCGTCGGCCGCACCGCTGCAGTGGGGCGCCTTCATGCCCGGCGTGCCCGACGTGACGCAGTTCCCGCACCGGGAGTTCAGCCGCATCCTGGCACGGCTGTGGCGCGACCCGGCGCCTGAACTGCTGACCTATGCGCACGGCGGCGGCCACCCGGCCCTGCGCGCCGCCATCGCCGAGCACCTGCGGGTGGCGCGCTCGGTGCGCTGCGACGCCGACCAGATCCTGGTGACCGAAGGCGTGCACCAGGCGGTCGACCTGAGCCTGCGCATGCTGGTCGACCCGCGCGACACGGTCTGGGTCGAAGAACCCGGCTACTGGGGCTTCCACAAGGTGCTGCAGATGGGCTCGGCCGTGGTGAAGCCGATGCACGTGGAGGACGAAAGCGGAGACTGGCCGCGCGGCACGCCGCCGCGGCTGATCTTCGTCACGCCGTCGCATCAGTACCCGCTGGGTTCGGTGATGAGCCTGGCACGCCGGCGAGAGCTGCTCGACATCGCACGTGCCGCGGGCGGCTGGATCGTGGAGGACGACTACGACAGCGAATTCCGCTTCGCCGGCCGGCCGATCCCGGCCATGCAGGGCCTGGAAGCCGATGCGCCGGTGATCTACATCGGCACCTTCAGCAAGACGCTGTTCCCCGGCCTGCGGGTCGGCTACATGGTGCTGCCGCGCGCGCTGGCCACGCCCTTTCGCACCGCGCACGCCGACCTCTACCGCGAAGGCCATGCGATCACTCAGGCGGCGCTGGCCGAACTGCTCGACCAGGGCCGCTATGCCGCGCACATCCGCCGCATGCGGGTGCTCTATGCGCGGCGGCGTGCGCTGCTGATGTCGCTGATCGCGCAGCACCTCGGTCCTGAATATCTGGACGCACAGTCCAGCAATGCCGGACTGCACCTGGTTCTGCGCTTGCCGGACGGCACCGACGACGTCGCGATCGCGCAGGCGGCGCAGGCGCGCGGCGTGCTCACCCGGCCGCTGTCGCGCTACTACCTGCACGGCGGCGCGCGGCGCGGGCTGCTGCTCGGTTACGCCTGCGTGCAGGAAGAGAACATCGCGCCGGCCTTCCACGTCCTGGCGGACTGCCTGCGGCGCTGAGGAGCAAGGGACCGGCTGGATTAGGCGCATGCGCGATAGAGCCCGGCCCGATTCCAACAACGTGGCTGCGAGGCCGGTGAAAGAATGTTTTCACCTTTTTCCGTTGCCCATCACACCATGCAAGAAACCACCGAAGTCCAGATCAGCGAAGCCGCCATCGTTGCCGCTGCACACGCGCTGCGCGGCGAAACCGTCGCCATGCTGCAGACGCTGGTGTCGCACCCGTCGCTCCTCGGCCACGAGCAGAGCGCCCAGACCTTCATGGCCGAGACCTTCGAGTCGCTCGGCCTGCGCGTGGACGAATTCCAGATCGACGAGGCCAAGCTGCGCGCCCATCCGGCCTATTCGCCGTCGATCGTCTCTTATGAAGGCCGCACCAACGTGGTCGGCATCCACCGCCCCAACGGCCCCTTCAAGGGCAACTCGTTGATCTTCAACGGCCACATCGACGTGGTGCCGACCGGCGCCGAAGTGCTGTGGACGAACCCGCCCTTCTCGCCCGTGGTCGACGGCGACCGCCTGTACGGCCGCGGCTCGGCCGACATGAAGTCCGGCATCGTCGCGTACACGATGGCCTACAAGGCGCTCAAGTCGATCGGCCTGGAACCCGCGTCGCCGGTGTACTTCCAGTCGGTGATCGAAGAGGAATGCACCGGCAACGGCGCGCTGGCCTGCCTGATCGAAGGCTACCGCGCCGATGCCGCCGTCATCACCGAACCGGTCGACGGCGTCATGACCTGCCAGATGGGCGTGCTGTGGCTCACGATCGAAGTGCTGGGCAAGCCGGTGCACGCGTCGGTGGCGCAGACCGGCGTGGGCGCGATCGACTTCTCGATGTACCTGTTCGGCGAGCTCAAGAAGCTTGAGGACAAGTGGAACGCGCCGAGCGCGCGCTACCGCTCGTATGCGCACCACACGCATCCGGTGAACTTCAACCTCGGCAAGGTCGATGGCGGCGAATGGGCCTCGTCAGTGCCGTCGAAGTGCCGCTCGGAAATCCGCATCGGCTTCTATCCGGACATGAAGGTCGCCAAGGCCAAGGCGGAAGTCGAGGCGGCGCTGGCGGCTGCGTACGAAGCGCATCCGGCGCGCGCGGCGCTGAGCTACAAGATCATCTACGAAGGCTTCCAGGCCGACGGCTGCGAGGTCGACATGAACGAGCCGGTGCTGACCGAGCTTTCGAAGTGCCACCAGGACATCGTCGGCGAAGAACTCAAGCCCTCGGCCTTCACCGGCACGACCGATGCCAAGTTCTTCAACCTGTACGGCGAGACGCCGGCCATCTGCTACGGCCCGGCGGGCGGCGCGAACATCCATGGCATCGACGAATGGGTGTCGATCGACAGCATGATGCAGGTGACGGCCGTGCTCGCCGTGTTCATGGCCCGCTGGTGCGGCGTGAACGCGGTTGCTCCCACGAACTGACAGTGAAGGGGCGGAGGCCCCTTCAGTCGAGGTCGCTGCGGCCCAGGTAATGCTTGGGCGTCTTGCCCATCACGCGCCGGAACATCGCGGTGAACGCGCTGGGGCTTTCGTAGCCCAGGTCCATCGCGACGGTCGTGACGGCGTGGCCCATCGACAGCCGGCGCATCGCTTCCATCAGGCGCACCTGCTGGCGCCACAGCGTGAAGGTGATGCCGGTTTCGTCGCGGAACAGCCGGGTCAGCGTGCGCCGGCCCAGCGAGCCGAAGCGTGCCCAGTCCTCCAGGTCGCCCTCCTTGCCCGGGTCGGCCAGCAGTGCCTTGCAGATGCGCAGCAGCCGCGGGTCGTTGGGCATCGGCACGTGCAGCGGCACCTTGGGCGCGGCGCAGATCTCGTCGAGGATCAGCCGCATCACGCGGCCATCGCGGCCGGCCTCGTCGTACAGCAGCGGAATGTCGATGGCTTCGATGATCAGCTGGCGCATCAGCGGCGACACCTCGATCACGCAGCATTCGTCGGGCAGCCCGGGCGATGCATCGGGCTGGATGTAGAGCGAGCGGTTCGACACGGCCTGGCCGCGCGCATGCATCTCGTGCTCGATGCCGCCCGGCACCCAGACCGCGCGGTTGGGCGGCACCAGCCAGGCGCCTTCCTGCGTGTGGAGCGTGAACATGCCTTTGACGGCATAGGCGAGCTGGGCGCGCGGATGCGAATGGCGCGGAACGATCATCGAGGGCTCGGGATCGTGCTCCACGATGATCATCGAGACGGGTCGCGGGATATCTTGGTAGTCGGTTGCGAGTTGGCTGCGGACGGGGTTCAAGCTGTTCATCATCACGGTTCCTTCGCACGCAAGAAATGCGCCAAACCAGAGCGGCGGACTGTGGCGTGCACAAGTCTAAAGGTCAAGCAAAACCCAGAATGGCCCACGCGAAATAGAACTCGGCTCGAACCCTGCAAACGCCGCCCGACCCGCTCCTTACACTGAATTCGCCACTCGACGCATACAGCACAACCGTGCGGCAGTCCAATTCCATTTTCGAGGATCACCATGAAGAAACGTGAGTTCCACAAGTTCCTGCTCGCAACCGGCGCGATGGGCCTGGCCGAGTTCCCGCTGGGCTTTTCGCAGGCGTTTGCCCAGGGCACAGGCGGCGTCAAGGGCGGCACGCTCAACTCCATCGTGCAGCCCGAGCCTCCGATCCTGAACCTGGCCGTGAGCCAGCTGACGCCGACGCAGATGGTGTCGGGCAAGATCTTCCTGAGCCTGCTGACCTACGACGTCAACCTGAAGCCGCTGCCCAGCCTGGCCAAGAGCTGGACGATCTCGCCGGACGGCAAGACCTACACCTTCA
>JAZKDL010000182.1:10912-15018 GCA_040387575.1 Pseudomonadota bacterium
GACGTCGTCAAGAACCCGGCCAACCTGAACCCGATCGGTTCCGGCCCGTTCAAGCTCAAGGAATGGGTGCGCGGCTCGCACATCCACCTGGTGCGCAACGAGGACTACTTCAAGCCCGGCCTGCCTTACCTCGACGCGATCATCTATCGCGTGGTGCCCGATGGCGCGTCGCGCGCGCTGGCACTCGAGAACGGCACGGTGCAACTCACGCAGTGGACCGACCTGGAGCTGTTCGACGCACAGCGCCTGAGCAAGAAGCCGAACCTGGCCGTCACGACCAAGGGCTACGAATACTTCGCGCCCATCATGTGGCTCGAGATCAACAACCGCAATGCGCCGCTGAACGACAAGCGCTTCCGCAAGGCGGTGATGCACGCGATCGACCGCAACTTCATCAAGGACAAGATCCTGTACGGTTTCGGCAAGGTCGCGACCGGCCCGGTCAACTCCAAGACCAAGTACTACGAGCCGAACGTCACCAAGTACGACTTCTCGATCGACAAGGCCAAGAAGCTGCTCGACGAAATGGGCCTGAAGCCCGACGCCAAGGGCGTGCGCACCACGGTGCGCCTGCCGGTGTCGCCGTACGGTGAAATGGTTCAGCGCACCTGCGAATACATCCGCCAGTCGCTCGCCAAGGTCGGCATCGCGGTCGTGCTGGAGTCGACCGACCCCGGCAGCTACACGCAGCGCATCAGCAACTGGGACTTCGACATGAACCTGTCGTGGCTGTACCAGTTCGGGGACCCGGCGCTGGGCGTGACGCGTAACTACGTGTCGAGCAACATCCGCAAGATCCTGTTCACCAACACCGAAGGCTACGTCAACCCGCAGGTCGACAAGCTGGCCGACGAGGCAGCTGTCGCGGTCGGCGACGAGAAGCGCCAGGCGCTGTACAGCGAGATGCAGAAAATCATCGTCGACGAAGTGCCGATCGCCTGGCTGGTCGAGATGGAATTCCCGACCATCTACGACAAGCGCATCCAGAACCTGGTGACGACCGCCATCGGCATCCACGAGAGCTTCGACACCGTGTACTTCAAGGGCTGATGAGGACGAGGCGCGGCGCGTGCGTGTGCACGCCACCGCGCCTCGGCTTCCGCGTGATCTATGAATCTTCAATGGCTTAAAGGCCTCGGCGCACTCGGCGTGCGACTGGGCAAGATGGTGGTGGTCGTCCTGCTGATCGCCATCTTCAATTTCATGCTGGTGCGCGCGGCGCCCGGCGACCCCGCACTCGTGATGGCAGGCCAGTCCGGCGCCACCGACGAGGCGTTCCTCAAGCGCGTGCGCGCGGAGTACGGCCTCGACCAGCCGATGCCCGTGCAGCTCGCAACCTACCTGGGCAAGGTGGTGCGGCTCGACCTGGGCTATTCGCACCGCCAGCAACGCACCGTGCTGAGCGCCATCCTCGAGCGCCTGCCCGCCACGCTGCTGCTCACCTTGTCGGCCTTCGCGATCTCGCTGGTCGGCGGCATCGTGCTCGGCAGCCTCGCGGGGGTGCGCGCCGGCAAGGCGTCCGACACGCTGATCAGCCTGCTCGCCCTGGTGATCTACGCCACGCCGGTCTTCTGGCTCGGGCTGATGCTGGTGCTCCTGTTCTCGGTTCAGCTCGGCTGGCTGCCGGCCTTCGGCTACGAGACCATCGGCGTCACCATGAGCACCTGGGCCGGCGTCGTCGACAAGCTCACCCACCTGGCGCTGCCCGCTTTCACGCTCGGCATGCTGTACCTCGCCATCTACGCGCGGCTGATGCGCTCGTCGATCATCGAAGTGAGCCACCAGGACTACGTGAAGACCGCGCGCGCCAAGGGCGCGTCCGACAGCCGCATCCTGTGGCGCCACATGCTGCGCAACGCGCTGCTGCCGGTGGTGACCATGGCCGGCGTGCAGGCCGGTACGCTGATCGGCGGCTCGGTCGTGATCGAGACCGTGTTCGCCTGGCCCGGCCTCGGCCGCCTGACGTACGACGCCGTGCTGCAGCGCGACTACCAGGTGATGCTGGGCGTGTTCCTCGTGCTGTCGGTGCTGGTGATCTTCTTCAACTGGGTGACGGACCTGCTCTATCGCGTGATCGACCCCCGAATCAAAGCCGCATGAGAACGCCGAGCACGCGATGAAACAAACCTTCAAATCCTTCCTGCGCCACCCGAGCGGCATGCTCGGCCTGGTGATCCTGCTGGCCGTGATCGTGCTGGCCGTGACGGCGCCGATCTTCTTCCCCGGCGACCCGTGGGACACGGTGGCCGCACCCTTCACGCCGCCGAACACCGACGGCATGCTGCTGGGCAGCGACAGCCTCGGGCGCGACATCGCCTCGGGCATCGCGCACGGCACGCGCGTGTCGCTCATGATCGGCCTGATCTCCACGATGGTGGCGCTGCTGATCGGCGTGATCGTCGGCGCCCTGTCGGGTTACGTCGGCGGGCGCGTCGGTGAAGCCCTGATGCGCTTCACAGAGCTGTTCCAGACCATTCCGGCGTTCATGCTGTGCATCCTGCTGGTGGCGATCCTGGAGCCGTCGATCCGCACCATCGTGATCGCGATCGCGCTGGTGAGCTGGCCACAGGTGGCGCGCCTCACGCGCGGCGAGTTCCTGGCCTTGAAGGAACGCGAGTTCGTGCAGGCCGCACGTTGCCAGGGCGAGTCGCCGCTGTCGCTGATCGTTCGCTACATCCTGCCGAACGCGCTGTCGCCGATCATCGTGGCGGGTTCGCTGGCCATCGCGAGCGCCATCCTGATCGAGAGCGCGCTGAGCTTCATGGGCCTGGGCGACCCCAATCTGATGAGCTGGGGTTTCATGATCGGTGCGGCGCGCACCATGCTGCGCCAGGCCTGGTGGATGAGCTTCTTCCCCGGCCTCGCCATCCTGCTGACCGTGCTGGCCATCAACCTGGTCGGCGAAGGACTCAACGACGTCCTCAACCCTCGGATCTCCCGCAAATGACGGCCCCCGTGAACTCCCAACCCCTGCTGCAGATTCAGGACCTGTCGATCGTCCTTCCGAGCTCGGGCGACCGCAGCTACGCGGTGGACCGGCTGTCGCTGGACATCGCCGAGAACGAGATCGTCTGCCTGGTCGGCGAGTCCGGCTCGGGCAAGTCGATGACGGCGCACGCGATCCTCGGCCTGCTGCCGCCGCGCGTGTCGATCGACAGCAAGAGCCGTGTGCTGCTCGAAGGCACCGACCTGACAAAGCTCGACGCAGCGCAGATGCGCAAGCTGCGCGGCGAGCGCATCTCGATGGTGTTCCAGGAGCCGATGAGCGCACTCAACCCGCTGCAGCGCGTCGGCGCGCAGGTGGCCGAGGCGCTGCTGCTGCACAACACGGCCAACCTGAGCGCATCGGCGATCGAAGAGCGCTGCGTGGCGATCATCGACGCGGTGGGCCTGCCTTCGCCCAAGCAGATCGTGCGCAGCTATCCGTTCCAGCTCTCGGGCGGCCAGCGCCAGCGCGTGATGATCGCGATGGCGCTGCTGAACAACCCGCGGCTGCTGCTGGCCGATGAGCCGACCACCGCGCTGGACGTGACGACGCAGCGCCAGATCCTCGACCTGATCCAGAAGCTGCAGGCCGACCGCCGCATGGGCGTGCTGTTCATCACCCACGACTTCGGCGTGGTGGCGGACATCGCCGACCGCGTGGTCGTGATGCGCCACGGCCGTGTGGTCGAGCAAGGCACGCGCGACGAGGTGCTGCGCAATCCGCAGCACGAGTACACGCAGAAGCTGATCGCCGCGGTGCCGGGGCGCAACGCGCGCAGCACGGCGCTCGGCACGTCGAAGGCCGAGCCGCTGCTGAAGATCGAACAGTTGCGCAAGACCTTCGTCTCGAAGTCGGGCATGTTCTCGGCGCCGCGCACGGTGGTGGCGGCCGACGGCATCGACCTGGCGATCCAGGAAGGCGAAACCGTCTCGGTGGTGGGCGAATCGGGCTCGGGCAAGTCGACGCTGGGCCGGATGGTGATGAAGCTGATGGAGCCGGACAGCGGCCGCATCGTCTTCGCGGGCAAGCCGATCCTGGGGCAGGACGCGGCCGCGTTGCGCGAGTACCGCCGCCAGGTGCAGATCATCTTCCAGGACCCGTTCGCGTCGCTCAACCCGCG
>JAZKDL010000182.1:15118-21744 GCA_040387575.1 Pseudomonadota bacterium
ACCGCCGCCAGGTGCAGATCATCTTCCAGGACCCGTTCGCGTCGCTCAACCCGCGCCAGAAGGTCGGCGACGCGATCGCGCGCGGGCCGATGATCTACGGCACGCCGCGCGCAGAAGCGCTGAAGGCGGCGGCCGCGCTGCTCGAACGCGTGGGGCTGGGTGCTTCGGCGATCAACCGCTTCCCACACGAGTTCTCGGGCGGCCAGCGCCAGCGCATCTCGATCGCGCGGGCACTGGCGCTGAAGCCGCGGCTGCTGATCGCCGACGAGGCGGTGTCGGCGCTCGACGTGTCGATCCAGTCGCAGGTGCTCGCGCTGCTCGCGGAGCTGAAGGCCGAGCTGGGCCTGACCATGATGTTCATCACCCACGACCTGCGCGTGGCCGCGGAGATCTCGAATTCGGTGGTCGTGATGCAGAAGGGCCAGATCGTCGAGCGCGGCGCGCCCGGCGCACTGTTCAGCAACCCGCAGCACGCCTACACGCGCACGTTGCTGAGCGCGATGCCGGGGTTGGACTTCTTCGAACACAAGCTGGCCGCATGAGCAGCACGACATCGGCTTCCGCCACCGCAGCGCCGACCGCACCCGCGGTCGATCTTGGCTGGCACATGGGCGCGCCGTCGTTGGCGATCGATCCGGATGCGCTGTCGCCCGAGCGCATGCGCGCCCGCTTCAGCGGCATGCGCGAGACCAGTCCGACGGTGAACGTCTGGCGCGGTCCCGGCCCGGTCAGCGCCCTGCCCAACGCGCTGCGCGACGACATCGATGCGCTGAGCTTCGTGCCGCTCGGCGCCACGGCGCCGATGCGCTGGGACGCCTCGCTGGCCGCGAACCACACCGACGGCATCGTGGTGCTGCACCGCGGCCAGGTCGTCTACCAATACTTCGACGGCCCGCTGAAGCCGCACAAGCCGCACGTCTGCATGTCGGTGACCAAGTCGCTGGTCGGCACGCTGGCCGCCGCCGAGATGGTCGCCGGCCGCATCGACCCCGACGCGCTGGTGCCGGTGTACGTGCCCGAACTCGCCGGCACCGCCTGGGCCGACGCCACGGTGCGCCAGGTGATGGACATGACCACCGCGCTGCATTACGACGAGGACTACACCCGCGCCGATGCCGAGGTCTGGACTTACCTGCGCACCGCGGGCCAGCTGCCCGGCATGCCGGCGCCCGCGGGCAGCCCGGTCGGCCTGCGCGACTTCCTGCGCACCATCCGCGCCAGCGGCACGCACGGCGAACGCTTCACCTACAAGACGGTCAACACCGAGGTGCTCGGCTGGATCCTCTGCAACGTGACCGGCCAGACGCTCGAACAGCTCGTCGAAGAGCGCCTGTGGACGCCGATGGGCGCCGAGCAGGACGCGTGGTTCGTGGTCGACCCGCACGGCCGGGCCGGCGCGGGCGGCGCGTTCAGCGGCGCGCTGCGCGACATGGCGCGTTTCGGCGAGACGATGCGCTGCAACGGCTTCTTCAACGGCCGGCAGATCATTCCCGAGGCCGCTGTGGCCGACGTGCGCCGTGGCGCCAGCCCGGCGCATTTCGCGCAGGCCGGCTACACGCTGTTGCCCGGCTGGAGCTACCGCAACCAGTGGTGGATGACGCACAACGAACACGGCGCCTACTGCGCGCGCGGCATCCACGGGCAGAACATCTACGTGGACCCGGCGGCCGAGATGGTGATCGCGCGCTTCGCGTCCTACCCGAAAGCGGCCAGTTCCAACAGCGACCCGACCACGCTGCCGGCCTATCACGCGCTGGCGCGGCACCTGATGGCACCTTGAAGCGCCACGGTCAGGACGCCGCCGGCACATGTCCGAGCGGCTTCCTCGACCGAAGGATTCAAGGAGACTCGTCACATGAACACCACACCGCAAATTCCCGACGCCGCCGCCAGCCATCCCGCCGCACAGCAATGGATGGTCGGTTCACCCCCGCCGCGCGACCGCCAGGTCCGCTTCGCCGAAGGTGGACTCTTCACCTTCCCGCAGTTGCGCTGGGCGTTCTCGAACATCCGCCAGTTGATGCCGACGGTGAACGTCTGGCGCGGCCACGGCCCGCTGCGGCCCCTGTCGCGCGCCGACCGCGAAGACATCGACGCGGTGGAGTTCCTGCCGCTGGGCGGCACGCAGCCGATGCGCTGGGACGCATCCCTGGCCGCCAACTACACCGACGGCATCGTCGTGCTGCACCGCGGACGCATCGTCTACGAGCGCTACCCGGGCGTGCTGCAGGCGCACGGCCAGCACATCGGCTGGTCGGTGACGAAGTCGCTGGTCGCCACGCTGGCGGCATCGCTCGCCGCCGATGGCTTGCTCGACACCAACGCACCGGTCACGCAATACGTGCCCGAGCTGTCGGTGAGTGGCTGGGGCAACGCGACGGTGCGCCAGGTCATGGACATGACGACCGCGCTGCAGTTCTCCGAGGAGTACGTGAATCCGGCCGCCGAAGTGTGGACGCATGCGCGCGCCGGCGGCATCGTGCCGCGGCCCGCGGGCTATGACGGCATCGACGGTTTCTGCGCCTACCTGCAGACCGTGAAGTCGACCGGCGAGCACGGCCGCGGCTTCACCTACCGCACCATCAACACCGACGTGCTCGGCTGGATCGTGCGGCGCGTCACCGGGCTGTCGCTGTCGGAAGCCTTGAGCCAGCGCATCTGGTCGCAGATCGGCGCCGAACAGGACGCCTACATGACGCTGGACACCGAAGGCACCGAGTTCTCCGGCGGCGGCTTCAACGGCACGCTGCGCGACATGGCGCGCTTCGGCGAAATGATGCGCAACGAAGGCTGGTTCAACGGCCGGCAGGTCGTGCCGACCGCGGCCATAGACGACATCCGCATGGGCGGCGACCGCGCCCACTTCGCCAGCGCCAGCTACCCGCTGCTGCCCGGCTGGAGCTACCGCAACATGTGGTGGGTGACGCACAACGCGCACGGCGCCTTCGTGGCGCGCGGCATCCATGGCCAGAACATCTACATCGACCCGCTCGCCGAAATGGTGATCGCACGCTTCGCCTCGCACCCGATGGCCGCCAGCATGCACACCGATCCGACCACCCTGCCCGCGTACCACGCGCTGGCCCGTTACCTGATTTCCGCACCATGACGCTCGTTGCCCTGCTCAGCAGTTCCGCCAATCTCGAATTCCTGCGCCCGTTGCTGACGGCGGCCGACCCGTCGCTCGATGTCGTGGTCTGGCCCGACCCGCGCTTCGTCGATGCCGAAGTCGCCGTCTGCTGGAACGCGCCGCACGGCGCCTATGCGCAGATGCCGAAGCTGAAGCTGGTGCACAGCATCGCCGCCGGCGTCGACAACGTGGTGGCCGGCCAGGACGTGAGCCGGCTGCCGGTATGCCGCGTGGTCGACCCGATGCTGGCCGAAGGCATGCTGCAGTTCGTGCTGTGGGGCGTGCTGCACTTCCACCGCAAGCTCGACCAGGCGATGGCCAGCCAGCGCCTCCAGGAATGGAAGCGCCCGCTGCAGACGCCAGCGGCAAGCTGCCGCGTCGGGCTGATGGGCATGGGCGAACTCGGCGGCCACATCGCCAAGCGCCTGCCATTGCTGGGCTACCCGGTCAGCGGCTGGGCCCGCACGGCGCGCGAGATCGACGGCGTGACGATGTTCAGCGGCGACGACCAGTTCGACGCGTTCCTCGCGCAATCCGACGTGCTGGTCTGCCTGTTGCCGCTGACCGCGCAGACGCGCGGCATCCTGAGCGAGCGCACTTTCTCCAAGCTGCCCAAGGGCGCCGCGCTGATCCATTGCGGCCGCGGCGAGCACCTGGTCGAAGCCGACCTGATCGCGGCGCTCGGCAGTGGTCAATTGCGCGGTGCCGTGGTCGACGTGTTCGAGAACGAACCGCTGCCGGCCGACCACCCGCTCTGGACCACGCCCGGCGTCGTCGTGACGCCGCACATGGCGACCATGGCGACCTTCGACGTGGTGGTACGCCAGGTCGTGCGCAACATCGGCCAGCTGCCGTCGCAGGGGCCCTTCTTCAATCAGGTGGACACGACCCGCGGCTATTGAACGCCGCGCACGGTTCGCGCCCGCTCACCTCCATTCCAACTGCCAACACACAGACATGAGCAACATCGATTCAGGCTTCTCCGCGGACCCCGCCTTCTCCGCATCGACCAACGGCGCCAAGCCCGCGCCTCTCGATCCGCAGGTCCAGCAATTCGTGCGCCAGATGGCCGCGGACGCCTCGAAGTTCCCGCGCCGCGACACGGTGTCGATCGCCGAAGGCCGCGAGATCGCCGAGCAGGTGCGCGCGCCCTGGACCGCCGGCGGCCCGGTGATGGAACGCACCACCGAGCAGATGGTGCCGACGCGCCACGGCGAAGTGCTGATCCGCACCTACTACCCGAAGGAACGCCGCATGCCGGGCGCCTTCCTGTACATCCACGGCGGCGGCTTCGTGCTGTTCAGCATCAACACGCACGACCGGCTGATGCGTGAATACGCGGACCGCGCCGGCATCGTCGTGGTCGGCATCAACTACACGCGTGCGCCCGAAGCCAAGTTCCCGCAGCCGATCGAAGAGTGCATCGACACCGTGAGCTGGCTGATCGCCAACGCGGCGGAAGTCGGCTTCGATCCGAAACAGTTCTTCATCGGCGGCGACTCGGCCGGCGGCAACCTGTCGCTGTGCACCTCGATGCATTTCCGCGACCTGGGCAACAGCCCGATCCGCGGCATGGTGCTCAACTACACCGGCTTCAGCACCGACCTGTACCAGGACTCGGTGGTGCGCTACGGCGCCGGCGACTACGGGCTGTCGCTGCACATGATGGTGTGGTTCTACCGAAACTACCTCGGCCGCAAGGAAGACTTCACCGACCCGCGCATGAACCTGCTCGATGCCGACCTCAAGGACATTCCGCCCGCGTTCCTGGTCATCACCGAATGCGATCCGCTGTACGACGGCAACATCGAGATGGTCGCCAAGATGAAGGCCGAAGGCGTCGACGTGGCATCGAAGATCTACCCGGGCACGGTGCACAGCTTCCTCGAAGCCGTCTCGGTGGCCGACGTCGCCAACGAGGCGTTCGAAGACACCGTGCGCTGGTTCCAGCAGCACGCCTGACGGGCCAGCGAGTTCGCGATGTACACACCACCCGCCTATGTGGAGACGGACGCGCAGCGCCTGCACGCACGCATGCGCGAGTGGAGCTTCGCCACCTTGGTCACGCAAGGGCCGGACGGCCCGAACGCCACCCACCTGCCCTTCCTGCTCGATGCCGACATCGGCCCGCACGGGCTGCTGACGACGCACCTCGCGCGGGCCAACCCGCAGGTGCGCGACCTGCAGCTGGGCGCGCCGGCGCTGGTGATCTTCCAGGGGCCGCACGCCTTCATCTCGCCGAGCTGGTACGAGAACCGCACCACCTTCCCGACCTGGAACTACACCGCCATCCACGCGCGCGGCACGCCCACGCTGGTGGAAGACACGCAGGCGATCTTCGCGGTGCTGCAGCGCACCGTGGCGCAGTACGACACGCCGCTCGGCGGCGAATGGGCTTTCGATGCGATGCCGCAGACGCTGATCGCGTCGCGCATGACGGCCATCGTCGCGGTGACGTTGCCGATCGCCAGCCTCGAAGGCAAGATGAAACTCAACCAGGACAAGAGCGTGGCCGACCGCCTCGGCGTGATCGCCGCGCTCGAAAGGCAGGACGATCCGCAAAGCCACGCGGTCGCCCGCCTCATCCGTCAACAGCCCGATCTCACCACCTCATGAACGCCCGAACTGGAGCCACCGAAATGAACGCGCTCGACCCCATCGACCTGCAGGACGCCGAAGCCAAGACCCGGCACGACCTCGCTGCGCTGTACCGCCTGATCGCCCACTTCCGCATGACGGACCTGGTCGACACGCACATCAGCGCACGCATTCCGGGCACGCCCGACCACTTTTTGATCAACCGCTACGGCGTGCTCTTCCACGAGATGCAGCCGTCCGACCTGGTGAAGATCGACCCGAGCGGCCGCGCCGTGGACGACGCCATGAAGCACGGCGAGCAGCGCGTGAACGTGGCCGGCTTCACCATCCATTCGGCCGTGCACATGGCGCGCCACGACCTGGCCTGCGTGATCCACACCCACACGGCCGACGGCATCGCCGTGTCGTGCCTGGAAGAAGGCCTGCTGCCGATCACGCAGCACGCGCTGAAGTTCTACGGCCACATCGGCTATCACGGCTATGAAGGCATCGCGCTCGACCTGGACGAACGCGACCGCCTGGTCCAGAGCCTGGGCGAGCACCGCGTGATGATCCTGCGCAACCATGGCCTGCTGGCCGGCGGCCGCACCATCGCCGAAGCCTTCCTGAACATCTACTTCCTGGAACGCGCTTGCCAGGCGCAGGTGAAGGCATTGAGCGGCGGCCGCAAGCTGAGCATGCCGCCGGTCGAGGTCTGCGAACGCACGGCGGCGCAGTTCAACCGCGAGGAAGGACTGGCGCACGCGCAGATGGCTTGGGAGTCGGCGCTGCGGTTGCTGGACTGATCCTGATCCAGCGGGGGTTCAGAAACCCGCACCCTCAGTCGGGCGGAAACACAACGCCCTCGCCCGACTTCCACGCGTCGTACTTCTGCATGACGCGCTGGAAAGCGGCGCCG
>JAZKDL010000183.1:0-2459 GCA_040387575.1 Pseudomonadota bacterium
CGTCGAACATCAGCACGATGGCCACGCGCTTCTGCGGGTTCTGCCAGACCGGCGAGGCCTGGATCTTCTTCACCAGCGCATCGACGTAGTTGTCGCCGCGCGTGATGATGGCGCCGCCCGTCACGACGGACACGTTGTTGGCGACGCTGCCGCAGTCGCTGGCGGTGATCTGCGTGGTGCCGCCGGCGAGCGTGCCCTTCAGCGTGATGCCGTGCATGTCGTCGCACTGGTCGGGCACCACGAAGTTCAGGGCGCCCACGTTGCCGCTGGCAAGGTCGGTGCCCAGCTGGTCGACGTCATAGCCCGACGGGATCGCGTAGGCCGTGCTGTTCGCCATGACGGCATCCCACTGGCCGCCGCCCATCGTGCGGTTGCTGTACTTCCATTCCGGCGCGCTGCGCACGTTCTGGTAGGCCATGCCCGGATGGTGCTTGGTCTTGTAGAGGCCGGCCGGCATCGGCAGGTTCAGGCCTGCGGTGCCGAGCGCCGCTGCATTGCCGGCGAGCGTTCCGGGGGCGTAGACGTGGTCCTGCGCGATCACCGCGGCGTCGGCGACGCTGTCGGTGCGGAAGTCCTGGCCGGGGTTCAGCGACTCGTTGTAGGTGCGCCAGTTCAGGCCGACCGAGGTCAGCGCGTTGAACAGGTTCGGCCGGCCGGTGATGTTGTGGTTGACGCCGGATGCCTGCGTGCAGGTGGCGGCGAACGGCGACTTGGCGAGACCGGGCTGCGTGTTGTCGGGCACAGGCAGGTCCTGCACCGCGTTGGCACCGGTGGCATCGCAGTTCCACTGGCTGTCGTCGGTGATGCCGAAGTCGTCGGCGCCGCCGAGCGCGGTGTAGTTCGGCTCGCTGGGGTTGCCGGTCGCGTAGTAGCTGGTCAGCTGGTTGCCGGCCTTGAGCAGCGCGTTGATCTTGGGCGCGAAAGCCGAGTTCAGGATCGACGAGGTCGCCTTGTTCTCCAGCATCACGACGAAGATGTTGTCGTAGCGCGGAACGCCTTCGATCTCGAAGGCCGCCTGCTGCGACTGCGCGAAGGTGATGCGGGCGCGGGTGTCGGCCTTGGCGGGCACCGTGGCCTGCGTCACGTTGGGCTGGCTCACGAGCCGCGGGTCGCCGCCATGGACCGCCAACGCATCGGGATAGAGGTCTCCGCGATCGAGCTTGGTGACGGCATAGGTGAAGCGGTTGTCGAGTGCGCGCGACTCCGCGAGCATGGCGCGCTGGTCGGCGCCGGTCACGCCGTTGACGTCGGCCAGCAGCGTGGCGGCCGGCACGCCGATGCGCTGGGCCAGGTTCTGTGCTTCAACATCCTGCGTCGTGCCATTGGCTTCACGCAGACGCAGCACTTCGGACGACAGCGGGCTGATGACGACGGCGCCGGATTGCGCCACCACCTGCTCGAGCGACGCGCGCAGCACGTCACGGCTTGCGACCTTGGCGCCGCTCGCGGTGTTGACGGCATCGGTGCCGATGTCGGCGATCAGTGCCGCATTGGCCGGCAGCGTGATGGAGAACTTGCCGGCGGCGTCGGTCGTCACTGCGCTTTCGGTCGTGTCGCAGATGCCGTTGGCGTTGGCATCGACGCAGACCTTGGCACCTTTGAAATATGCGGGCCGGATGGTCGGGTCGCTCGTGCTGCCGGCGACCAGGTTGGTGCCGGTCACGACGCCCTTGATGGTGACGGTGGTGGCTCCGGGCGGGTTGTCTTGCGTCGGCGAGCTGTTGGCGGGTGGCGTGGTCGACGTTGTCGATACCGAGCCGTTGTCGCCGCCGCCGCATGCGGCGAGGATGGACGCGGCAAGCAGCGTCAGCGTGGTGTTCAACACCTTGCTGTGGGTGGAGGTTCTCATGGGATGTGGTGTGTTGTTGGACCTGAGGGATGCGTGTCGCGACGACCCTGCAAGCACCTCCAGGCGGAGACGCAGCAGCGACATCGCGGCAGGTCAACGGTAGAAACGCCCCATGACAGATCCGTGTCGTGCAACACCGCTGTGGCGCCAGTGCACGGCGAACGTTCCGCAACAACGGTCCGGACCCGAAATCGGCGCAAAGACGCACCTTTCGGCCCCAAAACACCCAGGCAACGGAAACCCGTGCCTGACCTCCGGCTGACTTGCCGGAATAACCCCGAACTCAACGCTTGAACAGATCCTTGTGCTGCTCGCGCAGCAGCGCCTTTTGCACCTTGCCCATCGCATTGCGCGGCAGTTCGGGCACGACGAAGCAGCGCTTCGGGATCTTGAAGTTGGCGAGCTTCGCCTTCAGCGTGGCGAGCACCGCGTCGCCGTCGACCGCCGCGCCCGGCTTCGCGATCACGATCGCCACGCCGACCTCGCCGAAGTCCGCATGCGACACGCCGACCACGGCGCTTTCCGCGACGCCGGGCAGCTCGTTGATGTAGCCCTCGATCTCCGCCGGGTACACGTTGTAGCCGCCGCTGATGATCAGGTCCTTGCTGCG
>JAZKDL010000184.1:0-754 GCA_040387575.1 Pseudomonadota bacterium
TATCCCGAGGGCGCGACGCCCTGATCATCGTCGGTGACGACGACTTCTGCCGGACGGTCAACTCTCAGAACCCTTTCCGCCCTGTGTTGGCCCACATCGACAATAACCCCGCCGAGTGCGCGATCGTCAGCCATGATCGAATTTGACGCTGTCGCGGAGCAGCACCAGAAGATGGATGGCATGCCGCTCATCGACTACTTTCCCGTAGGCCTGCCGATTTATCTGCTGACGCTGGAAAGTTTGGTTGCGGAGAAGCGCAACCTCATGCCGGTGGAAGAGTTCATCCTTAAGGCCGTCCAGTCGCGCGTTCGTTCGATCGCCGATGTAGTCGGCATGCTCGGGCTTGGAGCTAACTACGGCGCGAAGATGATCAAAGCTCTGATGGACGACGAATACTTGGCACAGACGCCCCACTTGACATTGCGTCCCAAAGGCGTCGCCGTGCTGAGTGAGGCCGGCGAACGACAGATTTATGAGAAAACCCTTTCAGTCGCCTGGAACCCGATCACCCAGGGTGTAGTCAAGACCCGACTCACTCTCGAGCCGGGGCATGTGCTCGCGCTTGGACGTACTGTACGGCTTGCACCGCCGAGTACGCGTTTACCGGTCCTTATGGATCTACCATTAGACCCGTTGCCAGGCAATCAATTGCGCGATGGCGAGCATGTCATCCGTTACTTGTCCGTGTTGCGGCGGACTCTGCGTTACATTCCGGCGGTGCTGCTGCTCTATGCACGCGGAAAGGGGGTCGAGC
>JAZKDL010000184.1:764-4706 GCA_040387575.1 Pseudomonadota bacterium
GTCAGGTGTGGCGCCTTGCAGAGCGGCGGCCGGCGTGAGGTGCACTTCGAAAGTTCCCAAGCACGTCCAGCAATGGGCCGAGCGAGTCCGCCATCGCCAGCCCTTCTGGGACGTGTGGCTGGACTGGGTGCCGAGCCCTTGGCCCGAGTGGCCATCGATGGTGTCATCGAACACTCTAGTAGCGACGCCATCGCGAGGCATGAGATGCTGCCAAGACTCGGGTTGGATAGTCTGTTCAACCGTCGCGCAGGCGCCTTGGCAGTTGACCAGCGGATCAAGCCGCTTAGCATCCTTGCTGGCAATACGTCGCTAACTGACCTGCTGACGCTCAAGAGCATGCTTCAGCTGGGAATCGCAGGACTGGAGCGGCAGGACACCACTGCAGCGGCCGCCAAGCTAGATGTAAAGAAAGCCGAGCTGGCTACAGTCCAACACCAGCTCGAGCAGATACCGTTGCGCGCTCTGTTGCCATTCGAGGTGCCCCAGCTAGTCGACTACGCGTTGCAGAAGGCTAAGCGGGACGTCTTGATCACCACTACCTTGCCTACAGACGTTCGCCTGACGCCGATGCGGCTGTTACTGCTGGATCAAGCACTGAAGCGTGGCGTCAAGGTGCGCATCCTCATCTCAGATCGTCCGTTGGAAAATGAGTGGCTAGAAGGCCCCGGCTTGCTGCTCCGCAAGCTCAACGATATGGCGACCATTCACGCCAATCTCGACGTTTCCTTCTTGAAAGAAATTGACCGGGTGGTGTTCGAGGTTAGGACGGACGATGCAACACTCGGGGTTTCGAACGAACCGCCGTTGGGCCTTCGCAGCCGCGAGCCATTGGCACGGGCCTTCTCCGGCTATCAACTGTCGGGTGCCAAAGCTGTCCAGGCGTATGCGCAGAACCATCTGACAGCACTTGCATTGAGCGTGGTCGGAAAAATTAAGATGCCCGTACTTGCGCAAAAGGGAAAGCCTTCCTCGACACCGAGGTAGCGCTGTTCTCGCATTGCTCGTTGCTCTACGGTCCGAGCAAGAGCGTCAGGTCTATCAATCTGCTACTCGTGCGGCACTCACCGATTCGAAGTCGGATTGCAGCGCAGCCGCTCAAGGTCTAGCGCACAACAGCCGGTGCTCGTAGTAGCCGCCGTTCAGGCCGGCTTTCGCGAAAGTCCGAGTTCAATCTGAAGTAGCAGTCGGCGACCGCGCATCAGCTGTCACCTCCCAAGCTATCCAGCACGCTAATAGTCCCCCGCAGATATTGAATAAGCCGCAACGGCCCCGACGCGCCACCCTGCGTCTATCCTGAAAACGCGTCAAACGCTTCCCAGGATCCCCCCCATGCTCTCCGGCTTCAAAGTCATCAGCTTCAACCACTTCCACGCCGGGCCCATGGCAGCCCAGCTGCTCGCCGACATGGGCGCCGACGTGATCGCAGTCGAGCCGCTCGACGGCGCCTTCCATCGCAACTGGGCGGTCGCCAACCACTTCGTCGCGGGCCAGAGCGTGAACCTGCTGACCACCGGCCGCAACAAGCGCAGCCTCGCACTCGACATGAAGTCCGAGTCCGGCAAGGCCGTCGCGCGCAAGCTGGTGGAAGGCGCCGACGTGGTGATGGAAAACTTCCGCCCCAGCGCGATGGCGCGGCTGGGCCTGGGCTACGAACAGATCAAGGCCTTCAACCCGCGCATCGTCTACGCGTCGGTCAGCGGCTACGGCGCCAGCGGCCCCGACCGCGACCTGCCGGGGCAAGACCTGTTGCTGCAGGCGCGCTCCGGCTTCGCCGCACGCACCGGCCGCGCCGACGGTCCGCCGACGCCGGCCGGCCCGGTGATCGTCGACCAGCACGCCGCGTCGCTGCTGGCGATGGGCATCCTCGCCGCCCTGCTGTCGCGCGAGCGCACCGGGCAAGGCCGCCTGGTCGAAGGCAGTCTGCTGCAGTCGGCCATCGACCTGCAGGCCGAGTCGATGACCGCGTGGATGAACGGCGCGCGCTCCGAAACCTCGCGCGGGCCGCACGGCCTGGCGAGCTGGTGCGGCTCCGGGCCTTCGGGCATCCATGCAACGGCCGACGGCCACTTGGCGATCTCGATGGCGGCACCGGCCGACCTGGCGGTGGCGCTCGACCTGCCGGCGCTGGCCGGGTTCGACACCGCGGACAGCTTCTCGAAAAGCGCCGAGATCACCCGCATCGTGGCCGAGCGCCTGCCCGCGCGCACCACCGCCGAATGGCTGCCTGCGCTCGCCGCGCGCGGCATCTGGCACATGCCGGTGAAGGACTACGACGAGCTGCGTGCCGACCCGCAACTCGCGCATCTCGGCGTGTTCATCGACGCGGAAAGCGTCGAGGGCGCGCCGATCACGATGCTCAACCATCCGCTGCGCTACGACGGCGCGGCGCCGCCGGTGCGCTTCGCACCGCAGCAGCTCGGCAAGCAGACGCGCGAAGTGCTCGGCGAGCTGGGCTACGGCGCCGACGAGATCGACGCGCTGCTCGCCGCCAAGGCCGTCGGCGAGCCGCCGGCGTCCGCTCCCAACTGATTCAAGACCACCATGTTCGACTTCTCCATTCCGTCCGACGCGCAATTGCTCGTCGACACCGTGCGCCGCTTCGTCACCCAGGAAGTGCAGCCGCTCGAGAACGAAACCGAAGCGCTCGGCCACGTACCGCCTGAAGCACTGAAGCGCGTGCGCGGCAAGGCGCAGGAACTCGGCCTGTTCGCGATGAACATGCCTGAGGACTGCGGCGGCGGCGGGCTCGACAACGTGACGATGTGCCTGGTCGAAGAGGAGTTCGGCAAGACCTCCGACGCGTTGATCCGCCGCGTGTTCGGCCAGGTCTATCCGATGCTGCTGGCCTGCAATGCAGCGCAGCGTGAGACGTACCTGCTGCCCACTGTCAAGGGCGAGAAGATCTGCGCGATGGCCATCACCGAGCCCGGCGCGGGGTCGGACGCCGCATCGATCTCGACCACCGCGCGGCTCGAAGGCGACCGCTGGGTGCTCAACGGCGGCAAGCACTTCATCAGCGACGGCGACATCGCCGACTACGTGATCGTGATGGCGCTGACCGACAAGGAGAAGCGCGCGCGCGGCGGCATCACGCTGTTCCTGGTCGACAAGGGCACGCCCGGCTTCACGGTGAACCGCGTGCAGCCGATGATGGGCCACCGCGGCTACGGCCATGCGGAGCTGTCGTTCGACGAATGCAGCATCCCGGCCGATGCGGTGCTGGGCGAGGTCGGCGGCGGCTTCAAGCTGATCATGAACAGCGTGGCCGGCATCCGGCTTGCGCACATCGGCGCGCGGGCGGTCGGCATGGCGTCGCGCGTGCTCGAGATGATGCGCACCTACGCGGCCGAGCGGAAGCAGTTCGGCCAGCCGATCGGCGACTTCCAGATGGTGCAGCAGATGATCGCGGACTCGGCCACCGAGATCTTCGCGGCGCGGATGATGGTGCTCAACACCGCCTGGGAACTCGACCAGGGCCGCGAGCCGCGCGACAAGGTGTCGATGGTCAAGCTCTATGCGTCCGAGATGATCGGCCGCGTGGCCGACCGCGGCATCCAGGTCTTCGGCGGCATGGGCTTCTGCAAGGACCTGCCGCTGGAACGCATCTACCGCGACAGCCGCGTGACGCGCCTGTACGACGGCACGTCCGAAATCCACCGCATGCTGATCGCCAAGGCGGTGATCAAGAACGGCC
Source organism: Pseudomonadota bacterium (assembly GCA_040387575.1). Classification (GTDB taxonomy): domain Bacteria; phylum Pseudomonadota; class Gammaproteobacteria; order Burkholderiales; family Burkholderiaceae_C; genus Variovorax. The sequence continues at coordinate 4,459 of JAZKDL010000184.1, forward strand.
TCGTGCTGTGAAGCACAGCTTCTGTCTCTTCTCTGGAGTTCTCCCATGACCGCGCTCAACGTCGGCGACGCCATGTCGTTCCGCAAGACCCTCACCGTCGCCGAGCAGGCGATGTTCACCGGCATCAGCGGCAACATGGCGCCGTTGTATGTCGACAAGCGCGCCGCCGAGGCCGCGGGCTTCGACAACATGCTGGCCTTCGAATTGAACGCGGTGGCGCTCGCGACCACGGCGCTCAACCGGGTCGC
>JAZKDL010000184.1:4806-6421 GCA_040387575.1 Pseudomonadota bacterium
TTCGACAGCCTGCATCTCGGCGACACGGTGTCGGTGCGCAAGACCATCACCGAGGCCGATGGCGCGCTCTACATCGCGGCCACCGGCGACTTCGGGCCGGTGCACGTCGACGACAGTTACGCCGAGACGACGCGCTTCGGCAAGCGGCTCGCGCCCGGCATCATGGTCGCGGGCATCTGCACCAGCGTGCTGACCGCCGAGCTGGCCGGCACGCTGGGCGTGTCGATCGAAGACCGCTTCTGGTTCACCGGGCCGGTGTTCTATGGCGACACGATCGAGTTCAAGGTGTGGATCGCGCAGATGAACGCCGAGACGCGCAGCGTCGTCTGGCAGGCCAGCGCGACCAATGAGGAAGGCAAGGAAGTGCTCAAGGCAGAAGCCACGCTCAAGTTCCCGCGCGTCAAGCCGAAGGTGGCGCCATGAGCGCCGAACCGCAAGCACTGCCGCAGCTGCACATGGTGCGTGTCGACGTCGATCCGGCGCATGAAGACGCCTTCAACCGCTGGTACGACGAGGTGCACGTGCCCGCCCTGCTCGGCTGCCCGGGCTGGCTGTCGGCGAGGCGTTTCGTCTCGCTCGAAGGCGGCCCGAAGTACGCCGCCATCTACGAGGTCGCGGGCGACTGGGTCTACGACACGCCGGAGTTCCACGCGGTCAAGGGCTTCATGGAATTCGCGCCGCACGTGAGCAACTTCATGCGCCAGCGCTTTGCAGTGCTTGCGCCGCCAGAGTCTTTCGCGACGCCCGAGAATTGAGGCATGCGAATCCTTCGACCCGAACCCCTGACCGCCGCCGCCTTTGCGCCCTTCGGCGATGTCATCGAACTGGCCGGCGCGCGGCAGATCCCGATCAACGCCGGCACGACCACCCGCTTTCATGACCTGGCGACGGTCGACGTGCTGGCCGCAGGTGGCCGCACCTTGATCAATCTGTTCCGCGCCCTGCCGCGCGCGGAGCCGGTGCAACTCAGCCTGATGGAGCGCCATCCGCTCGGCTCCCAGGCCTTCGTGCCGCTGGCGGATGCGCCGTATCTCGTGGTCGTCGCGGAAGACGACAACGGCCGGCCGGGCGAACTGCGCGCCTTCATCAGCAACGGCTGGCAGGGCGTGAACTACGCACGCAACGTGTGGCACCACCCGCTGCTCGCGCTGGGCGAGGTGCGCGACTTCATCGTGGTCGACCGTGGCGGCGAAGGCGTGAACCTGGAAGAGTTTCCGCTGGAAGAGGCGGTCAGCATCGCGACCGATTGAGCCGGCCACCGCAGTCGGGCTGGGTTGAAGCCGGAGCCGACTCCGTCGAATCAGCTCAGCATCGGCGTCAAGTCCGGATCGCCCTTGGCCATGGCGCGGCGATACGCAGGTCGTTCGCCGATGCGCTTCAGATAAGCACGGATGTGGGGATAGCCAGCGAGATCCATCGGCTGAAAGAGCCGCATCGTGCTGAAGCAGAACACGCTCATGATGTCTGCCGCCGTGAATTCATCGCCCGCGAGATAGGGCGCTTCTCCGAGCCGCGCTTCCACGAGCGCCATTGCACGGTCCAGCCGGCCTTCCGCCGACAGCTGCACCGGATGGTCCGGCGGCAGCTTCGCCCTGCTCACGGTCATGAGGCGGCC
>JAZKDL010000184.1:6431-6680 GCA_040387575.1 Pseudomonadota bacterium
CCATTGGAGAAATGGAACCAGTAAAGGAAGGCCGCGTAGTCCGGATGCTCGGGGTCGGGCTTGAAGCGGCCGCCGCCGTGCTTCACGATGATGTATTCGACGATCGCGGCCGACTCGGCCAGCAGCAGATCGCCGTCCTCGATCACCGGCGCGGCGCCGAGCGGATGCAATGCCTTGAGTTCGGGCGGCGACAGGATGGTGATGGCATCGCGCGTGTAGTGCCGAAGCTCATAGTCGAGGCCCAACTCT
>JAZKDL010000185.1:0-4546 GCA_040387575.1 Pseudomonadota bacterium
CGCGGTGCCAGCAGTCTTCGGCGGCACCGATGGCGCCCCACGAGATGCCGTAGCGCGCGCTGTTCAGGCAGGTGAACGGGCCCTTCAGGCCTTCCACTTCGGGGAAGGCGTTTTCTTCAGGGCAGAACACGCCGTCCATCACGATCTCGCCGGTGATGCTGGCGCGCAGGCCGACCTTGCCGTGGATCGCCGGTGCCGACAGGCCCTTCATGCCCTTCTCGAGCACGAAGCCGCGGATCGGGCCGACCGCGCCGGACTCGCTGACTTCCTTGGCCCAGACCACGAACACGTCGGCGATCGGCGAGTTGCTGATCCACATCTTGTTGCCGCGCAGCTCGTAGCCGCCCGGCACCTTCTTCGCGCGGGTCGCCATGCTGCCGGGGTCGGAGCCGTGGTCGGGTTCGGTCAGGCCGAAGCAGCCGATCCATTCGCCGGTGGCGAGCTTGGGCAGGTACTTCTGCTTCTGGCCTTCGGAGCCGAATTCGAAGATCGGCACCATCACCAGCGAGCTCTGCACGCTGGCCATCGAGCGGTAGCCCGAATCGACGCGCTCGACTTCGCGGGCGATCAGGCCGTAGGCCACGTAGTTGAGGCCGGGGCCGCCGTACTGCTCGGGGATCGTCGGGCCCAGCAGGCCGAGCGCACCCATCTCGCGGAAGATGGCCGGGTCGGTCACGCCGCTGCGGAAGCCCTCGACCACGCGGGGCGCCAGACGTTCCTGGCAGTAGGCATTGGCCGCGTCGCGGATCATGCGTTCTTCGTCGGTCAGTTGCTGGTCGAGAAGAAAGGGGTCGTCCCAGTGGAATTGGGCTTTGGCGGCCATGGCGAGATCTCCGGTCGGTGGGTGTGTCTGAAAGAGCCGGAGATGGTAAGCCGCGCACGCGGGCCGCGCAAACGACGATTCGACACCCAGATATGCGTTGGGCGCACGTCACAGCACAATGACGGCACGACTCTGCAGCTATTTCAAGGTGGAGCAGATCGGAAACCAACTATGTAACCCACGCATACCATGCGAAGAAAAATTCCGTCGACCCAGGCGCTGGTCTGCTTCGAGACGGCCGCGCGGCACGAGAGCTACACCCGCGCCGCGCAAGAGCTGTCGCTCACGCAGAGTGCGGTGTCGCGCCAGATCACCGCGCTCGAGGCCTTCCTCGGCATGGCGCTGTTCCGGCGCACCCGCCACGGCGTTGCGCTGACGCCGGCCGGCGCCGACTACGCGCGGCAGATCGCGCGCCAGCTCGACACCATGGAGCGCGACACGCTCGACGCGATGGCGCGCCAGGGCCAGGGCGGCGCGCTGCAACTGGCGGCGGTGCCGACCTTTGCGACGCGCTGGCTGATCCCGCGGCTGCCGGACTTCGCGGCGCGGCATCCCGACATCACGGTGCACATCGAGACGCGCACCCGCCCTTTTCTTTTCACCGACACGCCCTTCGACGCCGCGCTGTATGCGGGCACGCCTGCGCAGGCGGCGAACTGGGCCGGCACGCGCTCGACCGTGCTGTTCCCGGAGGACGTGGTGCCGGTCTGCAGCCCGGCGCTGATCGCACCGCATGCGCAGATCGCGCCCGCGGCGGTGGCGCAACTGCCGCTGCTGCAGCAGAGCACGCGGCCCGACGGCTGGCGCCAGTGGTTCGAGGCGCAGGGCGTGGACGCGCCGCATGCGCACAGCGGTCCGCGCTACGAGCTGTTCTCGATGACGGCCACCGCGGCCGGCCACGGCCTGGGCTGTGCGCTGATCCCGCGCATGCTGATCGAAGCGGAGCTGGCACGCGGCGAACTCGTGATCGCCTGCGACCGGCCGCTGCGCGGCGAGCGCAGCTACCTGCTGATGGAACCGGCGCTGCCGGACGAACGGCCGGCGCTGGGGGTGTTCAGGGAATGGCTGGTGGGGCAGGCTGGGGCGTAGCGACGGATGCGGCCGCACCGCAATGGTCGCGCTGCATCACCCGGCGCCATCGGTGTGCAAATTCAACCATCGCCGGCCTTGCGCGCTGACGCGGTAACGCTGCTTGCTGCTGCGCGGCTTGTCGGGCGAGGTCATTTCGATCACGCCGCAGGCGAGCGCGGGAATCAGATACGCAACGCGGAAGTGCTCTGCATGCCTCAGGGCCAATGCGTCCTGTATCTGCTGGCGTGACATCTCGCCAGTCACGGCGCGAAGCAGGCGCGCAACTTCCGCGGTGACTTCCGCGGCCACTTCCGCGGTAACTTCCGGGGTCGCCATCGCCTTCGGATGCACCGGCAACCGGACCACGAAGGCGGTGCGCTCCTCGTCGCTCTCGAACACCGGCGGCGGCGAACCATTGCGGTCCATCACCTTGAGTATCTTGGGCACCCCGGTGGCGCGGCCTTCCGTCAGGTCGAGCTCTTTCAGGAACTCACCGATCCGTCGGTTGCGATAGCGCCGGCTCACGGCACGCCCCGCCTGCAAATCCGCCAACGAGATGGAGCGGTCTGGCCCTGGGAAGCTCAGTACCACGAGCTCGTGGCGGTCGATGCGCACCTCTATCGGCTCCCGCTCTTCGTAAGACCGGTGGTACACGGCATTCACCACCGCTTCTTCGATGGCTGCATAAGGAAAGTTCCAGACCCGCTCTGCTTCCGCCCGCTGCGGGTGCTTGATGACCGTTTCGACAAGGTAGTTGCGCCGGATGTAATCGAGCGCCTCCTGCGTGATACGGCCAAGCCCGCGCCATCTGCCAGTTCGCTGCCGACTTCGCGCAAGAAAGCCTGCATCAGCGACGCAGACAGATCGTCCACCTCTGCTACTTGCTGAAAACGGTCATCGAACGGCACCTTGGCCGCAAGGCTCAACAGCTCCTGCTCGACATCGCCCTTGGCCTCGACCGTGCTCGAATAACGGCGAATGTAGTAATGCCAGTTCTTGTGCTTGGCAGTGACGGACGCCGGTACCTTGTAAGGCCGGGTCTGGCCACCCGGCGCCCACAGCACGATGAGATTGCGCCCATCCACCACCTCGACGCTGAGCACCGGGAAGTAAGGCGGCTGAATCAACTGACAGTGCGCAAGCAGCTCCTGCTGGATCTTGTCCAGCTGGTTGCCGGCAAGACCTTCAGGCGGAAAAACGGGTTGCCCATCGACATCGCAGTCCTGCCCGATCACCACATAGCCGCCACCCAGGTTGGCGAAGTCGTTGGCGAACGCGCAGACCGTGCGCAGGATCGCGTCCGGATTCCAGCCGGCCTTGTATTCGATGCGCTCGCCCTCGACCGTTCGCTGATGCAGCAGGTCCTTCAGGTTGATGGGGAGTCGGGTCGTCATGGGGACTCAAATTTTCAGCGAGGCGCCGCGCCACGGCCCTGAAACAATCTGACCACGCCCCTCACCGCGTCCCCGGCTTCACCGCCAGGTCCGGCACCACGTTCAGGATGCGCAGCGTCTGCTGCACGATGCGGCTGAACACCGGCGCGGCGACCAGGCCGCCGAAGTACTTGCCGGCGCTGGGCTCGTCGATCATCACAGCCACGATGACGCGCGGCTTGTCGATCGGCGACATGCCGGTGTACCAGGCGCGGTACTTGTTGCTCGCATAACCCTTGCCGACCTGCTTGTGCGCGGTGCCGGTCTTGCCGCCGACCGAATAGCCTTCGGTCTGCGCAAGCGGCGCGGTGCCGCCCGGCGCGGCGGCCAGATGCATCATCTGGCGCACCTCCGACGCCACGTCGGCCGAGAACACGCGCACGCCCGCAGGCGCTGCAGCCGTCTTCAGCAGGCTCACCGGAATCACTTCACCGCCATTGGCGAACGCGGTGTACGCGTGCGCGATCTGGAACAGCGACGCCGACAGGCCGTAGCCATAGGACATGGTGGCCTGCTCGATCGGCCGCCACGACTTCCATGGCCGCAGCCGGCCGCTCGCGGCGCCAGGGAATTCGGTCTGCGGCTTCTGGCCGAAACCGACCGCGGTGAACGAGTCCCACATCTCCTCGGCCGACATGCGCTGCGAAATCTTCGTGGCGCCGACGTTGCTCGACTTCTGGATCACGCCCGCCACCGTGAGCACGCCGAAGTTCTCGTCATCGTGGATGGTCGAGCCGGTCACGTTCACCGAACCGGGGTTGGTGTCGATGATGGTCGTCGGCTTCACGCGGCCGAGCTGCAGCGCGGTCGCGATGGTGATCGGCTTCATGGTCGATCCGGGCTCGAAGGTGTCGGTCATCGCCCGGTTGCGCAGCTGCTCGCCGGTCAGCTTGCGCCGGTCGTTCGGGTCGAAGCTCGGGTAGTTCGCCATCGCAAGGAGCTCGCCGGTGCGGGCGTCGACCACCACCGCGCTGCCCGCATGCGCCTTGTTCTCGACGACCGCCTCGCGCACGGTCTGGTAGGCCACCGACTGCACGCGCTCGTCGATGCTCAACTGCACGTCCTGCCCGTCGACCGGCGGCACCTGGTCGCCGGTGTCCTCGATGACGGCGCCGAGCCGGTCCTTGATCACGTGGCGCAGGCCCGCCTTGCCGGCCAGCTTCTTCTCGAAGGCGAGTTCCACGCCTTCCTGGCCGACGTCCTCGACGTTGGTGAAGCC
>JAZKDL010000186.1:0-6278 GCA_040387575.1 Pseudomonadota bacterium
AGCGCAAGCACCGCCCGATGTTCATGGTCGACCTGGCCGTGCCGCGCGACATCGAACCCGAAGTCAAGGCGCTGGAAGACGTTTATCTCTACACCGTCGACGACCTCGCGCAGGTGGTGCAGCAAGGCCAAGCCAACCGGCAGGCGGCTGTGGCGCAGGCCGAAGTCATCATCGATGCAGGCGTGCAGAGCTTCATGCACTGGCTCGGCCAGCGCGGCGCCGTGCCGCTGATCCAGCAGCTCAATGCCCAGGCCGACACCTGGCGCGCCGCCGAGATGGCCCGTGCGCGCAAGCTGCTGGCCAAGGGCGAACCGGTCGAGGCGGTGCTCGAAGCGATGTCCCGCGGCCTCACCCAGAAGATGCTGCATGGCGCGCTCGCCGAACTGCATGCGGGCGACGCCGAATCGCGCGAGCAGACGGCGCAGACGATCTCGCGGCTGTTCCTGCGCAAAGAGCGTTAGCGGCGCTCGCCCTGCTCTCGCTCCGTACGCAGAAAACACAGCAGCAGCGCAACCGCCCAGATCAAGGGCCGCCAGCGTGGCGCCCAAACCGCCAACGCGCCGCCTGTTCCGGTTTTCTTCCGCACGCATCTGCCTCTCATTGCGACACCTTGGCGCGCCCGGCGCGCAAGGCTCACCGAATCCCCCAACACCGTGAAACCCTTCCTCCGCCATCAACTCGAACGCTACGCCCAGCGCCTCGGCGAGCTCGACTTTCTGCTGTCGCGCGAAGACATCATGAGCGACATGGCGCAGTACCGCACCATTTCGCGCGAGCACGCCGAGGTGACGCAGATCGCGGGCCGCTACGAACGCTATCGACAGCGCGAAACCGACATCGCCGGCGCACGCGAGATGCTCGATGACCCCGACATGGCCGAGATGGCGCAGGAAGAAATCGCCGGCGCCGAGGCTGAATTGCTGCAGCTCGAAGAAGAGCTCCAGCGCCTGCTGCTGCCGAAGGATCCGGACGACGCACGCAACGCCTTCCTCGAAATACGCGCCGGCACCGGCGGCGACGAATCGGCATTGTTCGCGGGCGACCTGCTGCGCATGTACACGCGCTACGCCGAACGTGCGGGCTGGCGCTGCGAGATCGTGAGCGAAAGCGAGAGCGAACTCGGCGGCTACAAGGAAGTCGTGATCCGCGTCGTCGGCAACGACGTGTTCGGCAAGCTGCGCTACGAATCCGGTGGCCACCGCGTCCAGCGCGTACCGGCCACCGAGACGCAGGGCCGCATCCACACCAGCGCCTGCACGGTCGCGGCCCTGGCCGAACCCGACGAAGCGGTGGCGGTGCAGATCAACCCGGCCGACCTCCGCATCGACACCTACCGCGCGAGCGGCGCTGGCGGCCAGCACATCAACAAGACCGATTCGGCGGTGCGCATCACGCACATCCCGACCGGCATCGTGGCCGAGTGCCAGGACGATCGCAGCCAGCACCGCAACAAGGCGAAGGCGCTGCAGGTGCTGTCGGCGCGCATCCAGGAGAAGGACCGCAGCGAGCGGGCCGCCAAGGATGCTGCGCTGCGCAAAGGCCTGGTCGGCAGCGGCGACCGCAGCGACCGCATCCGGACCTACAACTTTCCCCAGGGCCGGCTCACCGACCACCGCATCAACCTGACGCTCTACAAGCTGCTGCAGATCATGGAAGGCGATCTCGGCGACGTGCTGGCCGCGCTCCAGGCCGCGCGCGAGGCGGAACAGCTCGCGGAGCTCGAATCGAGCCTGCCCGCATGACGACCCATCCGGACGAGCCGCAACCGTCGACCGTCGCGCAGGCGTTGCGCGCTGCGGCGGCGCTGGGCGTGGACCGGCTCGATGCGCAGCTCCTGCTGCTGCACGCGCTGAAGCGATCGACGCATGACCGCGCCTGGCTGCTCGCGCATGACACCGATGCGCTGCCCGGCACGACGTGGCAGGCCTTCGCGTTGCTGTGCACGCGACGCGTGGCCGGCGAGCCAGCGGCCTACCTGCTGGGCGAGAAGGAATTCCACGGGTTGACGCTGCAAGTCGACGCACGCGTGCTGGTGCCACGGCCCGACACCGAAACCCTCGTCGAGTGGGCGCTGGAATGCGCGGCAGAACTGCGCGCGCCTGCCCTGCTCGATCTCGGCACTGGCAGCGGCGCGATAGCGCTGGCACTGCAACACGCACGGCCCGATGCATACGTCGACGCGGTAGACGCGAGCGCCGACGCACTCGCCGTCGCCGAGGCCAACGCCGTGCGGCTCGGCCTGCCGGTGCGCTTTACACAGGCCGATTGGCTCGACGGCGCCGCCGCAGATTACGACCTGATCGTCTCGAACCCGCCCTACATCGCGGCTGGCGATTCACACCTGCCGGCGCTCGCGCACGAGCCTGCCTCCGCGCTGGTGGCGGGCGCCGACGGGTTGGACGACCTGCGCCGCATCGTCGCCGCAGCGCCGGCCCATCTGCGCGCTGCCGGCTGGCTGCTGCTGGAGCACGGCCACGACCAGAGCGAAGCGGTGCGCGCGCTGCTGGCGGCGCGCGGCTTCTCGCAGATCGCAAGTCGCCACGACCTGGCCGGCATCGCCCGTTGCTCGGGCGGTGTATGGCCCGGCGCAACCTGCACGATTCCACCTGCGGTGAAATAATCCCGCAAAGCACTTTTCCAGGAGATCCCCCATGGCCGAAACCCAGCAACGTATCGACGACCTCGTGAAGACCAACGAGATCGTGCTCTTCATGAAGGGCAACGCGAGCTTCCCGATGTGCGGCTTCTCGGGCCGCGCGATCCAGATCCTCAAAGCGGTCGGCGTCGACACCAAGACGCTGAAGACCGTCAACGTGCTCGACGATCAGGAGATCCGCCAGGGCATCAAGGAATACAGCAACTGGCCCACCATCCCGCAGCTCTACGTCAAGGGCGAGTTCGTCGGCGGCTCGGACATCATGATGGAGATGTACGAGTCCGGCGAACTGCAGCAGGTCGTCGGTGGTGGCGCCGCCTGACACTCGGCGCCTGATGCGGTAGCGCCACAACCGGCGCTGTCCGACATGAGGGACACCCCGTCGACACTGGGCACGGCTTATGCTGTGCTGGCGTGTTCGAAACCGGAGGTGTTCATGGATTTCCGTCCTTCCCGCGATCTCGTTCCCTCGGCTCTGGCCACCTCCGCCAGATCGCCGTTCCAGCTGCCGGTGGCCCAGCTGCGCAGCGTCTACCAGCGGCACGATGTCGAGCGCAAACTGGCCAAGCTGCCCGAGCGCGAACACGAGCATCTGCGCAGCACCTACGAGCGCATGCTCGAACGCGGTCCCGACCGCTTCCAGGTCAAGCCGAGCGGCATCCCCGAGATGGCCGAGCTCTACGCCCAGTTGCCCAACTTCACCGAAGTGCTCGACGACGTGCGCCGCCACGTCGCGCTCGCACAGGACAGCCGCGACGGTCTCGAGGTCACGCCGATGTTGCTGCTCGGCCCGCCCGGCATCGGCAAGACCCACTTTGCGAAGAAGCTGGCCGCGTTGCTCGGCACCGGCATGTCGCTCGTACCGATGAGTTCCATGACGGCCGGCTGGCTGCTGTCCGGAGCCTCCTCGCAATGGAAGGGCTCGAAGCCCGGCAAGGTGTTCGAGGCGCTGGTCGATGGCGAATACGCCAATCCCGTGATGGTGATCGACGAGATCGACAAGGCCGGCGCCGACGCGCAGTACGACCCGCTGGGCGCGCTCTACAACCTGCTCGAGCACGACACCGCGCACGCCTTTGTCGACGAGTTCGCCGAAGTGCCGATCGACGCCAGCCAGGTGATCTGGATCACCACCGCCAACGACGAACGCGGCATTCCCGAGCCGATCCTCAACCGCATGAACGTGTTCGAGGTCGAGGCGCCTTCGCTGGAGGCGGCGCGGCAGATCGCGCGCCAGCTGTACGCGTCGATCCGCGAGAGCCACGACTGGGGTCGGCTGCTCGCGCCCGAGCCGAAGGACGATGTACTCGACCACCTCGCCGCCCTGGCGCCGCGCGAGATGCGCCGTGCACTGATGACCGGCTTCGGCAATGCGCGTCTCGCACGGCGTGATGAAATCCAGGTCGGCGACCTGCCGCGAGGCAGCGCAGGACGCAGCCGGATCGGGTTCGTCCAATAGCGTGAAGCAGGCCTGGGCCGCGCGCGTCTGGCACCATGTCGGTCTTCCCAGATCGACCTCATGAACCTGACCCAAAGCCTGCTCGTCATCGTCCTGCTGATTGCGACGAGCGCCTTCTTCTCGCTGGCCGAGATCTGCCTCGCCGCCTCTCGCCGTTTGCGCCTGCGCCAGATGGCCGACGAAGGCGATGTGCGCGCTGAACGCGTGCTGCGCATCCAGGAACAACCCGGCCACTACTTCACCGTGGTGCAGATCGGGCTCAACGCGGTGGCGATCCTGGGTGGCGTCGTCGGCGAAGGCTCGCTCAGCCCGTACTACGCGAAGCTGTTCGGTCTGTGGTTCAGTCCGGAGACGGCGCAGGGCGCGGCCTTCGCTGCGTCCTTCGTCACGATCATCGCGGTGTTCCTGGTCTTTGCCGATCTGTTCCCGAAGCGCCTCGGCATGAACGACCCGGAACGGCTCGCCGTGCGCATGGTCGCGCCGATGCAGGTGTTGATCACCGCGCTGAAGCCGGTGGTCTGGCTCTTCACCCGCTGCACCGATCTGCTGTTCAAGCTGCTTGGCCTGCCGGCGCACCGCGCGGAGACCATCACCTCGGCCGACATCCTCGCGATGACCGAAGCCGGTGCGCGCGCCGGCGTGCTGGCGGTGCGCGAGCAACAGGTCATCGCCAACGTGTTCGAGCTCGACACGCGGCTGGTCAACAGCGTGATGACCTCGCGTGACCGCATCGTCTGGTTCCAGAAGGACGACCCGGAATCGGTGCTGCGCGCGCGCATCGTGGCGGAGCCGTTCTCGGCGTACCCGATCTGCGACGGCGACATCGACCACGTGCTCGGCTACGTGGATGCGAAGGACATGTTCCAGCGCGTGCTGAGCAGCCAGCCGCTGGCGCTCGACCAGGGCGTGCCGCTGCACAAGGCGCTGGTGGTGTTCGACCGCGTGTCGCTCACCGAGGTGCTCGAGCAGTTCCGTCAGGCGAAGGAGGACTTCGCGATCGTGGTGAACGAATACAGCCTGGTGGTGGGCGTGATCACGCTGAACGACGTCATGAGCACGGTGATGGGCGACCTCGTGGGCCCGCAGGACGAAGAGCAGCAGATCGTGCGGCGCGACGACAGCTCATGGCTGATGGACGGCGTCACGCCGATCCAGGACGTACTGCGCGCGCTCGACATCGACGTGTTGCCGCACGCCGACGAGTACGAGACGCTGGCCGGCTTCCTGATGGTGATGCTGCGGCGCGTGCCCAAGAAGACCGACACGGTGAGTTCGAGCGGCTACACCTTCGAGGTGATGGACGTCGACAGCCATCGCATCGACCAGGTGATGGTGACGCGGGTCTAGGTATCTGGATCAGGGCTCAGGCACCGGCAGTGCGGTCCTCGAACGCCCAAAGGCGTTGATTGGCAAAGACCGCATTCGGGTACGGCGCCTTGCCGCGGCTGCCGTTGTAGCGGCCGAGCGTCATGAACAGGTCGCCGCGTTCTCTGTCGAGGTAGTGCCGCAGGATCACGCAGCCGAAGCGCAGATTGGTCTGCATGTGGAACAGCTTGGCCGGGTCGCCGTCGCCGATCACGCGGGTCCAGAAGGGCATGACCTGCATGAAGCCGCGGGCCCCGGCACTCGACACCGCGAACTTCCGGAAATTGCTCTCGACCTGGATCAGGCCCAGTACCAGGCTCTCATCGAGCCCGGCACGCCGCGATTCGTACCAGACGGTCTGCAGGAACTCCCTGCGTGTCGGCTCATCGGGCAGCTTCTTCCGGAGGCGGCCGCTCATGTCGGCGAGCCAGCGCAGGTACGCCATACGGCGCTCCGTACTGGTGAACTCGGGCACCGGCGGCGCGCGATTGTGAACCGCGGAACTCAGCGCAGTGCGCACCGCATCGATCAGCGGCTCCTCGATCTGTGCGCCGGCCCATGCCGCATTCGGCAGCGACAGCGTCAGCGCGCCTGCAGCCGCACCGCCCAGACAGAGGCGGCGCGACAGTCCATTCATACCGCCAGTTTGGACACGATGAAGGATGCCGCCGCAGCGGCGGGAACCTTGGTCGGCGCCGTCTCGCGTCGATGCTGGTATTCGAACTGACCTTCCTTCAAGCCGCGGTCGGAGATCACGATGCGGTGCGGCACGCCGATCAGTTCCCAGTCGGCGAACAT
>JAZKDL010000187.1:0-2073 GCA_040387575.1 Pseudomonadota bacterium
TCTCCTTCAGGGATCGGTTGAAGGATGGCCCGGCAGCGCTCGGACCTCCGATCGCCGGAGATTAGCCGATGCGCGCGCGCTCAGTGATCGAAGATCGTCGACCGGTGCGCGCCGACGCCGGCCAGCGCACCGTCGCCCACGGCCAGCGCCACGTTGCCAGCGCCACGGGCCGCGTCGCCGCAGGCGAACACGCCCGGCACGGTGGTCTGCTTCATCTCGTCGGTGCGGATGAAGGCACCCATCGGACCGTCGTCGAAAGCGCAGCCGAGCTGCGCGGCCAACGGGCTCGCCACGCGGGTGCGCGTCGCGGTGAACAGGCCGTCCATCGGCAACTGCCGGCCGTCCGCCAGCACCACGGTCGCGTCGTCGGCGATGCGGGCGATCACCTCGGGCTCGACCACGACGCCACGTGCCGACAGCACGGCGCGCTGCGCGTCGTCCGGCACGAAAGTGCCATGCGTGAAAAGCGTGACGCGGCCCCAGTCGGGCAGCATCACCGCGTGATGCATCGACGGCGCGCCGGACGCGATCACACCGATGCGGCCTTCGTTCAGCTCGTAGCCATGGCAGTACGGGCAATGGAACACCGTGCGTCCCCAACGCTCGGCCAGGCCGTCGATGGCGGGCAACTCGTCCACCACGCCGGGCGCCAGCACCAGGCGTTTGGCATGGACGACGCCGCCCGTATCGAGCGTGACCACGAAGCCGTCGCCCTGCGCGCCGGCTTGCGTCGCCAGGCCGGCGTGCCACTGCACCGTCGGGTAGGCCAGCAGTTGCGCACGGCCGTCGGCCGCGATCGCATCCGGCGCGCGGCCGTCCTGGCCGAGGAAGCCGTGCGAACTCTGCACGAAGCGGTTACGCCGGACGCCCGCGTCGACCACGAGGATCCGTCGGCGCGCCCGGGCCAGTTGGAGCGCGGCCGACAGGCCGGCGTAGCTGCCGCCGATGACGACGGCGTCGAAATGGTTCGCAGTGTCAGTGCGCATGGAGATGGTTCCTTCGGGGATGTGCCGCGAGGCGGCGGTTGAAGTCCGCGGACAGGTCGGCCAGCGTGACGCTGCCGAGGCGCTCGATCAGCAGCGACTCGGCGTCGCGGAAGGCGTCGGCCAGCGCGTCGTTGACGGCCTGTTCGACCAGGCAGGCCGGGTCGTCTGCACGGTTGCCCATCGCGAAGACAGTCGGCGAGCCCACCGCGTCATACACATCGCGCAGCGTCACCGCGGACAGGTCGCACGCAATCGTCCAGCCACCGCCATGGCCCTTGCCGGACTGCACGTAGCCCAGCTCGCGCAGGCCGGCGAGCGTGCGCCGCACCATCACCGAATGGGTCTGCAGGTAGCCGGCGAGTTCTTCGGATGTGAGCGGCCGATCGCTGTGCGCCATATGCAGAAGCACGTGCAGGACGGAAGAAAGGCGACTGTCTTTTTTCATGTAACTAATGATAGTACATGATGCGCTGACGCATTGGCTGCGTGGGTAACGCGCAGGCGGTGGTGCCGTGAGCGAGCGTGGCCTCGCGGCGTTGCCGCTGTTCATCCAGCTCAGGCACCTGTGGAACCTTGGTGAGGCGGCGGGCCGCCTGCATCATTTGGGGGACGAATTCCATGCCGCTCGACCGGCTGCGGAAGCAGGTGGAGATCTTCAACGCATGGGGATGACTGGACCTGTGCGCAAGCTAGGATTCGCGCGCGCCCCACTCAAAAAAAACGGAGACTCACCATGTACTGCACGAACCGACGACTCTTCTGGCCGACCCTGCTTCTTCTTCTGTCCCTTGGGCTCTCGGCCTGCGGCGGTGGCGGATCTTCTGGCGGAAGCGGTTCGTCTCCGCCCGAAGCCCAAGGCCAGGTCATCGTCTCGAGCGTCCAGGCGAAGCAGAACGGCAACCTCTATCAGATCGACATATTTCTGCCCGCGTCCTATGCCAGTGGCAGCGCCTTCTTGCCGGTCATCTACGCAACGGAAGGCGATGCGCCGTACGGGGCTGGAGGCCAATCTCGTTTCGAGGTGTTCAAGAACGAGATGCTCCATCGCGGGACACAGGCCATTCTGGTCGGCATACGCGGGACGGCG
>JAZKDL010000188.1:0-2518 GCA_040387575.1 Pseudomonadota bacterium
CCGGTGCCGCGGCTCGTGTAGACCCACATCGCACCCAGCTTGTGCAGGCCCGCGACGAAGGGTTGCTGCAGTGGCACGAACAGGTTCCATGGAAAGAACTGGCCGCCGTGCGTGTGGCCGGAAAGCTGCAATTGGAAGCCGGCCTCGGCTGCTGCGGGCGCGCTGCGCGGCTGGTGCGCAAGCAGCACGCGCGTGGCCGCCGCCGCCGGCGCGCCGGCCAGTGCAGCCTCCGGGTCGCTGGTATGCGCGACGTCGAAATGGCCGGCGGTGAAGTCCGTCACGCCCGCGAGAACCAGCAGATTGGCGTCGACTTCTTCATCGGTCTGCGCGCCGCCGCGCGGGTCGCGCGCACCCAGCAGCACGTGCTCGTTCATCAGCACGCGAAGGCCGATTCGGCGCAGTTCGGCGATCCAGGCGTGCGCACCCGCGTAGTACTCGTGGTTGCCGGTGACGACGAAGGTGCCGTGGTGGGCCCGCAGGCCGGCAAGCGGCGCGATGTGCTCGCGCAGCTCGGGCACGCTGCCGTCCACCAGATCGCCGGTGATCGCGATCGCGTCAGCATCGAGCTGGTTGACGGCATCGACGATGCGCTGGATGTAGCCGCGCTTGATCGTCGGGCCGACATGGATGTCGCTGAGCTGCACGATCGTGAAGTTCTGCAGCGCGCTCGGCAGGTTGGGCAAGGGCACGTCGACCCGTACCACACCGGCGGTGCGCCGGGCGTTGAAGAAGCCGATCAGCGAGGTCAGCGTTGCCAGCGCCGGTACGGCGAGCGCGGTCCACAGCGGCCATCGGTTGATGTCCATCACGGGACCGCCCAGTGCGCCGACCAGCCATGCGACGAGCAGACCGACATCGCGCACTGCGGTCAGCACGAACATCGATGAAAACCAGCCCATGCTGATCAGCCCGATCCATTTCCAGACGTCGGCCGGTGGTCTGGCGGCGGAGCGCATGCCGATGAAGGGCAAGGGCATCGTCACCGCCGACACCGCGATCGCAATGCTCAGGATCACGGCCACCGGCGTGAAGGCGAAAAGCATGGGCAGAAGCCGCACGGCCAGATAGGCGTGCAGTAGCGTGGTCAGGGCGGTCAGGGGAAGCAGGGGCATGGAGGACTTGAAGGAGAAGCGTGAGCAGAACTGGCGTTCTGCAGGCATCGCATGTGCGAGCCATCGCTGCTGCATTCAAGGCGCATGCCAGCTCGAAAACCGTTGTTGGCGAATCCTGGGCCGGCAACGCGCCGGCATTGCCGTTCAGGACGGTGCGTGTGTGCCGCGTGACGCCATGTCGGTGCCCGCCGGCCAGACGAATGTCGCTTTCGCTGCGGCGCCGACCATGACCGTGAGCGGTTGCTTCAGTGTCTGGCCACCCAGCGTGGCTTCGACTTCATAGCGCCCCGGCTCCAGCCGTGCGAGGAAGAAAGGGCCGTTCGAAGTCACTTGGTCCAGCACTGCGTTGCCACCGCTGTCGCGCACGGTCACGCGGACGTCCGATGCGAACTCGGCCGACTTGCCATCCTTGACCGTGAATTCCAGCGTCGCCGCCCAACGCGGCGAGACTGTTTCCATGAGCTTCGACTCGTCGCTGCCGATGCCGCCACTCATGTACTCGATGCCGTGGGTCATCCGGATCGGCGGATTGACCACCGCATGTGCTGAAAGTGCGCCCATCAGCGCACCGCTGCAGAGCATTGCGATCGCGAGGGGCCGCACCTTTTGCCATGTCGTCATGATTGAAGTCCTTTCGTGATGGCCGTCAAGGCCACGCGCGCACTGTGTCGCGCTGACCTTAGGCCAGGCTTAAACACGGCGGGCCGGCGCACGCATCGCACGACAAGGCGCCGGCGACGGTCAGTCGCTGAGGCTGGCAGCGGCTTGGCGGCTGCGCGTCGGTATCGCATCGGCTGCCTTCGCTTGCTGTCCAGCGCCTGCCTTGGCCCTACCGGCCAGCATCGTTCCGCTGTCGGCAGCTGCGGCTGCAACGAAATCGAAATTCGACGGCCACTGGAATACCGTCTTGGACGAACTGCCGTCGAACACCGTGAGGGACTGGGTGAGCGTCAGGCCGCTGACGGTTGCTTCGATGTCGTAAGTGCCCGGATCGAGACGGGCCACCATGAACGGGCCGTCCGCGGTGGTGCGCATGACTTGGCGACCGGTGTACTTGTCGCGGACCGATACCTGCACCTGAGCGGGAAATGCGCCGCGATCGCTTCGGCTGACCGCGAATTCGAGCACTGCGGCCCAGCGGGGCGCGACCATGTCCATGAAGGCCATTTCCGGCTTGCTGGCGCCGCCGCACATGTATTCGACGCCGTCCGCTACGCGGATGGGCGGATTGGTCAATGCATGCGCAGAACTCAGCGCGCCCATGAAAGCGGCGCCCGCCACAGCCAAGACCGCCATGGGCCGGGCAAACCGGAATGTATTCATTGCTGGATTCCTGCTCAGAAGAAGTGCGAAAGAAGGCCGATGCATTCTGCTTAGCAAGAGTCGGGCAAGGTATGGCGTTTACG
>JAZKDL010000189.1:0-1755 GCA_040387575.1 Pseudomonadota bacterium
GCCCTTGCCAGGGCCTGTGGTCGGTCTCGTGCTGTTGCTGATCGGCCTTCGCTTCGAAGCCGTGCGCGAACCGGTCGGCGAATGCGCGAGCTTCCTGCTGTCCCATCTGTCGCTGCTGTTCATCCCGGTCGGCGTGGGCGTGATGACGCATCTGGCACTGCTCAGCGAGTACGGCGGGCGGATGCTGATCGTGATCGTGTTGTCGACCTGGATCGGGCTGGCCGTGACGGCGCTCGTGCTGTACGGGTTGCCGGGCCGCGACAAGAGGGTCTGACGCGATGCCGCATTTCGTCCAGCTCTGGGTCTATCTCACCGCGTCGCCGCTCTTCGGGCTGACGGCCACGCTGGTCGTCTACCTGCTCGCCCAAGCCGCTTACACACGGCTGGACAACGCGCCATGGGCCAATCCGGTGCTCTGGTCGGTCGTGGTGATCGCGGGCGGGCTGTTGGCCACGCACGTCGACTACCCGACGTACTTCGCGGGTGCGCAGTTCATCCACTTCCTGCTGGGGCCTGCGGTGGTGGCGCTGGCGTGGCCGCTGTGGCTGCGGCGCGCGGAACTGCGCGCGCGGTTCGGACGGATTCTTCTCGCATCGCTTTTGGGCGGCGCGGCGGCCAGCGGTTCAGCACTGGCGCTGGCTTGGGCATTCGGGCTGCCACACGACGTGCTGCTGTCGCTCGCACCCAAGTCGGTGACGGCGCCGGTCGCCATGGGTATCGCCGAAAAGATCGGCGGCATTCCGGCGCTGTCTGCGGTGTTCGCGGTGCTCACCGGCATGGTCGGTGCGCTGTCGGGCAAGTACCTGTTCGATGCCTTGCGCATCGGCACCACGCCGTCGGGCTGGGCCGCGCGCGGCTTTGCGCTGGGCACTGCCGCGCATGGCATCGGCGCGGCCCGCGCGCTGCACGTGAACGCCGATGCAGGCGCCTATGCCGGGCTCGCGCTGGGGCTGCAGGTCGTGCTGGCAGCGCTGCTGATGCCTTTGGTGTTCCGCTTGTTCTGATCAGGAACGGTTGGGGTTGTTCGGACGGCGGTCGACGCGGTTCGGCACGCCATCGCCATCGCGGTCCCAGCCGCCGCGGTTGTATTCCCAGCGGCCATCGCGCTGATGCCAATCGGGCGCGCGGTACGCATAGCCCGGACGGGCGCGCATGTATTCGCCGCGCACCCAGACATGACGACCGCCACGCCACTCGTAGTGGCCCGGCGCCCAGACATAGCCTCGGCGCGGCGGCGGCACGCGTTCCACGCGGGGCGGCGGAGGCGGCGTCTGGATGATGATCGCCGGCTGCGCCTGCGCGGTGGCGGGCGCCATGACGGCGGCGCCGATGGGCAGCATGGCCGCGAAAGCGGTGGCGAGCGTGACAGCAAGAGTCTTCTTCATGGGATGCTCCTCATGAGTGGTTGGAGCCTTCATGCTGAGCCGACTCTGTGAAGCCCGTGTAAGGCGCGCGCGAAATCTTGTGTAGAGCTGTTTCTTGGAAACCAAGCCCTTCCGCCATCCATCCAGAGCTGCGCAGAAAGCCATTACCAGGTGTCGACGTAGGACGTCGCCGCACCCGCGCTTGCCGATGCCGATGCGAGCCCGCGAAGCAGCCAATCGCGCGTCTCCGCCGGATCGATGACGGCATCGATCTCCAGCGTCTGCGCCATGTGCAGGGCTTCGCCGTTCACATACTGCTGCGCGACCAGACGCTGGAACAGCGCGTCGCGTTCAGCGCCTTCAGCCACGGCTTCGAGCTCCTTGCGGTAGC
>JAZKDL010000189.1:1765-4334 GCA_040387575.1 Pseudomonadota bacterium
AGCAAGAAGAGGAAGAAGAAAAAGCAAAAGCGTACGTTATTTTTTCGTGACAAACATCAAATGTCATTCATGAATCCGTTTTGTGTTTCTTTGACAGTAAAATTCCTAAAATTGGTGATCTTGCGGATGTGATTATTGTCAAGGAAGGTGAAGCGATTCCCAGGCCGTAGCCCTTGCGCAGTACGACGGTGAAGTACGGCACGCGCAGGTGCGACGCAATCATGAACATCCGGCAGACATGGCGCACTTGCGCCTGTGCCTCGATCTCCGGCCCGACCATGAAGCCCGGCGTGTCGCACAGCGCGACCAGCGGCAACCCGTGCACGTTGCACAGCTGCATGAAGCGCGCCGCCTTGTCGGCCGCCTCGACATCGATCGCGCCGCCCAGATGCTGCGGGTTGTTCGCGATCAGTCCGACCGGACGGCCTTCGATGCGGGCCAGCGCGGTGACCATGCCGGCGCCGAAGCCGGCACGCAATTCGAGCAGCGACCCGGTGTCGGCGATGCCGCGCATGGCGGCGCGCACGTCGTACACGCGCAACCGGTTTTCTGGCACCGCATGGCGCAGTTCGCGCGGATCGGCGCATTGCCAGTCGGTGGTCGGCCCCTGGAAATACGACAGGTACTTGCGGGCCGCTGCGACTGCGGCGGCTTCATCGTCGACCAGGATGTCGATCACGCCGTTGCGCGACTGCACGCCGCTCGGGCCGATCTGCTCCGGCGCGAAGGTGCCCAGTCCGCCGCCTTCGATCATGGCCGGCCCGCTCATGCCGATGTTGCTGCCGCGGGTCGCGATGATCACGTCGCTGCAGCCCAGCAGCGCCGCGTTGCCCGCGAAGCAGCGGCCATGCACGATGCCGACCACCGGCACCTTGCCCGACAGCGCCGCGAACTGGCTGAAGGTGTGGTTGTTCAAGCCGGCCACGATGGGCATGTCGGTGTCGCCCGGCCGGCCGCCGCCGCCTTCCGCGAACAGCACGACCGGCAGCCGCAGCTGGTGCGCGACGCGCAGCATGCGGTCGGTCTTCTGGTGATTGCGCCAGCCCTGCGTGCCGGCGAGCACGGTGTAGTCGTAGGCCATCACCACGCAGCGTGATTTCTCGGGGCCGAACTGCGCGGCATTGACGCTGCCGATGCCGGTGACCATGCCGTCGGCCGGCGTGTTCGCGATCAGGTCGTCGATGGCGCGCCGGCGCGTCTGCGCGGCGATCGCCAGGGCGCCGTATTCGATGAAGCTGCCGGGGTCGGCGTCGAGCGCGCACAGGTCCGCGATGTTGGCGCGCGCCGTGCGTCCGCCCTGCGCGTGGCGCTTGGCCACGGCGGCGGTGCGGTTGGCGTCGAGCGTCGGCGCGTGGCGATCGATCACCTTCTGCAGGTCCGGGCGGATCGCATCGAGGTCCAGCGCAACCTGGGCCTGCGCGGCGATCGCCTCGGCCTCGACGGCTTCGAGCTGCACCAGCGGCTGGCCGTCGACCAGGTAGTCGCCCGGCGCAGCCAGCAGCGCAAGCACGCGGCCCGCGGCGGGCGCGTGCAGCAAGTGCTCCATCTTCATCGCCTCCAGCACGCCGACCTGTGCGCCCGCCGGCAGCACGTCGCCGATGGCGACGTCGAACTGCACCAGCCGCGCCGGCATGGGCGCGCGGACCCAGAGCCCGGTGTCGCCATCCGTCGCGGCAAGGCCGGACGACACCGGCGCGGCGACCGGGATTGATGCAGACGCGGCGCCGGCCTCGGCGGCGTCGATCTGCCGCGCCGCATCGAGCAGCTCCGCCAGATGCGCCTCGACGAAGCGCGTGTGCACCGACTGCTGCACGAACTCCGGCCGCGCAGCGATCGCGCGCAACAGCGACAGGTTGGTCGCAACGCCTTCGATGCGGCATTCCTCCAGCGCGCGCACCGAGCGCCGCAGCGCGTCCGCGAAATGCGGCGATGCCGCATGCACGACGAGCTTGGCCAGCAGTGTGTCGTAGTGCGGCGACGGCGCGAGGCCGGCATAGCCGTGCGTGTCCACGCGGACGCCGGGGCCGGCCGGCATCTCGAAACGCGCCAACGTTCCGCTCGAAGGCCGCGCCTGGCCGTCGGCATCGAGCGTCTCGGCGTTGATGCGCCACTGCACGGCAAAACCGCGCTGCGGTGCCGTGCGTCCCGGCACGATGCCGATCGCGTCGAGTGATTGGCCCGCGGCCACGGCCAACTGCAGCTGAACCAGGTCGAGCCCGGTCACCGCCTCGGTCACCGTGTGTTCGACCTGCAACCGCGGATTGGCCTCGATGAAGACGAAGGGCAGATCAGTCGCGCTGTCATCGACCAGGAACTCGAAGGTGCCGAGGTTGCGATAGCCGACCGCGCGCGCCATGCGCAGCGCCGCCGCCGTGACCTGGTCGCGCAGCGCCGTCGACAGCGACGGACTCGGCGCAATCTCCACCAGCTTCTGAAAGCGCCGCTGCAGCGTGCATTCGCGCTCGCCCAGGCTGGCCACCGCCGCGCCGTCGCCGAGCACCTGTACCTCGATGTGGCGCGCGTTGCGCATCAGGCGCTCGACATAGACGCCCTCGACGCCGAACGCGGC
>JAZKDL010000190.1:0-6883 GCA_040387575.1 Pseudomonadota bacterium
GCGTGAAGTACATGCCCGCCGACGGCCGCACGCAGTTCACGGCCGCGATCTACCGGATCCGCGAGAAGAACCAGTCGACCGCCGACCCGACCAATCCGCTCAACACCATCCAGGTCGGCAGCACCAAGAACCAGGGGCTGGAGCTGGAATGGAAGGCGACGGTTTCGCGCAACCTCGAAGCGCTGGCAAGCTACACCTACACCGATGTCGACCCGCAGCTCACCCAGCTGTCGCGCCATCAGTTCAGTGCCTGGGGCAAGTGGCGCTTCGAGGTCGGCGGCGTGCAGGGCCTTGCGCTGGGTGCGGGCATCCGCCACATGAGCGACTTCCGCGATGGCGCTGCGCCGACCACGCCGGCCGTCACGCTGCTCGACGCGCAGCTGTCCTGGGAACACCTGCAATGGCGCTATGCGCTCAACGTGACGAACCTGACCGACAAGGTCTACAACTCGATCTGCCTGTCGCGCGGCGACTGCTGGTATGGCGCCCGCCGCACGGTGATCGCGAGCGCGACCTACCGCTTCTGACGGCGCGCCGCGCTAGCGGCCCGGTCCGTCAGATGTCCCAGCCCGCGTCGCTGATGTGCCGGGCAT
The DNA here is from genome assembly GCA_040387575.1 of Pseudomonadota bacterium. Taxonomy (GTDB): domain Bacteria; phylum Pseudomonadota; class Gammaproteobacteria; order Burkholderiales; family Burkholderiaceae_C; genus Variovorax. The sequence goes on from JAZKDL010000190.1 coordinate 594, forward strand.
AGACCGCCAGCACGATGCGCTCGGAGTGCACGAGGTAGTCGTTCATCGCCGCGGCGGCAAGAGCGAACTCGCCGGCCTCGGCGAGCTGCAGGATCTTCTCGTTCATGTCGACGTAAGGCGCATGGAGAAACTCCGGGTCTTGCAGCAGCCCGAACGCGAGGCGCAACTCGGCCAGCACCGAGTTGAAGAGAAGGTTGAGCCTTTCACTGTCCGCGAGCTCGACCACGGCCATGTGGAAGGCCATGTTGGCGGTGCCCACTTCGAGCCAGTCGCCTGAAGCGCGGCAGCGCAGCGAAATCTCCACCGCCTCGCGCATCTTCTTCTTGGCGGGATGCCGCGGGTAGGCCTGGGCCAGGGCCTGGCATTCGATCAGCCGGCGCACCCGGTAGATGTCGATGATCGACGCGATGCTCGGGATCGCCACGAACACGCCCCGGTTCGGCGCGTGCTTGACGAGCCCTTCCTTGGTCAGCATCCGGAACACCTCGCGCAGCGTGTTGCGCGAAATACCGAGGTTGTCGCTGAGCGTCTGCTCCGACAGGCGCTGGCCCGGCGTGAATTCCCCCTGCGTGATCTTCTGGCGCAGCGTTTCCGCCATGCGTTCGCTCAAGGTCTGGGGTTCAGCGGGCTGACGGGGCGCGAGGGTCATGGGGTTCTGGTGAGGAGCAGGGAACGGCGATCGAAGTTGTATCAGATTCCCTTGAATGCCCCATTCCTGCTCAACGACTCGGGGAATTCACCTAGACACGGGCATGCAAGTTGCTAACCATCCCTTCATGAATTGTTGAACAATTCATGAAAGATGATTCATCAATAACCAACGATCGTTGAGCCAAAAGCTGGCCAAGATCACATCTGGAGTAACTGCTGTGCCTGTCGACATCAATCTATGGCCCCTGCTCGGGGTCGCGGTCATCATTGCGGGCTTCGTCCTGCGCTTCAACCCGATGCTGGTCGTGATCGTCACGGCCATCGTCACGGCATTCGCCGCGCACTTCCCCGTCGACAAGATCCTGGCGGCCATCGGTACCGGCTTCATCAAGACGCGCAACCTGCCGTTGATCATCCTGTTGCCGCTGTCCGTGATCGGCCTGCTCGAGCGGCACGGGCTTCGCCAGCATGCGCAGCGCTGGATCAGCAGCATCAAGTCCGCCACCACCGGCCGGCTGCTGTTGGTCTATCTGGGCGCACGCCAGCTCACCGCCGCAGTCGGTCTGACCAGCCTGGGCGGACACCCCCAGATGGTGCGGCCGCTGCTCGCGCCGATGGCAGAAGGCGCCGCCGAGGCCCGTTACGGTGCATTGCCCGACCGGATCCGCCACAAGCTGCGTGCCTATGCCGCGGCGACCGACAACGTCGGGCTGTTCTTCGGCGAAGACATCTTCGTGGCCTTCGGCGCGATCGTGCTGATGACCACCTTCCTGCGCGAGGCGGGCATCGACATCGAGCCGATCCATGTGGCGTTGTGGGGCATACCGACGGCCATCTGCGCCTTCGTGATCCACGCCTGGCGCCTGCGCCGGCTCGACCGGTGGCTGGACCGCGAACTGACCGGCAACGCACGCGTGGTCGATGAACACGCCGCTGCCGTCGCCACCTCGGTGAAGGGAGCCTGATCATGACGCTCTCCATCGTTCACCTGTACTACCTCGTCGGTGCCATCCTTGCCATCACGGCGGTCATGACACTGGCCGATCGCCAGCATCCCAAGCGCTACTCGAGCGCCTTCTTCTGGGGGCTCTATTCGTTGGTCTTCCTCGTCGGCGACCTGCTGCCGCCGGTGTGGGTCGGTGTGGGCGTCGTGGTGATGGCGCTGATCGCAGCCTTCGGCGGCGTCGGCATCGGCCATCACGCACCGCGCTCCGTGGTCCAGTACGCCGAGAGCGCCAGGCGCCTCGGCAACAAGCTCTTCATCCCGGCGCTCGCGATTCCGGTGGTGACGATGATCGGCACGCTCACCGCCAAGTACCTCGTGTTCGGCGGCACGCCGCTGCTCGACCCGAAGAACACCACGCTCGTCAGCCTGGGCATCGGCTGCATCTTCGCGCTCGCGCTGGCCTGCGTGCTCACGCGGGAGACGCCGATACAGGGCATCCGCGAGTCGCGCCGCCTGACCGATGCGCTCGGCTGGGCGCTGGTGTTGCCGCAGATGCTCGGCATGCTCGGCCTGGTGTTCTCCGATGCCGGCGTGGGCAAGGCCGTTGCGCACATCACCACCAGCTACATCAACATGGACGTGCGCTTCTTCGCCGTGGTCGTCTATGTGGTGGGCATGGCGCTCTTCACCATCATCATGGGCAATGGTTTCGCGGCCTTCCCGGTGATGACCGGTGGCGTCGGCGTGCCGATCCTGGTCGGCATGTACCACGGCAATCCGGCGGTGATGGCGGCGATCGGCATGCTCTCGGGCTACTGCGGCACGCTGCTCACACCGATGGCCGCGAACTTCAACATCGTGCCGGCCGCATTGCTGGAACTGCCCGACAAGAACGCCGTGATCCGCGCCCAGGTGCCGACCGCTCTTGCGCTGCTGACCTGCAACGTCTTCCTGCTGTACTTCCTGATGTTCCGCTGAGGCCCAGATGAAGATGGACCTCAACAGCGACCTGGGCGAAAGCCTCGGCGCCTGGCGGATGGGCGACGACGACGCGATGCTCGACATCGTGAGCAGCGCCAATGTCGCCTGCGGCTTTCATGCGGGTGATGCCGCCGGCATCCTGCAGACCTTGCGGCGTGCAGCCGCCCGCGGCGTGGTGGTCGGTGCCCATGTGGCATATCCCGATCTGGCCGGCTTCGGCCGCCGCAACATGGATGTGGCGAGCGCCGACCTCCAGGCCGACGTGATCTACCAGATCGGTGCGCTGCGCGGGCTGGCCGCCGCGGCCGGAACCACCGTCCGCTACGTCAAGCCGCACGGCGCGCTCTACAACACCATCGCGCACGACGAGCGCCAGGCACGCGACGTGATCGCGGCGATCCGTGCCATCGACCCGTCGCTCGTGCTGGTCGGACTGGCCGGCGCGCCACTGCTCGGCTGGGCCCGCGAAAGCGGTCTGCGCGCAGTGGCCGAGGCCTTTGCCGATCGCGCCTACACGCCCGACGGCTCGCTCGTTTCGCGGCGTGAAAAGGGCGCCGTGCTGCACGATGCCAAAGAGGTCGCGGCACGCATGCTGCGGCTGGCGACCGAGGGCGTGGTAACCGCCATCGACGGCAGTACGGTGCGCATCGAGGCCGAGTCGGTCTGCGTGCACGGCGACAGCCCTGGCGCGGTCGAGATGGCGCGTCAGGTGCGCGAACTGCTCGAGCGCGCCGGTGTCGACGTGGCGCCATTCGTCGATGTACGCGGGGAGGTACAGCGGTGATGCGTTTCCTTCCCGTGAACCTCGACGCGCTGCTGGTCGAACTCGACGATCTGCCGCAGACGCTGGCGTTGCTCGCATCGCTTCAGGCCGAACCCATCGCCGGCGTCGAGGACATCGTGCCGGCAGCGCGCACGCTGCTGATCCGCTATCGGCCCACCGTGTTGACGCGTGGCGGGCTGGCCGAGCGCATCGAACGACGCAGCCTGAGCGCGCCGGTCGAACGCGAGCGCACGCTGATCGAGATTCCGGTCGACTACGCGGGCGAAGACCTCGACGAGGTCGCAGCCCTGCTGGGCATCTCGCGCGCGGAAGTGATCCGCCGCCACACCGGCAGCGAGTACACCGTTGCGTTCACCGGCTTCGCGCCGGGCTTCGCCTATCTGAGTGGCGGGCATCCGAGCTTCGACGTGCCGCGTCGCAAGACGCCGCGCACGCGCATCCCGGCTGGCGCGGTCGGGCTGGCAGGTCAGTTCAGCGGTGTCTATCCGCAGGCCAGCCCGGGCGGCTGGCAGATCATCGGTGTCACCGCCACGCCGATGTGGGACCTGGCCCGCGCAGTGCCCGCGCTGTTGCAGCCGGGCTTCCGGGTGCGCTTCGTCGATGTGTCAGGGCGGGCCGTGCTCGCTTCGCCGTCGACCGGCGCAGCGGCGACTCTCGTCGAGGCGCCCGTCGTTCCGGCTGCCGAGATTGGCTCACCGGCACTCGTCATTCGCAGCACCGGCCTCCAGGCGCTGTTCCAGGACACGGGCCGACATGGCCACACCGGCCAGGGCGTATCGACCTCCGGCGCGATGGACCAGGCGGCCTTGCGTGCGGCCAACCGCCTGGTCGGCAATGCCAGCGATGCAGCCTGTGTCGAGATCGTCTATGGCGGTTTCTCGCTGGTTTCTCGTGGCGACACGGTGGTCGCGCTCACCGGTGCCGATGCGGCGGTCGATTTCAGGGCCGCGAACGGCGCGTGCTGGACCGTGTCCGGGCACCAGGCCATTGCGCTGTCGGATGGCGACAGCCTTACGCTCGGCGAGCCGGGTGCGGGCATCCGCAGCTACCTCGCGGTGCGCGGTGGATTCGCGGTCGCGCCGGTGCTCGGCAGTTGTTCCACCGACACATTGGCGCGTGTCGGGCCGCCCGCCATTGCGGCGGGCGACGTGCTGGCCGTTCGACCGGTCGCGCATGGCGCCATCGTCGGGTTGCCTGAACTTCCCAGCGACGACCTGCCCACGTTGCAGGATGTCGTCCTGCTCGACGTGGTGATGGGACCGCGCACCGACTGGTTCACCGCCGATGCCATCGCACGGCTGGCCAGCCAGGAATGGACGGTGACGCCGCAGTCCAATCGCGTCGGCCTGCGTCTGGCCGGCGACGTGCCGCTGGCGCGCGCCAACGCGGCCGAACTGCCGAGCGAAGGCACGGCGCTCGGCGCCATCCAGGTGCCGGCGAGCGGCCAACCCGTGCTGTTCCTGGCGGACCATCCGCTGACCGGCGGTTATCCGGTGATCGGTGCCGTGGCCACTTACCACCTCGATCGTGCAGGGCAGATTCCGATCGGTGCCCGCGTGCGCTTCAACCCCATCCAGTCTTTCGACGAGCTCCCATGAAAAAAGTCCTCATCGCCAACCGTGGCGAGATCGCCGTGCGCATCGCGCGCGCCTGTGCCGACTACGGCGTGAAGTCCGTGGCCGTGTATGCCGACGCCGACCTCGACGCGCTGCATGCGCGCATGGCCGACGAAGCCTACGGCCTCGACGGCCAGCGGCCGGCCGACACCTACCTGAACATCGACAAGCTGCTGGCCATCGCGGCCCGCAGCGGTGCTGATGCGGTGCATCCCGGCTACGGCTTCCTGTCGGAGAACGCGGGCTTTGCGCGTGCCGTCATCGGCGCTGGCCTGATCTGGGTCGGCCCGCCGCCAGCCGCCATCGAGGCGCTGGGCGACAAGGTGCAGGCCCGCAAGATCGCGATGTCGGTCGGTGCGCCGCTGGTCTCGGGTACGTCGGAGCCGGTGCGCGATGCGCAGGAAGTGGTCGCCTTCGCCGAGCGGCATGGCCTGCCGATCGCCATCAAGGCGGCCTTCGGCGGTGGTGGTCGCGGGCTCAAGGTGGCGTGGCGAATGGACGAAGTGGCCGAGCTGTACGAGTCGGCCGTGCGCGAAGCCGTCACCGCCTTCGGCCGCGGTGAATGCTTCGTCGAGCAGTTCCTCGATCGGCCACGCCATGTCGAGGCACAGGTCATCGCCGACACGCACGGCCGTGTCGTAGTGCTCGGTACGCGCGATTGCTCGCTGCAGCGGCGCAACCAGAAGCTGGTCGAAGAGGCGCCGGCGCCCTTTCTCAGCGATGCGCAGCGAGCGCGCATCCACCAGTCGGCGCGCGACGTGTGCGCCAAGGCCGGCTATGTCGGTGCGGGCACGGTGGAATTTTTGCTGAGCCCCTCGGGCACGATCTCGTTCCTCGAGGTCAATACGCGGCTGCAGGTCGAGCATCCGGTGACCGAGGAAACGGCGGGCATCGACCTCGTGGTCGAGCAGCTGCGCGTGGCCGACGGCCTGCCGCTGTCGATCACCGAGACGCCCGTGCCGCGCGGCCATGCCATCGAGTTCCGCATCAATGCCGAAGACGTCGGACGCGGCTTTTTGCCGACATCCGGCCCGGTGCATCTGTTCGCGGCGCCTTCGGGCCCCGGCGTGCGCGTGGACACGGGCGTGGCGTCGGGCTCGACGGTGCCGGGCACCTTCGATTCGCTGATGGCCAAACTGATCGTCACCGGGGCGACGCGCGCTCAGGCCATCACACGTGCAAGGCGCGCACTGAAGGAGTTCCGCATCGAGGGCGTGGCTTCGGTGTTGCCGTTCCATCGCGCGGTGCTGGAGGCGCCGGACTTCGTCGCCGACGATGGCTTCAAGGTGCATACGCGCTGGATCGAGACCGA
>JAZKDL010000191.1:0-3162 GCA_040387575.1 Pseudomonadota bacterium
CGCAGGAAGGCGTCGTCGGCCCAGCTGTCCCAGAGCCCGGTGACGACGTCGTAGAACTCGCGCGCGCGGGCATAGCGCTCGTCGTGTTCCATGTGGTCGTCGCGACCGAAGTTCAGCGCCGCGTCGGGGTTCGACGTGGTCACGATGTTCCAGCCCGCGCGCCCGTCGCTCAGGTGATCGAGCGACGCGAAGCGCCGCGCGATGTGGAAGGGTTCGTCGAAAGTGGTCGATGCCGTCGCGATCAGGCCGATGTGCTCGGTGTGCTGCGACAGCGCCGACAGCAGCGTGAGCGGCTCGAACGACGTGACGGTGTGGCTGCGCTTGAGCGCTTCCACCGGCATGTTGAGCAGCGCCAGGTGGTCGGCCATGAAGAAGGCGTCGAAGCGCCCGCGCTCCAGTGTCTTGATCAGCTGCGTGAGGCGCGGCAGGCTGAAGTTGGCGTCGCGCCACGCGCCGGGATAGCGCCAGGCGCCGGTGTGGATGCTGACCGGGCGCATGAACGCGCCGAGCCGAAGTTGTTTGCTGGAGGCCATCGATCAGTGTCCCGAGAAGAGTCGCGGCATTCTGCGGCGATACCGATGAACCAGCGGGCCGCGGGGTTGAACGGCCCCGCCGACATCAGAGCTTGGCGATCGACACTTCCGTCGACTTCACCAGCGCGACCACGTCGGAGCCCGGCTTCAGTTGCAGCTCGTCGACCGAACGCGTCGTGATCACCGAGGTCACGATGCCCCACGGCGTCTCGACATCGACTTCGGACACGACGTCGCCGCGAATGATCTCCTTGACCTTGCCCTTGAATTGATTGCGGACGTTGATGGCTTGGATGGACATGAAAAACTCCTTGGGTTGAAAGCGAAAAAATGAATCAGAGCGCCCAGCGAAGGGCGTGCGCCGGACCGTCGGCCCAGCGCGTGTCGTTGGCCGGATCGCCGCCATCGGCATCGGGCTTCTGCAGCACGCGGTCGAGGATGCGTTTCTCGATGGCAGCGAACGCCGCGTCGCCCTGCGAGCGCGGCCGTGCCAGCGCGATGTTCTCGTCGAGCGCGATGCGGCCGTCCTCGATCAGGATCACGCGGTCGGCCAGCGCCACCGCCTCCTGCACGTCGTGCGTCACCAGCAACGCGGTGAAGCGATGGCGCTGCCAGAGGTTCTCGATCAGCCGGTGCATCTCGATGCGCGTCAGCGCGTCGAGCGCCCCCAGCGGCTCGTCGAGCAGCAGCAATCGCGGGTGATGCACCAACGCGCGCGCCAGTGCCACGCGTTGCCGCTGTCCGCCCGACAGCCGCGCAGGCCATTCGTTCTCGCGCTCGGCCAGGCCGACCTGCGCCAGCACCTCGCGGCCGCGCTGACGCAGGTTGTCGGGCAGGCCCAGCGTCACGTTGTCGAGCACGCGGCGCCACGGCAGCAGGCGCGCCTCCTGGAACATGATCCGCGTGTCGTCGTGCAGGCCGTCGATCGCGCGGCCATCGGTGTAGAGCGCACCGTCGGACGCGGGCTCGAGCCCGGCCACGAGCCGCAACAGCGTGCTCTTGCCGCAGCCGCTTCGGCCGACGATCGCGATGAACTGGCCGGGCTCGATCTTGAGTTGCGTGTCGCGCAGCACTTCCCGCTCGCCATAGCGCTTGTGGACGTGGCGAATCTCGAGCTTCACGCCGCCCGGGATGGCCGGCGCGTCGATGGGGCGGTCCAGCACGGCGCTCATGCGCCCGCTCCCGGCTTGAACAGCGCCACATCCAGCGCGTCGATCTTGCGCGGCAGCAGCTTCTCGGCGAAGAAGGCATCGGCGATCTTCTGCTGTTCGCCGATGTTCGCGGCGGTCGCCGGGCGCACGGCGTAGCTGCGCCGTTCGTTGGCCTGCTCGACCGTCGCGGCGTCGATGCCCCAGACCGGCGCGAGCAGCGCAGCCGCGTCCTTCGGACTCTGCTTGACCCACTTGCCGGCGCGATCGAGTTCGGCGTAGATCACGTTCAGCACGTCGGGCCGCGCCTGCGCGAAACGCGTCGCCGCGAGGTAGTAGCGCTGGTACGACGCGATGCCCGTGCCGTCGGCCAGCACGCGCACGCTCGACTGCCGCTGTGCGGCCGACAGGAACGGGTCCCACACGACCCATGCGTCGATGGCGCCCTTCTCGAAGGCCGCACGGCCATCGGCCGGCGTCAGGTAGGCGGGCTCGATGTCCTTCAGCGACAGGCCGGCCTTCTCCAGCGCGGCGATCAGCAGGTAATGCGCGCCGGCCGCCTTGGCAAAACCGACCTTGCGCCCCTTCAGGTCCGCCACCGATTTCAGCGGCGAATCGGCTTTCACCAGAATCGCCTGAGCCGACGGCGACGGCGCTTCCTGCGCCACGAAGGTCAGCTTGGCACCGGCCGCCTGCGCGAACACCGGCACCGTGTCGGCCACATCGGCGCTGAAGTCGAGGTTGTCGAGGTTCAGCGCCTCCAGCAGCGGCAACCCGCTGGTGAATTCATGCCAGCTGACCTTGACGCCAAGCGGCGCGAGTTGCTTTTCCAGCGCGCCCTGCGTCTTGAGCACGGCGGTCAGCGTCGACGACTTCTGGTAGCCGATGCGCACGATCGACGGCGCGGCACCCTGGGCCGAAGCCAAGCCGCTGCCGATGGCAGCCAGCGAGGCCAGTGCGCCGAGCGCATGGCGTCGACGCAGCACGAGATTTCCGAAATTCGAATTCATGGGTGTCTTCTTTCTGTCGGGTTCAGGCCTCAGGCCTTCTTCTGATAGCCGGGATGCCAGCGCAGCCACCACTGCTCGAGCCCGCGCGCAAACAGGTCGGCCAGCTTGCCGAGCAGCGCGTACAGCAGGATGCCGACCAGCACGATGTCGGTCTGCAGGAACTCGCGGGCGTTCATCGTGAGATAGCCGATACCGGACTGCGCCGAGATGGTCTCGGCCACGATCAGGATCACCCACATCAACCCGAGCGAGAAGCGCAGGCCGACCAGGATCGACGACAGCGCGCCCGGCAGGATCACTTCCCTGTAGAGCTGCCACCGCGTGAGTCCGTAGGTCCGGCCCATCTCGATGAGCTGCGGGTCGACGTTGCGGATGCCGTGGAAGGTGTTCAGGTAGATCGGGAAGAACACCGAAATGCTGATCAGGAACAGCTTGGCCGACTCGTCGATGCCGAACCACAGGATCACCAGC
>JAZKDL010000192.1:0-2124 GCA_040387575.1 Pseudomonadota bacterium
GCGTCTGCGCCGCGCGGTCGAGGTAGATCAGAAGATTGCGGCAGCAGATCAGGTCGAGCCGCGAAAACGGCGGGTCGCGCAGCAGGTTGTGCACCGCGAACAGCACCGGCTCGCGCACCGCCGAGTTGATGCGGTACTGGTCTTGCTCCTTCACGAAGAACTGGCGCATGCGCGACGGCGAGATGTCTTCGACGATGCCTTCTGGGTACACGCCGCGCCGGGCCGTGCCGATGGCGCGCTCGTCGATGTCGGTGGCAAACAGCTGCAGGTCGATCATCCGGCCCTGCCCGTCGGCCTCTTCGCGCAGCAGCATGCTCAGCGAATAGGCCTCCTCACCGGTGGCACAGCCCGCTACCCAGGCACGGATCTGCTCCGGGTAGCCCTTGTTCTTCAGCAGCTGCGGCACCACCTCGCGCTCCAGCGCATCGAAGGCATCGCGGTCGCGGAAGAAGTTGGTCACGCTGATCAGCATGTCCTGCAGCAGCGGCGCCGCTTCTTCAGGGTGCTGCTCCAGAAAATCGCGGTAGGCCGGCAGGTCGGCCAGGCGGTTGACCTGCAGGCGCCGCTCGATGCGCCGCAGCATCGTCGCGCGCTTGTAGTGGCGGAAATCGTGCCGCGTGTAGTTGCGCAGCAGCACCATCACGTCCTGCAGCGCCTGCTCGGAGCGCGCCGACGCCGTGCCGTCCGCGCCCTCCGCATCGCCGCCGCCAACGCCATTGCCCGGCGTCAGCGCGCTCGCGTCCGGCAGCCGGATCTGCTGCGCGTTGCGCCACAGGTCGACCAGGCGCTGGCCCATGTCGGCCACCGGCAGCACGATGTCGACCATGCCGGTGGCGATGGCGGCGCGCGGCATGCCGTCGTGCCCGGCGTCCTCGGGCAATTGCGCCAGCGTGATGCCGCCCTCTTCCTTCACCCGGGTCAGACCGACCGCGCCGTCGCTGCCCGTGCCCGACAGCACCACGCAGATCGCGCGCTCCCGGTGCACCTGCGCCAGCGTGCGAAAGAACACGTCGATGGCGACATGCCGCCACTTGCCCAGGTCGCGCGGCGTGGTGCGCAGGTAGCCGTCGTTCATCGTCAGGTCGAGCAGCGGCGAGATCACGTATACATGGCCGGCCTCGATCGGCGTCGGCTGCGTGACCTCCATCACCGGCATCGCGGTGGCGCGCTGCAGGATGGCGGCCGCATTGCTCTCGTGGCTGTGCGACAGGTGCAGGATGGCGACGAAGGCCATGTCCGATGGCGTCGGCACATGCTCGAAAAAGCGGATCAGCGCCTCCAGCCCACCCGCCGAGGCGCCGATGCCCACCACGGGGAAGCTGAGCGTGCTCGGCGTCAAATTCGCCTCGAGGCGCGCGCCGGGCGCGTCCGCGGAAGCAGGGGAACTCTCTGAGGGCATGGAACCTCGACGATCTGGAGGAAGGCCCGCGAGCAAACCGCATACGAGCAAGAACAGCGATCATCGCAAAGAATATCGAGGGTGGACGGTAGTCCGCCGCGCCTTTCCAGTCGGCTTTTTCGGTCGTTTCCCACCTCTGCGAGATCTCCATGCGCCCACCGTTCTCCCGCCTGCTGCTCACCAGCGCGTTCAGCGTCGCGACCGCTCTCGTGACCACCTTTGCCGCCACCGCCACCCACGCTGACACCATCAAGGTCCTCACCGCCGGCGCCTTCAAGCAGGTGGTCGTCGCCTTCGTGCCGGCCTTCGAGGCGCGCACCGGCCACAAGGTCGACGTGCAGAACGACACCGCCGGCGCGCTCGCCAAGCGGGTTGCGGCCGGCGAGGCTTTCGACGTGCTGGTGCTCACGCCCGCCGCGCTGCAGCCGCTGGCCACGCAGGGCCGCGTGGCCCCCGACAGCGTGACGCCGCTGGCGCGCGTGGCGATCGGCGTCGCCGTGAAGGCCGGCGCCACGCATCCGAAGATCGACACCGTCGACCAGTTCAAGGAAGCGCTGCTCGCCGCGCGCAAGGTCGCCTACATCGACCCGGCGTCCGGCGGCTCCAGCGGCATCTACCTGGACGGCCTGTTCCAGCGCATGGGCATCGCCGACGCCATGCACGCCAAGGCCGTGCTGGTGCCCGGCGGGCTGGTGGCCGAGCGCCTGGTCACCGGCGAGGCCGAC
>JAZKDL010000193.1:0-7055 GCA_040387575.1 Pseudomonadota bacterium
TCACGAGCTGGGCGCCCATGTTCTGCAGCTTGTCCTTGAGTTCGATTTCCTTGGCGACCGACACACCGTCCTTGGTCACGGTGGGGGCGCCGAACGAACGCTCGAGCACCACGTTGCGGCCCTTGGGGCCCAGGGTCACTTTGACTGCGTTGGCCAGGATGTTGACACCCTCGACCATGCGAGCGCGGGCTTCACCGCCGAAGACGACGTCTTTTGCTGCCATGTTGATTTACTCCGAAAGAATTGAATGAGTGACGGAAGGGAGAAGGCTTACTTCTCGACGACTGCGAACAGGTCGTCTTCCTTCATGACCAGCAGCTCGTCGCCGCCGACCTTGACGGTCTGGCCGCTGTACTTGCCGAACAGGACGCGGTCGCCGACCTTGACGGTCAGTGCGGCCAGTTCGCCCTTGTCGTTGCGCTTGCCCGGGCCGACGGCCAGGACTTCGCCTTGATCGGGCTTTTCGGCGGCTGCGTCGGGGATGACGATGCCGGAGGCGGTCTTGGTTTCGCTGTCAACACGCTTGACGATCACGCGATCGGCCAAAGGACGAAGGTTCATTGCATCTCCTGGAAAGAAACGGGGTTTGGTGGTGGTGTCGTTCCCAAGACGGGGCGACAGCCGGTCGACTCGAAGCATTGGCTGGTTGTTAGCACTCAGCTTCAGCGAGTGCTAATGATACGGGCTTTTGATGGCGTTTCAAGAGCGCGTCGGCTTGGACAGGCCTCCGCAACCCCGGAGAGTCACTTGGCAGGGCAAGTGTTGGTGCGGCTGATGGCGTCCAGATGACACCCTCCGCGACAGCATGGTTGATTTGAGATGAGATTGATTTCATACTGGCATCCGAATTCGATGCGTGCGATTTGCAGCAGGAACAATCCTTGCATCTCTCGAAATCATTGGCACATGCGTGCCCTTTTTTGGAGCGTTTATGAAATTGTTTTCATTGATTGCCAAGAGCCTGCGCGGGCGACGCCGGTCGATGGGATCCGGTTCGGCCGCGGTGTGGATCGCCGCAGCGGCCACGGCAATGGCGCTGGTGTCGATGTCCGCCACGGCGTCCGAACCCGGCACGCTGGTCGTCGGCATGTACCGGCCGACGTTGTCCCTGAATCAGGCGCTCAACCCGGACTACACCAGCACGGTGACCGGCTCCCAGGTGTTCGCGAGCCTGTTGCGCTTCGACGCCCAGGGCAAGCCGCAGCCGTACCTGGCCAAGTCGTGGGAATGGTCCGCCGACCAGCGCACGCTGACGATGAAGCTGGTCGACAACGGCCTGTTCCACGACGGCAAGCCGATCACCTCGAAGGACGTGAAGTTCTCGCTGATGACGGTCAAGAGCCTGGCGGGAAAGACCTCGAAGTTCAATGCGATCACCGAGGTTCGGACGCCCGATGCGCTCACCGTCGTGGTGCAGCTCGACCGGCCGGCGCCGTCGATCCTGCTGGCGATGTCGAGCCCGTTCCTGCCGATCCTGCCGGAGCACGTCTATGGCCAGGGGCCGATCCGCACGAATCCGGCGAACACGACCGGTGCCGTCGGCTCCGGTCCGTTCAAGCTGGCCGAATTCAAGGCAGGCCAGTACGTCACGCTCGAGCGCTTCGACAAGTTCTTCCTCGGCCAGCCCAAGCTGGAGCGCATCATCTTCAAGGCCGGCTCCGACCTGCAGACGCTGGTGCTCGGCCTGGAGCGCGGCGAGATCGACATGATCCCGTACATGTACGACTGGCGGCTGATCAAGCGCCTGTCGGCCGACCCGCGCTTCACGATGACGGCCGATGGCTACGGCGGCATCGGGCCGCTCAACAACCTGATGTTCAACCTGCGCCACAAGCCGCTGGACGACGTCCGCGTGCGCAAGGCGATCGCGCTGGCGATCGACCGGCCGTTCATCGCCAAGGCGCTGCTCGGCGGCGTGACCACCGTGGCCTACAGCCCGCTCGCGCCGACCACGCCGTTCTACACGGACAAGGTCGAGACCTACCCGCTGGACCTGAAGAAGTCGGCTGCGCTGCTCGATGAAGCGGGGCTCAAGCCCGACGGTGCCGGCGTGCGCATGAAGCTCACCATGCACTACCCACCGGGCAATGTGGACTATCACAAGAACGGTGCCGAATACATCCGCTCGCAGTTGCGCAAGGTGGGCATCGACGTCGATGTGCGGGCTACCGATTTCCTGGGCTGGCTCAAGGCGATGGCCAGCGGCGACTACGACATGTCGATGGTCTCGCTGTTCAATTTCGGCGACCCGGCCTTCGGCGTCACGCCGCAGTATTCGTCGACGAACATCCAGCCGCTGCCCTACGCCAACAACGCGAACTACCGCAATCCGGTGGTGGACGACCTGCTGGACGCCGGCTCGGTCGAGATCGATCCGGTCAAGCGCGAGCGCATCTATGCGCAGTTCCAGAAGATCGCGATGGACGAGCTGCCGATCCTTCCGCTGACCGTACTCAAGTACCAGACCGTGATGCGCAAGGGCCTGACCGACCTGCCGGCCGGCTTCTGGGGCACGGCGGCACCGTTCAACGACACCCGCTGGGCCGCGGGCAGCGCGAACTGATTCGGGCCCAACGCCATGAATGCCCTCGCATTCCTCGCCGGCCGGCTCGCCAATGCGCTGGGCTTGATCGTCGCCGTGCTGGTGTTCAGCTTCCTGCTGATGCATCTCACGCCCGGTGACCCGGCGCTGGTGATTGCCGGCGAGTCGGCGGATGCCGCCACGCTGGCGCAGGTGCGCAGCCTCTATGGCTTCGACCAGCCGCTGCCGCAGCAGCTTGCGCTGCACCTCTGGCGCATCGCCCACGGCGACCTGGGCCAGTCCTACTTCTTCAATGCACCGGTAGCGCAACTGGTGCTCGAGCGCGTACCGGCCACGCTGCTGCTGGTCGGCACGGCCATCGCCGCGGCGGTGCTGATCGGCACGACGCTCGGGGTGACGGCGGCCTGCCGACCGCGTGGCCTTGCGAACGCCGGCATCACCGTGCTGTCGGTGGTCGGTTTCGCGGCGCCGGTGTTCTGGACCGGCATCGTGCTGGTGCAACTGTTCGCCTCGCACTGGCCGGTGTTCCCGGTCAACGGCATGCGCGACATCACGCGCGGCACGCAGCATCCGCTGGCGTTGGCGCTCGACGTGCTGCACCACCTGGTGTTGCCGGCCGTCTCGCTGTCGCTCTTCTATCTGGCGCAGTACAGCCGGCTGTCGCGCGCGACCATGCTCGAGGTGCTGAATGCCGACTTCGTGCGCACCGCGCGTTCGAAAGGCCTGCCCGAGGGGTTGATCGTGTTCCGCCATGCCTTGCGCAACGCCATCCTCCCGGTGCTGACCGTGCTCGGCCTGCAGGTCGGCCAGCTGTTCGCCGGCGCCGTGCTGGTCGAGGCCGTCTTCAACTGGCCCGGTCTCGGCACGCTTGCTTTCGAGGCCATCCTGCGGCGCGACACGCCGGTGCTGATGGGCATCCTGCTGTTCTCCGCCGTCATCGTGGTACTCGCCAACATGGCGATCGACGTGCTCTACCGCGTGATCGATCCACGCATCGCCAGCGGAGGTGCGCGATGAGCGATGCGCTGACCCATGCCACGTCGCCCTCGGGCATGACGGCGGCCACACAGTTGCCCGGCGCGCCGCCGGCAGCGAGCGCCGGTCGCTTCCGGGAAGCGGCACGCGCGTTCTGCCGCAACGTGCCGGCCGTCGTCGGCCTCGTGCTGTGCGTCGCGATCGTCGTGGCCGCCATCGCCGGCCCGTGGCTCTATGCGGTCGAACCCTTCGACACCGTCGCTGCGCCGCTGCTCGCACCGGGCGAGGAGGGCGCGCCGCTGCTCGGCACCGATTACCTGGGCCGCGACCTGCTCGCCGGCCTGATCCATGGCGCGCGCGCCACCTTGCTGGTCGGCGTGCTCGCCACGCTGGTCGCGATGGGGCTGGGCGTCGTGGTCGGCGCGCTGTCGGGCTACTACGGTGGCCGCATCGACCGCATGCTCATGCGCCTGACCGAGTTCTTCCAGGTGATGCCGCCGGTGCTGCTGGCGATGGTGCTGATCATCCTGCTGAAGCCGACGCTGCTGGTGCAGGCCGCGGCCATCGGCGCGGCCAGCTGGACCAGCGCGGCGCGGCTCACGCGCGGCGAGTTCCTGCGCATCCGCCACCTCGACTACGTAGCGGCCGCGCGCACCATGGGCGCGACCGACGGCTATCTGATCTGGCGCGTGATCCTGCCCGCAGCGCTGCCGCCGCTGGTGATCTCCGCCACGTTGACCATCGGCGCGGCCATCCTGTTCGAAAGCGGTCTGAGCTTCCTCGGCCTGTCCAACCAGAACGTGATGAGCTGGGGCCTGATGATCGGCGGCAACCGTCCCTACATGCTCGACGCCTGGTGGGCCACCACGATGCCCGGCATCGCCATCTTCGTCGCCGTGCTCGCCATCAGCCTTGTCGGCGATGGCCTGAACGAAGCCCTCAACCCCCGATTGCGCGAGCGTTGACCATGACCGAACCCCTGTTCTCGGTGGCGGGCCTGAACCTGGTGCTCGACACGCCAGCCGGTCCCAAGCAGATCCTCTATGACATCGACCTGCAGGTCGCGGCCGGCGAGACGCTGTGCCTGGTCGGCGAATCCGGCAGCGGCAAGAGCATGACGGGCCTGGCGTTGCTCGGTCTGGCACCGCGCAGCGCGCGCATCACGGCCGACAGCATCCGCCTTGGCGGCGAGTCGATCCTCGGCGCCGACGCGGCGCGCATGCGCGGGCTGCGCGGCCGGCGCATGGCGATGATCTTCCAGGAGCCGATGACGGCGCTGAACCCGTTGCTGACCATCGGCCTGCAGATCACCGAGTCGCTGCGCCAGCACACGGTCGTGCCGCGCGCGGAGGAGCGCGAACGGGCCGAGGCGCTGCTGCATTCGGTGGGCATCGCCGACCCGCGGCGCCGGCTCGACGCCTATCCGCACCAGCTCTCGGGCGGTATGCGGCAGCGCGCGATGATCGCCATCGCGCTGGCCGCCGAGCCGCAGCTGCTGATCGCGGACGAACCGACGACCGCGCTCGACGTCACCGTGCAGGCGCAGGTGCTCGACCTGCTGAAGGACCTGCAGCGGCGGCTGGGCACGGCGATGATCCTGATCACGCACGACATGGGCGTGGTGGCCGACGTGGCCGATCGCGTCAACGTGATGTATGCCGGGCGCAAGGTCGAGGACGGCACCCTCGCCGAAGTGATGTCGGCGCACGCGCATCCGTACACCCGCGCACTGGTGTCGTGCATGCCGCGCCAGCATGCGCCGACGCCGGGTCTCCGAGTGCCATTGCCGGAAATTCCAGGCGTCGTGCCGTCGACATCCAACCTGCCGCCGGGCTGCGCATTTGCGCCGCGCTGTGCGCATGCGGTGGCCGACTGCCGGCGTGGCGTGCCGCCGCTGCGCAGCCTGGTCGCGTACCACCGCAGCGCCTGCTGGCGCCAGCAAGAAGGAACACTGAAATGAGCGCCATCGCATCGGACACATCCGACACGCTGCTCGAGGTCGACGACCTCGCCGTGCATTTCCCGCTGCCGCGCCGCCACGCCTTTGCGCGCGGCGACACCGTGCGCGCGGTCGACGGCGTCAGCTTTCGCATCGTGCGCGGCCGGACCTTCGGCATCGTCGGCGAGAGCGGTTCCGGCAAGACCACCACCGCGCAGGCCGTGATGGGCCTGGTCGACACGACGGCTGGCACCGTGCGCTTCGACGGCGTCGCGCGCGACACGCTCCCCGCCGCAGCCCGACGTGCGCATCGGCGTGACTACCAGATGATCTTCCAGGATCCGTTCTCGTCGCTCAATCCGCGGCTGCGCGTCGACGAACTGGTGCGCGAGCCGCTCGACCTGATGGCGATCGGCACCCCGCCGGAGCGCCGCGAGCGGGTGACCGCGATGCTCGACGCGGTCGGCCTGCGGCCCGACCAGCATCGGCTCTTTCCGCACCAGTTCTCGGGTGGCCAGCGGCAGCGCATCAGCATCGCGCGCGCGTTGGCGTCGAGCCCGAAGCTGGTGGTCTGCGACGAGCCGGTGTCGGCGCTCGACGTCGCGATCCAGGCGCAGATCCTGAACCTGCTGGCGCGCCTGCAGGACGAGCTGCAGCTGACCTACCTGTTCATTTCGCACGACCTGCACGTGGTGCGCTACCTGTGCGACGACATCGCCGTGATGTACCTCGGCCGCATCGTCGAGCAGACGCGTGCCGACACCATCTTCGACGCGCCGCTGCATCCCTACACCTGGGCCCTCGTCTCGGCCATTCCCGGCGCGTCGCAGGCGGCCGGCGGCCGGGCGCGCGTCGTGCTGCGCGGCGATCCGCCCAGTCCGACGCAGCGGCTTTCCGGATGCCGTTTCGCGGCCCGCTGCCCCTTTGCCGAAGCCCGCTGCCGAGCGGAAGAACCGCTGCTGCGCCCGGTGTCTGGCGGCCGCGCGGTTGCTTGCCACCGTGTCGACGACCAGGGCATCGGCCCGCAACATTCACTTGCCTCATGACTTCATCCCTTCACCCATCGCAGCGGCCGCACGAGCTCGCCGACCACCGCGCCGGCACGCCTGCGCTGCCCACCCACGACACGCTGCTCGCCCGGCTGGAAGGCCTGGCCCATGCCTTCAACCGGCACGACGCCGACGCCGTGCTGTCCTTCTTCGCGGAAGACTGCGTGATGGAGTTGCCGCAAGGCCCCGATTCGTGGGGGCGCCGCTGCGTCGGCCGCGCGGCCGTGCATGCGGGCGTTTCGGCGCGCTTCGCCGGTCTGCCCGACGTGCATTACGGTAACGTGGCGCACTGCGTCGTCGGCCAGCTCGGCATCTCGCGCTGGACCGTGTCGGGCACCACCCCGGCCGGCGAACGCGTGTGTGCCGACGGCTGCGACTTCTACTTCTTCGACGCGCAGGCCCGTGTCACGCGCAAGGACTCGTACTGGAAGATCGTGCAGAAGCCATCCATGGAAACACAGACCACATGACAGGTTCCGCCACCGTGCCGGCCAAGCCCGGCCGGCGCCCGGCGCGCAGCGTCACGTGCACGAAGCCCTCGTTCAGGATC
>JAZKDL010000193.1:7065-9110 GCA_040387575.1 Pseudomonadota bacterium
CGCGCGCGGGCGTGTCGCCAGCCACCGTGTCGCGTGCCTTCAACGCGCCGCACCAGCTCAACCAGGACACGCTGCGGCGCGTGACCGAGGCCGCGCAGGCACTGCGCTACCAGCCCAACGGCGTGGCGCGCTCGCTGCGTCGCAACCGAAGCATGGCGATCGGCGCGGTCATTCCGTCGTTCCGCCATGCGTACTTCAGCAGCACGGTCGAGGGCCTGCAGTCGGGGTGCCGCGCGGCGGGATATTCGCTGCTGATCGCCACGTCCGACTACGACGGCAAGAAGGAGCTCGACGCGGTCCACGCGATGATCCGCCAGGGCGTCGACGGCCTGGTGCTGGTCGGCCTGCAGCGCGACCCCGAACTTCAGGCGCTTCTGGAAGAGAGCGCGATCCCGTACATCGTGACCTGGTCCTACGACCCGAAGACCCCGAGCATCGGATTCGACCACCGCAAGGCGATGGAGCTGGCGACGCGCCATCTGCTCGACCTGCGCCACACGCAGATCGCGGTCGTGATGGCGTTCCTGCAGGTCAGCGACCGGGAACGCGACCGGCTGGCCGGCGTCGAAGCCGCACTGGCGGCGCGCGGTATCGCGCTACCGTCGGAGCGCGTCGTGTTCGCTGGAGGCAGCGGCCTCCAGGACGGCCGCAACGCATTGCGCGCCGTGCTGCAGCAGCATCCCGACACGACCGCCGTGATCTGCGCCAACGACCTGCTGGCGGCTGGCGCCATCATGGAATGCCGTGCCCGTGGCATCGCCGTGCCCGAGCGGCTGTCGATCACCGGCTACAGCGACCTCGAACTCGCCGCCGCGATGGAGCCGGGCATCACCACCGTGCGCACGCCGTCCGAGAAGCTCGGCCTGATGGCCGCCGAATGGCTGGCCCGCAAGCTGGCCGGCGAGACGGTGATCGAACACCGCGAACTCGAAACCGAACTCATCATCCGCGGCAGCACCGGCCCCGCGCCCTCTGTCTCGCATCCTTGAAGGAACCTGTCATGAACATCGCTGCCACCGACGACTTCGTCACCAAGCGCCACGCCGTCCAGATCGAGCGCGGCGTGTGCTACGGCCATGCCGGCGTCGACCACGGCACCGCGCCGCGGCTGCGTCCGCTGCTGCTCGACATCTACCGTCCATCCGGCCCGATCACGGATCCGCGCCCCGCGATCGTCATGGCCTTCGGCGGCGCATTCCACCGAGGCTCGCGCGAGAACGATTGCGTGCTGGAAGATGGCCACGGGAACACGGCCGTGGCCGAGTACTGCGAAGAGTTCGCCAAGCGCGGCTACGTCTGCTTCTCGATCGACTACCGGCTCACGCCCGAGGACCCGGATCCGGGCAGCACGCCGTTGCTGCTGAATCCGATGCAGGTCAATCGCGATCGCATCGACTTCGTGCGCGGCATCATGGGCCTGCCACCCTCGACGCCGCAAATGATCGCGAACGCGCTGGAAGCGGCGATGGACGACATGGGGACCGCCATCGCCTGGGTGCACGACCAGGCCGCGGCGCTCGGTGTCGACCCCGCGAGGATCGCCGCGGGCGGCTTCTCGGCGGGTGCGCTGATGGCGTTGGCCACGACCTATGGCCAGAAGAGCCCGGTGGCGGCGGTCATCGCGCTGTCCGGTGCGATGGGCCTGGCGGAAATGCGCGCTTACATCCGCGATGCGGGCGCGCCGCCCGCGATCCTCATCCGCGGCGAGAACGACCTGCCGGGCATCGGACCGATCAGCCGCGAACTGCACCTGCACATGACCTCGCTCGGCGTCGATCACGAGAGCTACGTGGTCGCTGGCGGAACACATTTCTATGGCCGCCGCGAAATCGCCACCGGAGCGAATGGCCAGTCGATCGCGGTCGAGGACGCGCTGGCGGAGTTCCTTCGCACGCGGCTCGCCGGGGCGGCCTGAGCGCTGAAGGGCGCGCGGCCGGAACTCGGGCCGCTCGGCACGGTCAGAATGCTTCGTTCCGGTGCCTTCTCGATGCAACCCTTCTTCCTTTTCCCTCTGCGGCGTCTGCCAACCATTCTGGCCGTGGCCG
>JAZKDL010000194.1:0-5596 GCA_040387575.1 Pseudomonadota bacterium
TGCACCTGGCCCTCGACGATCATCGGATTGATGATGGTGCCGAAGTCGTCCACCGCGGTGAAGCGGTCGACCTTGACCTCGCCGGTCTCCCTGTCGATCTCGACCTCGCAGATGTAGGTGCCGGCCGGGTAGGTGAAGTTGGTCGGGTCGTAGAACGCGGTTTCGTTCAGGCCCGGCTCCAGCTTGTCGAGCGGGTAGTTGTGCGGCACGTAGGCCGTCAGCGCCACCTGGCCGAACGGGATCTTCTTGTCGGTGCCGCGCACGGTGAACTCGCCATTGGCGAAGTCGATGTCTGCGTCGCTGGCTTCCATCAGATGCGCCGCGATCTTCTTGGCCTTGGTCTCGATCTTGTCGAGCGCCCGCATGATCGCCGCGCCGCCGACCGAGATCGAGCGCGAGCCATAGGTGCCCATGCCGAACGGAATGCGGCCGGTGTCGCCATGCACGATGTCGACCGCATCGACCGCGATGCCGAGCCGTGCCGCGACGACCTGCGCAAAGGTCGTCTCATGGCCCTGGCCGTGGCTGTGCGAGCCGGTGAACACGGTCACGCTGCCGGTCGGATGCACGCGCACTTCGCCCGCCTCGAACAGGCCGGCGCGCGCACCGAGCGCCCCCGCGACGTTCGACGGCGCGAGCCCGCAGGCCTCGATGTAGCTCGAATAGCCGATGCCGCGCAGCTTGCCCTTCTTCGCGCTCTCGGCCTGGCGTGCGGCGAAACCGTCGACCTCGGCCAGTTCGTTGGCGCGATTCAGCAGCGCCGGGAAGTCGCCGGTGTCGTACTGCAGCGCCACCGGCGTCTGGTAGGGGAAGCTCGAGATGAAGTTGCGCCGGCGGATCTCGTCCTGCGCGAGGTTCAGCTCCCACGCGCAGCGCGTGACCAGGCGCTCGAGCAAGTAGGTCGCTTCAGGCCGGCCGGCGCCGCGGTAGGCATCGACCGGCGCGGTGTTGGTGAACCATGCATCGACCTCGACGTAGATCTGCGGCGTGGCGTACTGGCCGGCCAGCAGCGTGGCGTACAGGATGGTCGGGATCGCGGTCGAGAAGGTCGACAGGTAGGCGCCGAGGTTGGCGTCGGTGTGCACGCGCATCGCGAGGAACTTGCCGTCGGCGTCCATCGCCATCTCGGCGTGGCTCACGTGGTCGCGGCCGTGCGCATCGCTCAGGAAGCACTCGGAGCGCTCGCCGGTCCACTTGATGCTGCGGTTGAGCTGCTTCGCGGCCCAGGTCAGCGCCACGTCCTCGGCGTAGAGATAGATCTTCGAGCCGAAGCCGCCGCCGACGTCGGGCGCGATCACGCGCACCTTGTGCTCCGGCAGGCCCAGCACGAAGGCCGTCATCAGCAGCCGTTCGACGTGCGGGTTCTGGTTCGACACGTACAGCGTGTATTCCTCGCTCGCCCGGTTGTAGTTGCCGATGGCGACACGCGGCTCGATCGGGTTCGGGATCAGCCGGTTGTTGACGAGGTCGAGCTTCGTGACGTGGGCCGCATTGGCGAAGGCGGCATCGGTCTGCGCCTTGTCGCCGAGCGTCCACTTGTAGCACTGGTTGTCGGGCGCCTCGTCGTGGATGGTCACGCCGCTCTGCTTCTTGGCGGCGTCGCCGATGGCCACCAGTGCGGGGAGCACGTCGTAGTCGACCACCACGGCTTCGGCCGCGTTCTTGGCCTGCTCGACGGTCTCGGCCACGACCATCGCCACGTGGTCGCCGACGTAGCGCACCTTGTGGATCGCGAGGATCGGGTGCATCGGCTCCTTCATCGGCGTGCCGTCGGGGTTGTTGATGAGCCAGCCGCACGGCAGGCCGCCCATCTTCCCTTCGATGTCCTTGCCGCTGAAGATGCCGACCACGCCCGGCATCGCCAACGCGGCCGTTGTGTCGACGGACTTGACGACCGCATGCGCATGCGGCGATCGCACGAACACCGCGTGGCTTTGCGCGGCCATGGTGACGTCGTCGGTGTACTGGCCGGCGCCGGTCAGGAAGCGGAGGTCCTCCTTGCGGCGGATCGACTCACCGATGTGCGGGAGCTTGGCGAAATCGGGTGCACCCATGGCGTGCTCCTCAGGCCGCCGTGGCGGTGGTGGTCGTGGCGGACGGCGCCGATCCGGCGGCCATGGCCTTGCCGCCCATCTGCACCGACTTCACGATGTTCTGGTAGCCGGTACAGCGGCACAGGTTGCCGTCGAGCAGCGCGCGCACTTCCGTCTCGTCGGCGCCGGGGTGATAGGTACACAGGTCGATGGCGCTCATCACCATGCCGGGCGTGCAGAAGCCGCATTGCAGGCCGTGGCATTCCTTGAACGCCGCCTGCATGGGGTGCAGCGTGCCGTCGGGCTGGGCGATGCCTTCGATCGTCGTGATGGCGGCACCTTCGATCTGGCCGACCAGCACGTTGCACGACTTGATCGCGCGGCCGTCGAGGTGCACCGTGCAGGCGCCGCACTGCGCCGTGTCGCAACCGACGTGGGTGCCGGTGAGGTGCAGGTGCTCGCGGATCGCGTGCACGAGAAAGGTGTTGGGCGGTGCGTCGACCGTGACCGCGCGGCCGTTGACCGTGAACTGGACCTGCATGTGGCTGTCTCCGTGAGGTGGATGGCTGATTGAGGCAACTGGCATCTTCGGCGACACCGGCCCGGTTCGCCATCCTAGGCAAAACCCTAGAAACCTGCACGGCACGCTCTGCGAACCAGCGACAGACCCGGCTTCGAGCTGTCGCCGCTCAGCCTGGCAGCGCGACCACCACCGCCGACTCGTCCACGATCGCCACCACGCGCTGGCGCGTGCGCAGCCCGGTGCCGCTGGCCGCGAAGCCGACGACCTGAAGGCCATCGCCGAGCGCGACTGCGAGCTCGTCGCCGCTCTCGCCGCGTGCGGCGGCGGCGACGGTGCCGGTCAGGCGGTTGTCGACCGACATATCGGTGGAAACGACACGCTCCACGCGCACAGCCGTCGCCTTGCACAACGCGATGGCCGTCATGTCGGTTCGCAGGCCGAGCAGCTCGACGCTTTCCTGTGTCACACGCGCTGCGATGCGTCCCGCGGCGCCCAGGCGCATGGCGACGCGCACGATGCGCCCCACGGAGGTGACGGATTCGATGACGACCGGCAACTGGTTGCGCATGCTGGTGCGCACCGCCAGCCGTGCCATCGTCGCGTCGATGCCCATCGCAGCCGCTGCATCGGTCGTGCCACCGCGTGTGGCCCAGCGCGCATGCACGCCCTGCCGCGCCGCGTCGAGCGCCTCCGCCAGTTCGAGCAGATGGAGCCCGTGCGCGGTGAGCAGCGCACCGCCGCCGCCCGAGCCGCCCACCGCGCGCTCGACCAGCGGCACGCCCGCCAGATTGGTGAGCGTGTCGATCGCCTGCCACGCCGCCTTGTAGCTCACGCCGGCATCGCGCGCGGCCTGCGAGATGCTGCCGCTCAGCGCGATGCCGCGCAGCAGCTCGATGCGTTTGTCGGCCGGCGCATGGCCGAGAGCGTCGATGAAACGGGGTGTGGGCATGTATCGATTCTGCAATGCACGCTCCCAGAGCGCATGACCGGAAGTCTCGGGGGATTTGTATCCGGTTGCTATCATTTCGCTATTCCATCCATGAATAGCGAAATCGAAGGACGCAAGATGAAGACTTCCCCGCGTTGGCTGCGTGCCGGTGCCCTGTTCGCAGCGCTGACGTTGAGCGGCGCATTGCATGCCCAAGAGATCGTCGTGTCGGCCGCCGCCAGCCTGACGAATGCCTTCCAGGCCGTCGGCCAGGCCTTCGAAAAAGCCAACCCGGGTGCCAAGGTCACCTTCAACTTCGCGGCCTCCGGCGCACTGCTCGCGCAGATGCAGCAAGGCGCGCCGGTCGACGTGTTCGCGTCGGCCGACCAGGACACGATGAACCGCGCGGCCGCCGCCAAGCTGCTGGCCGACGGCACGCGCGTCGACTTCGTGCAGAACACGCTGGTGCTGATCGTGCCGGCAGCGGGCGCCCAGTCGCCGCAGAAGCTGGCCGACCTGGCCGGCGCCGGCTACAAGCGCATCTCGACCGGCACGCCGACGTCGGTGCCGGTGGGCCGCTACACGATGCAGTCGGTCGAGCAGGCCGGCCTCACGTCCGCGCTGGAAGGCAAATGGGTCTACGGCGAGAGCGTGCGCCAGGTGCTCAACTACGTCGCGCGCGGCGAGGTCGATGCGGGCTTCGTCTACCGCACCGACGCGATGATCGAACGTGACAAGACCCGCATCGCGCTGACCGTGCCGACCACCACCGCCGTCACCTATCCGATCGCCCAACTCGCCGCGAGCAAGAACGCGGCAACGGCCAAGGACTTCATCGCCTTCGTGCGCGGCGCATCCGGCCAGCAGATCCTCGACGGCTTCGGCTTCTCGAAGCCCTGAGCGCAAGCAGCACACCTTGCTCACGCCGCTCTGGCTCACGCTCAAGGTCGCGATCCTCGCCACGCTGTTGTCCGGCGCGGCCGGCGTCGGGCTCGCGTGGTGGATGTCGCGCCGGCGCTTCGCCGGGCAGGACGTCGCCGACGCCTTTCTCATGCTGCCGATGGTGTTGCCACCGACGGTGCTGGGCTACTACCTGATCGTGCTGATCGGCCGCAACGGCGTGTTCGGCCAGTACCTCGACCGCTGGTTCGGCATCAACCTGATGTTCACCTGGCAGGGCGCGGTGATCGCCGCATCGGTGGTGTCGCTGCCGCTCATCTACAAGGCCGCGCGCGCCGCTTTCGAGGAAGTCGACAGCCGCCTCACGCATGCGGCGCGCACGCTGGGTGCGGGCGAATTCGAGGTGTTCCTGCGCATCTCGCTGCCGCTCGCGGTGCGCGGCATCGCGGCGGGGCTGATGCTGTCTTTCGCGCGCGCAATGGGCGAGTTCGGCGCCACGCTGATGATCGCCGGCAACCTGCCGGGCAAGACCCAGACGCTGTCGATCGCGGTCTACGACGCGGTGCAGGCAGGCCATGACGACCAGGCGCTGTGGCTCACGCTGCTGATCTCGGTCGTCTGCATGACGGTGCTGGTGATCTCGGGCCGGCTGCTGCAGGCGCGGCATTGAACGCGATGACCACCGTTCTCGACATCCACGTGCGGCTCGCGCTGCAATCGACCGGCCGGCGTTTCGAGCTGGACGCGCAGTTCACCTCGAACGCGTCACGCACGGCCTTGATGGGCGCCTCCGGTTCGGGCAAGTCGACAGTGCTGATGGCCGTCGCGGGGCTCGCGTCGCTGGCGCGCGGCCATGTGCGCATCGGCACGCGGACACTGCTCGACAGCGCGCAGCAGGTCGACCTGCCCGCCCGCGAGCGGCGCATCGGCATCGTGTTCCAGGACTACGCGCTGTTCCCGCACATGACGGTCGAGCAGAACCTCGCGTTCGGCGTGCGCCGCCTCGGTCAGCGCATGCGGGATGCGGACCAGGCGCGCATCGATGCACTGGTGCAGCAGTTCGACCTCGGCAAGCTGCGCGGCGCCTGGCCGCGACACTTGTCGGGCGGCCAGCGGCAGCGCGTGGCGCTGGCCCGTGCGCTCGCGCCGCAGCCGCACCTGCTGCTGCTCGACGAGCCGCTGTCCGCCCTCGACACCACGCTGCGCACGCGG
>JAZKDL010000194.1:5696-8651 GCA_040387575.1 Pseudomonadota bacterium
CCTTCGATCATGTCCTCGGCGCCTTCGGGACCGAGCATCCACGAGAAGCGGACGTTTTCGCCATGCGCATCGGCCGCGCCCTTGAGGCGAAAACGGAAGCCAGGAAAGCGCTGGTGCACCGCGCCGACCAGCGCACCGATGTCGTCCAGGCCACGCGCCTGCATCATCGGATCGACGTAGTGCGCAT
Organism: Pseudomonadota bacterium; assembly: GCA_040387575.1. Classification (GTDB taxonomy): domain Bacteria; phylum Pseudomonadota; class Gammaproteobacteria; order Burkholderiales; family Burkholderiaceae_C; genus Variovorax. The sequence continues at coordinate 5,884 of JAZKDL010000194.1, forward strand.
CGGCGGTCCAGCCGGATTCCAGAAGCTGCCGGCGCTGCCCGGCGTCGGTCTCGTTCCAGACGGCGATGTAGCGTTGGGCGATGCCCGCGGCATCGATCGAAGCGGTGTTCATGGCGATTCCTTTCGTGAGTCCAACCCGCAACGGCGCGGGGTGAACGAATGGTCGCTGTGGACATGCCGCGGGTCGATGACCCGGCAGGTCATGGCCGCCGTGCAAAGCCTCGGCTGCGGCCTAGAGCGCGCAGGTGCGGAAGCCGAAGAAGCCGTCATCGCGCTCCGGCAGCGCAAAGCCACGGCGCTTCATCCAGCGCAAGCGCGACGCCGTCGCGAACGAAGCGCCGCGCTGCACGCGTGCGGCGCCGAAGGCCGGCTGAGGATCGAAGGACGTGCCAGCGCTCCAGGCATCGCTGCGGTAGCCGGTCCAGGGTTGCAGCCGGCCCGACACCCACTCCTGCACGTCGCCCCAGCGAAAGCCGCGGCGTTCGGCCTGGTGCGCAGCGATCTCCCATTCGACCTCGGTCGCGAGGCGACGGCCCGCCCAGCGGGCCCACGCGTCGGCTTCCCACCAGCTCAGGTGCATCGCGCTGTGGTGGCCGGATGCTCGCACCGTCCGGCCGAAGCGCTGCTGCAGCACCGAGCCGCCGGTGCCATGGCGCGATCCGCCGATCTGCTCCACATGGCGCGGACCGCGCCGGCCATCGGGCTGCTCCAGCAGCCACTGCCGGCCCTGCGGGTGCCACAGATCGTCGCGGTCATAACCGTCGTCGTCCACGAACTCGATGAACTGGCTCCAGGTGACGGGCTGCGCGTCGATCTCGAACTCGGGCACGTCGACCGATTCACGCCCGTGCTCCTGGGCGAACGCAAAGCTGTCGTCGGGTGCGCCGAGCACCCAGCGTGTGGCAGGCAGCGACAGCGTCGGCCGCGTGACCACCGCCGGCATCGGATCGAAATCCAGCGGCAGGCCGAGCGTCTGCGCCATCACCACCAACTGCTCGCCGCGCAGGTCTTCATGCAGCAACGCGAGCCGGTAGAAATAGAGGCCCGCATCGGTCTCCGCGGCGCGCGCGAGAAGATCAAGCGTGGCTTCGAGCGTTTCGAGCAGATAGCTGCGCGTCTGCACGAGTCCGGGCAGGCCATTGGCCCAGCAAAGCTCCGGTCCGCCCTGCTGCGGATTCCACCAATCGTCGGCATGCGGTTCGACCGATGCCAGCCGCGTCGGGCGCGCAGGGCAGGCCGATCCGAATGCACGCTGCGTGTTGCGCGCGATCCAGCTTTCGGCGAACCAGCCGATGTGCCCGGCCAGCCATACCGGCGGCACAACGCCCTGCCGACGCGGTACTTGGGCCAGAGCCGCGCCGAGCGCTTGCTCGTAGAGCGAAAGCAGATGCAGCGTGTGATTGCGGGCGTCGATCAGCGCGAGCGACAGCAGCTCGCGACCGGCGCCAAACACCTCGGGCGAATCGACCGGGCGCGCAACACCCGAAGACTGGAAAGCGGGGAACGGCGAAGGCGATGCGGCCATCGGAGGATTATGGCGACACGCTCGCCCTCGCGCCTTGCAAAAAGGCAGGGAAATGCCTCGGAGAACCCCCGCTCGCGCCTCGATAGAATCCTGGGCGCCCTACGCACCCGACCCGCCGACACACGATGCCGGCGCGTCGGGTGTTTTTCCGAAGGCGTCCATCTCAAAAGAACCGGAGTAGACAATGCAAGGCTTGTTGAAGCTGTCCCGAGCCATCGACTGGCTCAATGCCCAGGTGGGCAAATACGCGATCTGGATCATCCTGGCTTCGACGGCGATCAGCGCCATCAACGCGGTGGTCCGCAAGGTCTTCAACACCAGCTCGAATGCCTATCTCGAAGTCCAGTGGTACCTGTTCGCCTGGTCCTTCCTGATTGCCGCAGGGTTCACCTTGCTGAACCGCGAACACGTGCGGATCGACGTGCTCAGCAGCCGCCTGCCCAAGCGCACGCAGATCTGGATCGACATCGTCGGCTTTGCGCTGTTCCTCACGCCGCTGTGCATCGTGGTGCTGAAGTACACCGTGCCGATGGTGATCCAGCAGTACCAGTCCGGCGAGATGTCGGGCAATCCCGGCGGCCTGATCCGCTGGCCGGTGTGGCTCGCGCTGCCCGTGGGCTTCACGCTGCTGATGCTGCAGGGCTGGTCGGAGCTGATCAAGCGCGTGGCCTTCCTGAAGGGCCAGGGTCCCGACCCGACGCTCAAGCTCGGTGAGAAGACCGCCGAGGAAGAACTTGCCGACGTGCTGCGCGAACGCTCGCGCGATGCAGCAGTCCCTGCGCAGGCGCGCTGAACCGGAGCCATCAGTTCATGGAGTTCCTCGCGTCCAACTTCGCGCCCATCATGTTTGCTGGGCTGATTCTCTTTCTGCTGCTCGGTTTTCCCGTCGCATTCAGTCTCGGGGCCTGCGGCCTCTTCTTCGGTTTCGTCGGCATCGAAGTCGGCGTGTTCCCTTCCTCGGTGATGGCCTGGCTGCCACAGCGACTCATCGGGATCATGGCGAACGACACCCTGCTCGCCGTGCCCTTCTTCACCTTGATGGGGCTGATCCTCGAGCGAAGCGGGATGGCCGAAGACCTGCTCGACACGATCGGGCAGGTCTTCGGGCCGATGCGCGGCGGCCTCGCACTGGCGGTGATCTTCGTCGGCGCACTGCTCGCGGCAACGACCGGGGTGGTCGCGGCCTCCGTGATCTCGATGGGCCTGATCTCGCTGCCCATCATGCTGCGCTACGGCTATGACC
>JAZKDL010000195.1:0-12087 GCA_040387575.1 Pseudomonadota bacterium
GCCAAGGCCCGAAGCTACGCTTGCAGTAGCGTCGGGCCTTTGTTTTGATGGTCTCGCCGACTTTTCCTGCGCCCGCGCCTTCCGTGATCACGCTTGCCGTGGATTGCATGGGGGGTGATCATGGCCCTCGCATCACCCTGCCTGCGTGTCGTGCTTTTCTTGAGCGCCACTCGGATGCGGCGTTGGTGCTGGTCGGCATGCCGGACGCGCTGAGCGGCTTTTCCCATGCGCGCGCTACCGTGATCGGCGCGAGTGAGGTTGTCGACATGGACGATCCAATCGAGGTTGCTCTTCGGAGAAAGAAGGACTCCTCGATGCGCGTCGCTATCCAGCAGGTGAAGGACGGAAAAGCGCAGGCTGCCATATCTGCTGGCAACACTGGCGCTTTGATGGCGATCGCGCGCTATCTGTTGAAAACGATGGATGGCATCGACCGCCCCGCGATTGCGCCGCAGTTGCCTAATGCCAAGGGTGGCGCTACCACTGTGCTCGACCTGGGAGCCAATGTGGACTGCGATGCGGAGGATCTGCTGCAGTTTGCGGTCCTGGGCTCTGCGCTGGTTTCCGCATTGACTGGCAATGATTCGCCGTCTGTTGGATTGCTGAATGTTGGTGAAGAAGCCATCAAGGGCAGTGAAACCATCAAAAAAGCGGGCCAATTGCTGCGAGCTGCAGGCAAATCCCAAGATTTGAATTTCTATGGAAATGTCGAAGGCAATGATATTTTCAAGGGCACGACGGACATCGTCGTGTGCGATGGCTTTGTTGGCAACGTCACGTTGAAGGCCTCCGAAGGCGTTGCTTCCATGATCGTGGACTTTCTTCGTGCGGAATATTCGAACGGAATTTTCAGTAAATTCGCAGCCATCATCTCTTATCCGGTTCTAAAAGCGCTCAAAAGTCGCTTGGATCATCGGCGGTACAACGGTGCGGCGTTGCTGGGGCTTCGTGGCCTCGTATTCAAGAGCCATGGTTCTGCGGATGAGCTGGCGTTCGGGCATGCGCTGGATCGCGCTTATGATGCCGCTCGCAACAACCTGCTCGATCGCGTGCGGGCTCGCATCGCCCGTGCGGCGCCTTTGCTGGCGCGTCACGAATCGGCGGCGCCGGCCGACGCTGCGGCGCTTCACGCTTGATGACTCTTTCTTCACGTTTTTCACGCATCACCGGCACCGGAAGCTATCTGCCGCCGCGCCGTGTCAGCAATGACGATCTGGCTTTGGAGCTGGCGGAGCGAGGTATCGAGACTTCGGATCAGTGGATCGTGGAGCGCACCGGCATCCATGCCCGTCACTTCGCCGCGCCGGACGTCAACAGCAGCGATCTCGCTTTGGAGGCATCCCGGAAAGCGCTGGAAGCAGCTGGCCGCATGGCAAGTGAAATCGATCTGATTGTGGTTGCGACATCGACGCCGGACATGGTGTTCCCGTCCTCCGCGGCGATCCTTCAGCACAAGCTCGGCATCGCGGGCTGCCCGGCTTTCGATGTACAGGCCGTCTGCAGCGGCTTCGTCTACGCGCTGACCGTCGCTGACGCGTTGATCAAGACCGGTTCGGCGAAGTGCGCCTTGGTTGTGGGTGCCGAAGTCTTCTCGCGTATTCTCGATTTCAATGACCGCACCACTTGCGTGTTGTTTGGTGACGGCGCTGGCGCGGTAGTGCTCGAAGCGAGCGACGAGCCCGGCATTCTGGCCAGCGATCTGCATGCCGATGGCAAGCACGTTGGCATCCTGTGTGTTCCCGGTCATGTGTCAGGTGGCCATGTTTCTGGCACACCGCTGCTTCATATGGATGGCCAGGCAGTGTTCAAGTTGGCGGTGCGTGTCCTGGAAGAAGCCGCGCGCGCCACGCTTGAGAAGGCTGGCAAGACCGACGCGGACATCGATTGGCTGATTCCGCATCAGGCCAATATCCGCATCATGGAAGGCACGGCCAAGAAGCTGAAGTTGCCTCGCGAGAAGCTGATCGTCACGGTTCATGAGCACGGCAACACATCGGCGGCGTCCATTCCGCTGGCACTCGACGAGTCGGTGCGCAGCGGCAAGGTGAAGAAAGGCGACACGCTCATGCTGGAAGGCGTGGGCGGCGGCTTCACCTGGGGCGCTGTGCTCCTGACTCTCTAGGTCGACATGCGGCTTCCTGGTATGCCGCGTAACGGTCTTTGTTAGATAGAACACCATGAAATCCTTTGCTTTTGTCTTTCCCGGACAAGGTTCGCAGGCAGTCGGCATGCTCGACGCCTGGGGCGATCATCCCGCTGTCCGCGAGACGCTGCGAGAAGCGTCAGATGCATTGGGCGAAGACGTCGCGGCGCTGATCCACGATGGTCCCAAAGAGCAATTGGCATTGACGACCAATACCCAGCCGGTGATGTTGGTTGCAGGTGTTGCGGCTTGGCGAGCGTGGCTCGCCGAGGGTGGCGACAAGCCCTCCGTGCTCGCTGGTCATTCGCTTGGCGAGTATTCAGCATTGGTGGCATCCGGTGTGCTGTCGCTTGCGCAGGCGGCACCGCTGGTGCGGTTTCGCGCGCAAGCCATGCAGCAAGCGGTGCCTGTCGGGGTTGGTGCGATGGCTGCGGTGCTGGGCATGGATTGCGGCAAGGTCGTCGCCGGCTGCGTCGAGGCCACTGCGGCTTTCGGACCGGATAGCGCTGAAGTCGTCGAGGCGGTGAACTTCAACGATCCGCTGCAGACGGTGATCGCCGGGAGCAAGGCTGCGGTCGACAAGGCGTGCGAAATCCTGAAGGCCAATGGTGCCAAGCGAGCGTTGCTGCTGCCCGTTTCGGCGCCTTTTCATTCGAGTCTGATGAAGCCGGCTGCGCAGGCGTTGCGTGAGCGGCTGGCGTCGGTCGAGTTCGCTGCACCGCAGATACCGGTCGTGAACAACATCGACGTGGTCATCGAGACCGATGCCAATCGCATCCGTGACGCGTTGGTGCGCCAGGCCGCAGGCCCGGTACGCTGGGTCGAAACTGTGCAGGCGTTGCGCGCGCGAGGTGTCGAGGCCATCGTAGAGTGCGGTCCGGGCAAAGTGCTGGCCGGGATGGCCAAGCGCATCGCGCCTGAGGCCGCTGCAGCATCTGTCTACGACCCGGCGACCCTGGTCGATACCCGTCAACTCCTGAGCACCTCGTCATGAGCACTCCTAAATTCGAAGGCCAGATCGCGTTGGTAACGGGCGCGTCGCGCGGCATTGGTGCTGCCATTGCGCTCGAGCTTGCCCAACGTGGCCTGAAAGTTATTGGTACTGGCACGACGGCCGACAGCGCTGCCAAGATATCGACCGCACTGGCTGCTCATGATGGTCGTGGCGTTGCCCTTGACGTCACGGATGGCGCAGCGCTCGAGGCGCTTGTCGACGACATTGTCAAGACACATGGCGCGCTGCATGTGCTGGTCAACAACGCCGGTATCACACGCGACATGCTTGCCATGCGCTTGAAGGATGCGGACTGGGATGCAGTGCTCGACACCAATCTCAAGGGTGTCTTCCGCATGTCGCGGGCGGTGATTCGTCCGATGATGAAGCAGCGCTATGGCCGCATCATCAGCATCACGAGTGTGGTCGGAGCCTCGGGCAATGCCGGCCAAGCCAATTACGCTGCTGCCAAGGCAGGCGTTGCTGGCATGACGCGCGCGTTGGCGCGTGAACTCGGCAGCCGAAACATTACCGTCAATTGCGTAGCGCCAGGCTTCATCGAGACCGACATGACTGCCAGTCTTCCTGAAGCGCAACAGCAAGCTTTGCTCCAGCAGATTCCGCTAGGCCATCTGGGCAAACCGGCAGACATTGCGCACGCGGTCGCCTACCTCGCGTCGCCTCAGGCCGCCTACGTGACAGGACAGGAACTGCACGTCAACGGCGGCATGCACATGTAGGGCCTGTGACGCATCCTCTTTCCCCGTACGGCGGGTGGGGCAAATGCCTCGCGCCAGCCAGTTAAAATCCACCGATTCTTTACAACCCCCAGAGGGAACAAAATGAGCGATATCGAAGCACGTGTCAAAAAGATCATTGCCGAACAACTCGGCGTTGAAGAGTCGCAAGTGACCAACGAGAAGGCTTTCGTGGCCGACCTGGGCGCCGACTCGCTCGACACGGTCGAACTCGTGATGGCACTGGAAGACGAATTCGGCATCGAGATCCCAGACGAAGACGCAGAGAAGATCACGACGGTGCAAAACGCTGTCGACTACGCCACCAAGAATCAAAAGGCCTGATCAGGCCATACGCTGAAACCCCGTTCCGGTCCGTGGCCTTCATGTCCACGCGTACCGCGTAGCGGCTTCGGCGCTCCCAGAAAGGTTTGCCGGCATGACCAAACGCCGCGTCGTTGTGACTGGGCTCGGTTGCCTTGCCCCAGTCGGAAATACCGTGGACGAGTCCTGGGCCAACCTGTTGGCCGGGAAGTCGGGCATCGAGACGATCACGAAATTCGATGTCAGTGGCTTCTCCTGCAAGTTCGCAGGCGAAGTCAAGGGTTTCGACATCACGCAATACATTGCCGAGAAGGAAGCGCGCCATATGGACCGCTTCATCCACCTCGGTCTTGCCGCGGCGATGCAGGCTGTCCAGGACAGTGGTTTGCCGACCGGTGAAGCGCTTGCGCCTGAAGAGGCTACGCGCATCGGATGCAACATCGGGTCGGGGATCGGTGGCTTGCCGCTGATCGAGGACACGCATGCCGAACTGGTCAATCGTGGCCCGCGTCGTGTATCGCCTTTCTTTGTGCCTGCATCGATCATCAACATGATCTCCGGTCACGTTTCGATCAAATATGGTTTCAAGGGCCCGAACGTTGCGGTTGTCACTGCCTGCACGACAGGGCTGCACGCCATTGGCCTCTCGGCCCGCATGATCGAGTACGGCGATGCCGATGTGATGGTTGCTGGTGGTGCCGAGTCGACGATTTCTCCGCTCGGTATCGGTGGCTTCGCTGCGGCGCGCGCTGTATCGACCCGCAATGACGATCCCCACACGGCTTCGCGTCCTTGGGACAGGGACCGGGATGGGTTCGTACTTGGCGAAGGCGCTGGCGTACTGGTGCTCGAAGAGTACGAGCATGCCAAGGCACGCGGCGCGAAGATCTATGCCGAGCTCTCCGGCTTCGGAATGAGCGGCGATGCCTACCACATGACGGCACCCAACGTCGACGGTCCGCGTCGCTCGATGGACATGGCGCTCAAGAACGCTGGCGTCAATCCGCAAGAAGTGCAGTACTTGAATGCTCACGGCACCTCGACGCCGCTTGGTGACTTGAACGAGACCAACGCGATCAAGCTCGCCTTTGGTGATCACGCCAAGAAGCTCGTCGTGAATTCGACAAAGTCGATGACCGGCCACCTGCTGGGCGGCGCTGGCGGCATCGAGTCTGTGTTCACGACGCTGGCGGTGTACCACCAGAAGAGTCCCCCGACCATCAACATCTTCAACCAGGACCCTGAATGCGACCTGGACTACTGCGCGAACGAAGCGCGCGACATGAAGATCGATGTGGCCGTGAAGAACAACTTCGGCTTCGGTGGCACCAACGGCACGCTGGTGTTCAAGCGCGTTTGATTTCCCGCGTTCCATGCACAGCGCTCCATCGGTGAACTTCCCGGTGAGGTGCTCACGTGTGGCACAACGCTGGATGTGGATGCTGTGGTGCGGTGGTGCTGCCGGCGTTACGGCGGCCAGTTTGGCCGGGCACAGTTCGGGATGGCGCACTTTTGTACTCGTCTCGGCATCGCTGTGCGCGGGTGCTGTATTGCGGCTGTCTTTGGTGGATCGTGCTTTCTCCATCGGTGAGCGTCTGCATTTCGACGGACACGGCTGGTCGCTTTCCAGTGTTACCGCGGCTGGTACCGGCCGAGTGGAGATCTGTCTGGATTTCCAATCCCTGATGCTGCTCAACCTGAGCGAGCCCGGGCGTCCGCGCCGTTGGATGTGGCTTGAGCGAACAGCCGATCCTCATCGCTGGCAGGACTTGCGCCGTGCGGTATATTCGCGCGCCCCGACGGTGGGCCAAGACTCGCTCGCTGCGATTTCGCCGACGCTCGGTGCGTCCTCATCTCTTTCATGACAGATTCTCCCCCGTCCGCACCGCCGGACAACGCTTCGCCCGACAGTCTGCCGGTTGAGCCGCGTCCGGGCGAGGTCGATTTTCAATTGGTGCAGCGCACGATTGCTGGCGACCAGAAGGCGTTCGAGCTCTTGGTGATCAAATACCAGCGCCGCATCGAGCGGTTGATCGGACGCATGGTGCGCGATGTCGATCTCGTCGAGGACATTGCGCAGGAAACCTTCATTCGTGCCTATCGTGCACTGCACCAATTTCGCGGCGAGGCGCAGTTCTACACCTGGCTTTATCGGATCGCGGTCAACACGGCAAAGAAGGCGCTGGTCGACATGAAGCGCGACCCGACGGTCTCCGAAAGCGCATTGCGTTCGTCTTCCGACGACGATGATGAAACTTACCGCCCCGGAAACGAACCAACGTCCGACGAAACCCCCGAAACAGTGCTGGCAGCTAACGAGATTGCGGCCGTTGTCGAGGCGGCCATGGCTGCTTTGCCTGCGGAATTGCGGCAGGCGGTCACGCTGCGCGAGATCGAGGGAATGAGTTACGAAGAAATTGCCGAGGTCATGAATTGCCCGATCGGCACAGTGCGTTCGCGGATATTCCGCGCGCGCGAGGCCATTTCGGCACGGGTCAAACCGATGCTCGACAACCAGTCCGGGAAGCGTTGGTAAGCAGGTGAATCAGATGAAGCACACAGAAATGACGCGTGAGCAGGTTTCCGCCCTCGTGGACGGGCAGTTGCATGGTGATGAATTTGCGCAGGCAATCGGCGAGATCGATGAGGCCGAAGAGTTGCGTTCGACTTGGGCGACCTACCATCTGATTGGCGATGTGCTGCGTTCCGGCGCGCACGCGCCTTGCACCAATGGCACGGCATTCATGTCGAAGCTGCAGCAGCGTCTCGCGCAAGAAAATATTGCGGCCATGTCAACGGCCTCCCTTGTGGTCGATGCGTCACCGATGACTGCGCCGCGCATCCAGGCCGCTGCGAATGAGCCCGTGTTTCGTTGGAAGCTTGTCGCGGGCGCCGCCTCGCTTGCTGCCGCAGCGGCCATCGGATGGAATTGGGTTGGCAGTGCCGGTGTACCGAGCGGCCCGCAGTTGGCGCAACAGCAAGGCAACGCCGTGCTGGCTGTGGCCGACGCGCCGCGTTCCGCTACGGCGGCACAACTTGAGCCTAACCAGGTGCTGATTGGCAATCGCCCGCAAGTGATGTTGCGCGATCCACGGCTCGATCAATTGCTCGAAGCCCACCAGCAAGCTGGCGGGGCGTCACAGATGCCGTCCGGCTTTCTTCGCAATGCCACGTTCGAAGGGCCTTCGCGCTGAGATCAATGACCGTTTCGATGTCGATTCCTGCACGGCGGGCCGTGCTTGCACTCGCGGCGGCTTGTGCGGTGCCTTGGGCGCTTGCTGAGACACGTGCTGCCGCCTCCACTGCGTCGGCGCCCGATGCAGTGCCGCCATCTCTTGATGCAGTCGAATGGTTGCGCCGTATGCACGTCGCCTCGCGGCAGCGCAGCTATGTTGGTACTTTCGTCGTATCGGCGGCCACCGGTAATTTGTCCAGCGCCCGGATCTGGCATGTCGCCGACGCGGGTCAATTGATGGAACGGATCGAGGTTCTGACTGGCGCGCCGCGTTCCACCTTCCGTCGCAACGAGCAGGTCATGACATTCCTGCCCGACTCGAAGGTGGCAAAAAGCGAGACGCGCGAGAACCTCGAACTCTTCCCCAATCTGCCAGGCAAACCCGACTCATCGATCAGCGAGCTCTACAGCGCCGGCTTGCTCGGCAAGGGCCGCGTGGCTGGTTTCGATGCCGACGTTGTGCAGTTGGCGCCACGTGATCGGTTGCGTTTCGGCTATCGGCTGTGGAGCGAGCGTCGTTCCGGTCTGGTGATTGCACTTCAGACGATCGATGGCGAAGGGCGGGTCGTAGAGCAGTCGGCGTTCTCGGAGCTTCAACTCGATGCGCCCGTCAAGGCGCACGCCTTGGCTCAGATGATGAGCAACACGGCAGGTTACCGTGTCGAGAAGTCCGAGCTCGAGCGAACCACCCCTGTTGCCGAGGGATGGGCACTCAAGACGCCTGTCCCAGGCTTCAAGCCGGTCAATTGCTATCGCCGCGCACTCGATGGCGCGGCGAAGCCCGAGCGAACGATGCAGTGGACCTTCTCCGATGGTCTGGCCTCGGTGTCGCTGTTCATCGAACCTTTCGATGCACAACGTGCGTCCCGAGAAGAGACTCTGGTGTTGGGCGCTACCCATACGCTGACGCGCCGTCTTATCGACAAGAACGGCGACTGGTGGTTGACTGCAGTGGGTGAAGTCCCTGCGCAGACGCTGGAAGCTTTCGCGCAAGGGCTGGTTCGCACGCGCTGAACCAATGCACGGGGCAGGTTCAGAGCGCGTTGTGATTGTTCGCAGTTCTTTTCCGATGGAAGAAATCCGATGATGTTCAAAACCGAAGCCAAGAGACTTCGTTCCTATCTGTTGGCTGGCGCGCTTGCAGCCACGGCGACTTGTGCATTCCTGCCGATCGAGGCGCTTCATGCGCAGACGCGGACGCTGCCTGATTTCACCGATCTGGTCGATCAGGTCGGACCTTCGGTGGTCAACATTCGAACGATCGAGAAAGTCGCTCAGCGCGGTGCCGGTGGCAATGGCGAAATGGACGAGGAGATGCAGGAGTTCTTCCGGCGCTTCTTTGGGCAGCCAGCGCCCGGTGCGCCGCGCCAGCAGACCCCACGACCCAACCGGCCGGAAGAGCCGCAGCAGGAAGAGGAGCGGCCTCGCGGCGTTGGCTCGGGTTTCATCCTGAGCGCCGATGGCTATGTGATGACCAATGCGCACGTGGTCGAGGACGCATCGGAAGTGCTGGTCACATTACCCGACAAACGAGAGTTCAAGGCCAAGATCGTCGGCGCCGACAAGCGCACCGACGTCGCAGTCGTGAAGATCGAAGCGACTGGCTTGCCGGCCGTCAAGGTCGGGGACATCTCTCGACTGCGCGTCGGCGAATGGGTCATGGCCATCGGCTCGCCATTCGGGCTGGAAAATACCGTCACCGCCGGCATCGTGAGTGCGAAGCAGCGAGACACCGGCGAATACCTGCCCTTCATCCAGACAGATGTGGCGATCAATCCTGGCAATTCTGGTGGGCCGTTGATCAACATGCGAGGCGAAGTGGTGGGCATCAACAGCCAGATCTACTCGCGTTCAGGCGGCTTCATGGGCATTTCTTTTTCGATCCCTATCGATGAGGCGATTCGCGTGAGTGAGCAGCTTCGCACCTCTGGCCGTGTATCTCGCGGGCGTATCGGCGTGCAGATCGATCAGGTCACGAAGGACGTCGCCGAGTCCATCGGCCTGGGCAAGGCCCAGGGCGCGCTGGTGCGCGGTGTCGAAGTCGGCTCGCCTGGCGAGAAGGCCGGCGTCGAGCCGGGCGACATCATCACCAAGTTCGATGGCAAGACCATCGAGAAGCCAAGCGATCTGCCGCGACTGGTCGGTAATACCAAACCGGGTACCAAGAGCACGTTGACGGTGTTCCGCCGCGGTGCTTCCCGTGACTTGCCGGTGACCATCGCCGAGATCGAGCCCGACAAGCCAGTCGCTCGTTCACCGGAGCGCGCTGAGCCGGTACCCAAGCAGTCGGCATCGGCCGCTGCCAAGTCGCTCGGTTTGGCTGTCAGCGAACTTACGGATGCACAGAAGAAGGAACTCAAGGTCAAGGGTGGCGTGAAGATCGATGCAGCGACAGAGGCTGCGGCACGCGCTGGACTGCGCGAAGGCGACGTGATTCTTGCCGTGGGCAATATCGAAGTGTCGAGCATGAAAGAGTTCGACGCTGCCATTGGCCGGGCCGACCGCAGCAAGCCTGTCAGCGTGTTGTTCCGTCGCGGCGAGTGGGCGCAATACGCATTGATCCGCGCGACGCGCTGAGCGCAGGTTTCATCGTCAAGTGGCCCCACCCGCTAGTCGGGTTTGGGGCTTTTTTTACGGAAGAGGGTGGACAGGAGGGCGCTTCAATTCATTTTTTGAACCATGATTCGATCTGTGATTAGTTAGTGTGCACCAACTTTTTTGAGGCCGTAACGATGCTTTTTAGTAGAATACCGAGCTGTGAGAGCCGGACTCCTGCATAAGCAGTGTGACTCGCTTCACCATGCGGGATGACATGAAGCCGTCCACCGATGCTCCACAGTTCACCCACAAGTTGTCCCAATACTCATCCACCGATTCTGTTGATAAGTTGTTTATAACTTTCATGTTGTTGACCTGCAACGACCCTTGCCGCTAAGCCTCCGTCATGTACGCGCCCCCCTTTTTGCCTACAATGAAGTCCCAACTACTGCAGTTGCCATTGCTTGTTGGTTCAGGGCGCGTCTCCTTCAGACGCGCCCTTTTTTCTTGCCCTTCGCGTTCTGCGTTCGAGGCAATTCAAGTACTTAAGCGTTCCCCTTGATGAATCACATCAGAAATTTCTCGATCATTGCGCACATCGATCATGGCAAGTCGACGCTCGCAGACCGTCTGATCCAGCGCTGCGGCGGCCTCGCGGAACGCGATATGGAAGCACAGGTTCTCGACTCGATGGATATCGAGAAAGAGCGTGGGATAACCATCAAGGCGCAGACGGCTGCGCTCCACTACAAGGCCCAGGACGGACAGGTCTACAACCTCAATCTGATCGACACGCCGGGTCACGTGGACTTCTCTTATGAAGTGAGCCGCTCGTTGTCGGCATGCGAGGGCGCATTGCTTGTTGTCGATGCATCGCAAGGCGTCGAAGCGCAGACAGTGGCCAACTGCTACACGGCACTCGACCTCGGCGTTGAAGTGATCCCGGTTCTCAACAAGATGGACCTGCCCAATGCAGATCCCGAAAACGCGCGCACGGAGATCGAGGACGTCATCGGCATAGATGCGACCGATGCGATCCCGTGCTCTGCAAAGACGGGTTTGGGTATCGACGAGATCCTCGAAGCGATCGTTGCGAAGATGCCTGCGCCGCGCGGCAATCCCGATGGTCCGCTGCGCGCGATGATCATCGACAGCTGGTTCGATTCCTATGTCGGCGTCGTGATGCTGGTGCGTGTGGTCGATGGTCGGCTGGCCAAGGGCGAGCGCATCAAGATGATGGCCTCGGGCGCGATGTACAACGCCGACAGCATCGGCGTGTTCACGCCAGCCAATGAGCCGCGCGAGTCGCTCGAGGCGGGCGAAGTGGGCTACATCATTGCGGGCATCAAGGAGCTGCAGGCTGCGAAGGTGGGTGACACCGTCACGCTGATCAAGGCCGGCACCGGCGGCGCAGCGGCCACGGCGACGGAAGCATTGCCAGGCTTCAAGGAAATTCAGCCGCAGGTGTTCGCCGGCCTCTATCCGACCGAGGCGAGCGAGTACGAGTCGCTGCGCGATGCGTTGGAAAAACTGAAGCTCAACGACTCGTCGCTGCGCTACGAACCCGAAGTGAGCCAGGCGCTGGGCTTCGGTTTCCGCTGCGGCTTCCTCGGCCTGCTGCACATGGAGATCGTGCAGGAGCGCCTCGAGCGCGAGTTCGACCAGGACCTGATCACGACGGCTCCGAGCGTGGTCTATCAGGTGGTGCGCAGCGACGGCGAAGTCATCATGGTGGAAAACCCGTCGAAGATGCCCGATGTCGGCCGCATGAGCGAGATCCGCGAGCCGATCGTCACGGTGCATCTCTACATGCCGCAGGAATACGTCGGCGCCGTGATGACGCTGGCCAACCAGAAGCGCGGCGTCCAGATGAACATGGCCTATCACGGACGCCAGGTCATGCTGACCTACGAAATGCCGCTTGGAGAGATCGTTCTCGACTTCTTCGACAAGTTGAAGTCGCAGAGCCGCGGCTATGCGTCGATGGACTACGAGTTCAAGGAATATCGTGCGTCCGACGTGGTGAAGGTCGACATCCTGCTGAACGGTGAAAAGGTCGACGCGCTGTCGATCATCGTGCACCGCAGCCAGTCGCAGTACCGCGGCCGGGCCGTGG
>JAZKDL010000196.1:0-11762 GCA_040387575.1 Pseudomonadota bacterium
TCTTCTGCGTCATCTGTTGCCACACGTCGAGCAGCAAGTGGTTGCCGCAGCGTTCGTAGACCAAGCCATGAAAGTGCGCCTCGGCGGCGCTCTCGCGGTTCAGTTCGCGGCTGGCGACGGCTTCGGCCAGGGCTTCATAGCGCGCCGTCATCTCTGCGCGAAAGGCCGCGTCGCGTTGCGGCCAGAGGCGGATGAAGGCCTGCTTCTCCATGATGCGGCGCACCTCGTACACGTCGCTCATGGTCTCTTCGTCGATGTCGGCGACGTAGGTGCCGGCGTAGGGGCGGTTCACGACCAGGCCGGTTTCGATCAGCTCGCGGATGGCTTCGCGCAGCAGGCCGCGGCTGACGCCGAACTGGGTGGCGAAGTGGCTCTCCACCAGTTGCGTGCCGGGCGCGATCTGGCCGGTGAGGATGGCGGTGCGCAGCGTCTGGGCCACGTAGTCGCGGCGGGTGGCGGACGGCGCGGGTGCGAAATCGGGAAGGGTGTTGTGGGTCGCCATCGCGGGAATTCTCGTTGCTGCGTTCGGGCGCTCGTTCGATCGGCCGGTCGGCCGGTCAGGCGCCGCGCAGCGCCAGCCGCTTCTCGAGCCGGCTCGCGGCCCAGGCGCCGGGGTAGATGAGCACGAAGTAAATCACGGCCACGGCGGTGAGCATTTCCAGCGGCCGGTACGACACGGCGCTGAGCGCACGGCCCTGGTACATCAGCTCGTGCACGGCGATCACCGAAGCGATCGAGGTGTTCTTCGCCAGCTCGATGCCGCGGTTGGTGAAGGCCGGCAGCATGCGCTTGAG
This sequence comes from Pseudomonadota bacterium, assembly GCA_040387575.1. GTDB lineage: Bacteria > Pseudomonadota > Gammaproteobacteria > Burkholderiales > Burkholderiaceae_C > Variovorax. The sequence goes on from JAZKDL010000196.1 coordinate 795, forward strand.
CACCTGCGGCAGCACCACGCGGCGCAGCACCTGCGTGCGCTCCATGCCGATGGCGAGCGCGCCTTCCCACTGGCCCTTGGGCAGCGACGCGATGCCGCCGCGGAAGATCTCCGAGCAGTAAGCCGATGCATTGAGCGTGAGCGCCAGCAGCGCCGCGACGTACGGGCTCAGCTGCACGCCGGTGACGATCGGGAACGCATAGAAGAACCACACCAGCTGGATGAGGATCGGGATGTTGCGGAACAGCTCCATGTAGCCGCGCGCGGCGGCACCGAACAGCCGGCTGTTCGACCGCGCGCCCAGCGCGATCAGCAGCCCGACGGCCATCGCCGCCGGAAAGGCCACGGCCCACAGCCAGGCCGTGACGCCCACGCCCTTGAGCAGCACCGGCCAGTTCTGCAGCACGGCCGAGAAGTCCCAGGTGAAGTCCATGGCGCGTCAGGCTCCCTGTGGCCGCGTCGACACGCCCAGCCGGTGTTCGAGCGCGCGTGCGCCGATGCTCAGCACCAGCAGCGTGAGGAAGAAGATGGCCGCGATCACGGTGTAGACCTCGAGCGGCCGGAAGGTGATGGAGTTGACCTGCATGGCCTGGTACAGCAGGTCGGAATAGGCCAGCGTCGACGCCAGCGCGGTGGTCTTGATGAGTTCGAACGCGCGCTCGATGAAGGGCGGCACCATGCGCGCCATGGCCTGCGGCAACACCACGCGGCGCAGCGCCTGGTGCGGCTGCATGCCGATGGCACGCGCGCCTTCCCACTGGCCGCGCTCGACCGACACCACGCCGCCGCGGAAGACCTCGGCGAAGAAGGCGCCCGACTGCGTCGACAGCGCGATGACGGCCGCCACGTACGGGTCGAGGCTCACGCCGATGAGCACCGGCAGCGCATAGAACGCCCAGAAGAAGTGCACCAGCGGCGGCGTGTTGCGATAGAACTCGATGAACCACAGCGCAGGCAGCGCCAGCCAGCGCTTGCCCGACAGCCGCAGCGCCGCGAGCACGATGCCGACCACGACGCCCACCGCGATGGCGACCGCCGCGACCTTGATCGTGCCGACGAAGCCGGCCAGCAGCATGTCGCGGTGCGCCCAGACGCCGCTGAAGTCCCATGCGTAGTTCATGTTCTTCGCCGCCTTGCGCTGGTTACTGGCCCAGCGTTTCCTTCATGACGCCGGGCACGGTCGCCGCGTCGATGTTCTTGGTCTTCAGGTACTGCGCGTACAGCGCCTGTGTCTGGCCCGAGGTGTAGAGCTTGCCGATGATGGTGTTCAGCTGGTCACGGAAGGCGGTGTCGGTCTCGCGGCGAATGCCCACGCTGGTCGGCAGCGCGACGACCGGTTGCGGCACCTGCACCTTGCCCTTGCGGATCTTCGAATACGCGATGACCAGGGCCGGGTGATAGAAGCCGATGGCGTCGACGCGGCCCGACATGAAGGCGGCCACGGTCTCGTCGGTGTTGGTGAAGCGCTCGATCTTGGCCTTGGGCAGGCGCACGGTCAGGTCGCGGTCGGTGGCGGTGCCCAGCGCGACGCCGATGCGCACTTCGGGCTTGTCGAGGTCGGCCCAGTTCTTGGCGACCAGGCCGTCCTTGGTGAGCACGCCCTGCGCATACCAGAGCAGCGGATTGGCCGGGAAGTCGAGCGCCTTCTTGCGCTCTTCGGTCGCGTCGAGCACGAACATCGCGTCGATCTGGCCGGCCTGCAGCGCGGCCACGCTGTTGCCCCAGGTGGTTTCGACCGGCGTCATCTTCACGCCCATCTCCTTGGCGACCTGCTCGCCGAGCAGCACGCCGAGGCCGGTCCACTTGTCCGTTGCCGGATCGCGGAAGTACCACGGGTCGCCGGGCGCGACGCCGATGCGCAGCTCGCCGGCCGACTTGACCTTTTGCAGGGTCTGCGCGGACACGGCAAGGCTGCCGAGCGACAGGGCGGTGGCGAGCGTGACGGTGAGGGCACGGCGCAGGAACGAGGTGTTGGCGTTCATGGTTTTTCCGGTGGCAGGTTGAGGTTGAGAGGTGAAGAAGATGAAGAAGAAATCAGTCGCCGGCGGGCAGCGTGCCGTGCGCGTCGCTGGCGCTCGCGATGTAGGCGCGATAGAGCGCGTCGAGCCTTTGCGTGACCGGGCCGCCCGGCACCATCGCGCGGCCGTCGACCGACTGCACCGGCGTGATGCCGGCCAGCGTGCCGGTGACGAAGGCCTCGTCGGCGGCGTACACCTCGGCCAGCGTGAAGTCGCCTTCGAACACCGGGATGCCCGCTTCGCGCGCCAGCCGCACCAGCGTGCCGCGCGTGATGCCGTTGAAGCAGTAGCGGCCCGACGAGGTCCACAGCGCGCCGTTGCGCACCACGAAGAAGTTGGTCGAGTTGCAGCTCGAGACGAAGCCGTGCGGGTCGAGCATCACCGCCTCGTCGGCGCCGGCCTGGATCGCCTGGATCAGCGCCTGGATCAGGTTCAGGCGGCTGTGCGAATTGAGCCGCAGGTCGAACACGTCGGGCCCGCTGCAGCGGTAGGTGGAGGTGAAGAGCTTCAGCCCCTTGCGCTTGGCCTCGGGCGTGACCACCTTGTGCTCGGCCACGCACACGATGGTGGCGCCGCCGATGATGAAGCGCGGGTCCTGGTTGGGCGTCTTCTTCACGCCGCGCGTGACCATCAGCCGCGCGTGCGCGCCGTCGCGCATGCCGTTGCGCAGGAAGGTGTCGGTCACGACCTTCTTGATCTGGTCCCTGGTCATGCCGATGTCGAGCGAGATCGACCTGGCGCCTTCCCACATGCGGTCGATGTGGGCGTCGAAGGACACGATGCGGCCGTCGACCAGCCGCACGCCTTCCCACACGCCGTCGCCGCACACGTAGCCGGCGTCGAACACCGACACGGTGGCCTGGTGGCGCGGCACGAAGTTGCCGTTGACGTAGACGAGCACCGCGTCGTTGCGGTCGTCGGGTGTGTAGGCCTGGGAAATCTGCGAGGAGGCGCTGTCGGCGGACATGGTTTTCGGGATCGGTTCGTTCAGAGGTTCGGTCAGAGATTCGGTCAGAAGTGGAAGGCGGTGAAGCGCTCCAGAAAGCGCTGCGTGCGTTCCTGCTTCGGGTGCTTGAGCACCTCGTCGGGCGTGCCGGTCTCGTGCAACTGGCCGTCGGCGAGGAACACCACCTTGGTGGCGAAGTGATAGGCAAAGCCGAGTTCGTGGGTCACCAGCAGCATGGTCCGGCCTTCGTTGGCGAGCGCAAGGATGGTCGACAGCACCTCGCCGACCAGCTCGGGGTCGAGCGACGACGTGGGCTCGTCGAACAGCAGCACCTCGGGCTCCATCGCCAGCGCGCGGGCGATCGCCACCCGCTGCTGCTGGCCGCCGGACAGGTGGCCGGGATAAGCGCCGGCTTTCTCGGCGAGGCCGACCTTGGTCAATTCGCGCAGTGCGCGCTCACGTGCGTCGATCGACGAGATCCGCTTGACGGTGACCAGCCCTTCCATGACGTTCTGCAGAACCGTCATGTGCGGGAACAGGTTGAACTGCTGGAACACCATGCCGACCTGCTTGCGCACCGCGCTCAGTTCGGTCCGTCCATAGCGGATTTCGCCACCGGTGCCGGCCGGCGTACCGACGGCGCGGCCCTTGAGCACCACGCGGCCGGCCGACGGCATTTCCATGAAGTTCAGGCAGCGCAGCAGCGTGCTCTTGCCCGAACCGCTCGACCCGATGACCGCGATGCGGTCGCCCGGCTGCACGTCGAGGTCGATGCCGCGCAGCACGTGGTGTTCACCGAAGCGCTTGTGCAGCCCTTGAATCTGGAGGATGGACGGTGTCGGAGTCATGGTGTCTGGATTCTGCTGATTGTCGAACAATCGACAATCGGTAGTTGTACGACTTTAGCAAGACATATGCCAGAACTCTCGAAGGACGAGCGGGCGTCCGCCCCATCGTTCTCGCTGGTCTCGCGTACCCACCAGCGCTAATCACCGCAAGATATGCGGCGAATAGCGGCGTGAATCGCCGCACCTTCGCAGCACACCGGAGCCGCACCGGCGAAAATCCCCCCATGCAAATCCAAAAAGACACTGTCGTCACCCTCACCTACAAAGTCGCCGACCCGCAGGGCAAGCTGCTCGAAGCCAGCCCGGAGCCGATGGCTTACCTGCATGGCGGCTACGACAACACGCTGCCGAAGATCGAGGCGGCGCTCGATGGCCAGGCCAAGGGCTACAAGGTCACGCTCGACCTGTCGCCCACCGACGGTTTCGGCGTGCGCGACGAGTCGCTGGTGCGCACCATCCCCAAGTCGGAATTTCCGCCGGGCGTGAAGGTCGGCGGCCAATTGCAGGGCCGGCTCGACGACGGCACCGAGCACGTGTTCACCGTGACGAAGATCAAGGGCCCGGTGGTGCTGCTCGACGGCAACCATCCGTGGGCCGGCAAGCAACTGCGCTTCAGCATCACGGTGGTCGACGTCCAGCCTGCGACCGAAGAAGAGATCGCGCACCGCCATGTGCACGGCGCCCACGGCCACCACCATTGAACGGCATCACATCATGACCAGAGACTTGGCCCGCCAGAGTGAACTCAAGAAGATGGTGCTGTGCGAGCCCTGCACCGGCATCCAGCGCAACTGGCGCCGCGCGCCAGGCCATGCGGAACTGGTGCAAGGCGCCAGCCGCAAGGAAGAGCGCGAGACCGGCACCGTGAACGTCACGCGCTACCGCTGCGACCGCTGCGGCACCGCCTGGGAATACGAGAACGACAAGGCCAACCTGCATGCGGGCTGGTCTGTGGTCGGCGGCTGACGTCGCCGGGAGCCTGGTAACAGGCTGATACATTCAGAGACTCAACTTCATACAACGAGGAGAAGAGTCAGATGATGATCCGCCCCCGGCTGCTTGCAGCCTGCTCGGCTGTTCTGTTGGCCACCGGTTGCGCACAGTTCGCAGCTCCCCCTTATGCGGCGGACTACACCGCGCTCGACGCGCTGAAACGCACAGCGCCCGACAAGGTGAACGTGGCCGAGGTCCAGCCCACGGACCCAGCCCACCCGGTCAACAACCTGAGCCTGCGCGGCGCGCGGTTGCGGTCGGCCACAGGTACCTTTGCGCAATATCTGGAAAGCGCGCTGCGAAGCGACCTGAAGGAGATCGCGGTTTACGACCCAGCTGCGCGCACCCGCATCAACGCCACGATCCAGCGCAACGAGATCGATGTGGCCGGCGTCAGCACCGGCGAAGGCTTCATGGATGTCGAACTGATCGTCACGCGTGACGGCATCGAGCGGCTGCGCAAGGTCTATCAGGCGCGCACGAGCTTCGAGTCGAGCTTCGCGGGTGCCGTCGCTGTCCCCAAGGGCCAGTCCGAGTACCCGAACTTGGTGCGCACGCTGCTCAAGCAGGTCTACACCGATCCGGCGTTCATCGCCGCCATCGGACAGCCACGCCCATAACCACAAGAAAGAAGATCAATATGACCTCCCTGCCGTTCACCGGCTTCAAGCGCATCGCGCAGACCTTCGCCGCACTCGCATTCGCCGCTCTGCTTGCAGGCTGCGCGCACCCCATCGTGGTACAGGCGGAGAACACGCCTGATCGCGTCGAAGCCAATCTGATTCAGAAGAAGGTGGCCTACGCCATGACCGACGCCGACCGTGCCAAGCAGGTCACCACACAGGGCGGTGGCGGCGACAAGGTCAGCTACTACCCATACCGGGACCTCGAGAAGAGCCTGCGCGACACACTGCGTTCGGTCTACACCGACGTCGCGGTCGTGCCCTCGGCCACGGACGCCAACGCCGTACGCGACGCCGGCGCCGTGCTGGTGTTCACACCGCAGATCAACACCACCTCGAACTCGCCGTCGCCGTTCACCTGGCCGCCAACGGAGTTCAGCACGGAGTTCGTCTGCAAAGTGACCGACGCGACCGGCGCCGAAGTCGCCCAGTTGCGCGTCACCGGCCAGGGCGTGGCCGAGTTCAGCGAGTTCAAGAGCAACTTCAGCCTGGCCGCGAACCGCGCCGGCACGGACGCGACCAGCAAGCTGGGCGCCGCCATCCGGAACAATCCGCGCCTCCGCTGAGCCTCACTTCATCGCGCACGCGTCCACCGACGGATCTACATGGTCCGTCATGGTGGTGCCGACCAGGCGGTTCGTCAGCTTGCCCTGCGCGTCCTTCTCGACCACGCGGGTGTAGAGGTTGTGGATCGGGTACTGGTTGGTGTTGAAGCGGAACGGTCCGCGCACCGACTGGAAATCCGCCTTGCGCAGGGCCTTGCGCAGCGCCTCGTGGTCCTCCACCTTGCCGCCGACGGCGCGCACCGCGCTGTCGAGCAGCAACGCCGTGTCGTACGCCTGCGAGGCATACAGCGTCGGCGTGCGGCCATAGGCCTTGCGGAAGTCCGCCACGAACTTCTGGTTCGCCGCGTTCGGCAGGTCGGCCGCCCACTGGGAGCTGTTGTAGAGCCCGGCGATCGGCTCGCCAATGGCGGCAATGGTGTCCTCGTCGGCCGAGAAGCCCGGCGCCAGCAGCGCGACCTGCTTGCCGAGCCCGGATGCGCCGAACTGCTTGATGAAGTTCACGCCCATGCCGCCCGGCAGGAAGAAGAAGATCGCGTCCGGCTTGGCCGCGCGCATGGTCGCCAGTTCGGCTGAATAGTCGAGCTGGCCCATCTTGGTGTAGATCTCTTCCACCACCTCGCCCTTGTACTGGCGCTTGAAGCCGGTCAGCGATTCACGCCCGCCCGGGTAGTTGGGCGCGATCAGCGCAACCCGCGCGAACTTGCGGTCGGTCGCGTACTTGCCCACGGCCTGCGGGATGTCCTCGTTGTGCCAGGCGACCGAGAAGAAGTTGCGGTCGCACTTGGCGCCGGCATAGTCGCTCGGGCCGGTGTTGGGGCTCAGGTAGATCGTGTCGTTCGACAGGATGGTCGGCAGCACTGGCAGCAGCACGTTGCTGAACACCATGCCGGTCATCACGTCGACCTTGTCGCGCTTCAGGAAGCGCTCGACCGTCTGGCGCGCGCTGTCGGCGTTCTGCTGGTCGTCGACGATGGTCATCTCCACCGGCAGGCCGCCGATCTTGCCGCCGCCATGCTGGATGCCGAGGTTGAAGCCGTCGCGCACCTCCTGGCCGATCACCGCGCCGGGCCCCGAGAGCGTGGTCAGGAAGCCGATCTTCACGGCGTCCGCCGCATGGCTCGCCGTGGTGGCCGCCAAGCCCGCCAGGGCGAGCGCGAGCGTGGTGGCGAGAGTCAGCTGTTTCATCAGGGTGGGTCGTGGCATGCGGAAGCTCCGGTGAGGCTCAACGGGTTGGGGTTGCCGCGAAGTATGGGAAGCCACCCCGCGCGCAGCTATCCGTAAACCGCAAGCCGCCGACAACGGCCTGTCCGATTTCGGCAGCGCATCGGCCGGCCGCGTCGTTGCCGATTCCGGATAGCGCGCTTGCGGATCGCGGCTAGTGCACACCGGTCCGCGTGCCGACACTGGTCCGATCGACTGAACCGCGACAGGAGACCCCCGATGACGATCGACCACGAGGAGCTGGACCGCCTGGTCCGGCCCGACAGCGTGCACAAGCGCGTCTACACCGACCCGGCCATCTTCCAGCTGGAGATGGAACGCATCTACGGCCAGGCCTGGATCTACGTCGGCCACGAGAGCCAGGTGCCGGCTACCGGCGACTTCCACACCACCCGCATCGGCGACCAGGACGTGGTGCTGGTGCGTGCGCAGGACGGCGCGGCCAAGGTGCTCTACAACCGCTGCCCGCACAAGGGCGCGAAGCTGGTGCCCGAAGGCGACGGCTGCGCCGGCAAGTTCTTTCGATGCCCGTACCACGCGTGGACCTTCAAGCTCGACGGCACGCACCTCGGGGCGCCGATGCGCAACGGCTTCGAGGGCACGGCCTATGACCCGGCGGATCCGCAGTTCTCGATGGCGCCGCTGGCGCGGGTCGACAGCTACCGCGGCTTCGTCTTCGCGAGCCAGAGCGCCGAAGGGCCGGGGCTGGTCGAGTTCCTCGGCGGCGTGGCGAGTTCGATCGACAACCTGTGCGACCGCTCGCCGACCGGCGAGGTCGAGGTGGCGGGCGGCGTGTTCCGCGTGATGCAGGAGTCGAACTGGAAGGTGTTCTACGAGAACCTGCACGACACCATGCACGCGCGAGTGACGCACGAGTCGTCGGTGGAGGCCGCGCGCGCCGAGGCCGAAGCCATCGGCGAGATGCCCTTCGAGCTGCTGATCCAGGACGGCAACGGCGAGCCCTATGCCTTCTGGGAAAAGCTGGAACTGCGCGCCTACCACCGCGGCCACGGCTACATGGAAGGCATCTTCGACCCCGGCGCCGCCACGCGCGACCCGGTGTCGCGCGCGCACTTCGACTGCCTGCAAGAGGCCTACGGCGAAGAGCGCGCCCGCGAGATCCTCGGCATGGCACGGCACAACACCATCCTGTACGGCAGCGGCTCGCCGCACAACGTGTTCCAGCAGTTCCGCGTGATCCGGCCGGTGACGGTCGACCGCACGCTGGTCGAAATCCAGCTGTTCCGCTGCAAGGGCGCGCCCGACGCCGTGTTCGACCGTGCGCTGACCTACGCCAACCTGATCAACTCGCCATCTTCGAACGTGATGCCCGACGACGTCGAGCTGTACCGCCGCTGCCAGCAGGGCAACCAGAACCGTGGCGGCGAGTGGGTGAGCCTGCACCGCTACGTCGGCACCGACCGCACACTGCCCGACGGCGCGGTGTCGACCAACGGCACCAGCGAGCTGCCGATGCGCAACCAGTTCGCGGCCTGGCGCGAGTACATGCTGAACCCGCACGCATCGACTTCGGCGCCCATGGCTGCAACCACCTGCGAAGGAGGCTGCCATGCAGCTGCTTGACCGCACCTTCGACGTCTCGACCCAGCCCGTTTCTCCCGCGCCGGCCGATGCGGCATTGCGCGCACGCGTCGAAGCCTTCCTGTGGCACGAAGCGCGGCTGCTCGACGAGCGCCGCTTCGACGACTGGCTCGCGCTGTGGACCGACGACGGCCGCTACTGGATGCCGCGCCACCACGGCCAGCGCGATCCGTTCACCCAGATCTCGCTGTTCTGGGAAGACCGCATGCTGCGCGAGACCCGCGTGCGCCGGCTGCTGCATCCGCGCAACTGGTCGCAGCAGCCGCCGACGCGCAGCAACCGGCTGGTCGGCAACGTGCACATCGACGGGCTCGACGCCGACGGCCACCTGATCGTCTGTTCGAACCTGCATTACGCCGAGTACCGGCTGGAGCCGCGCCAGCTCGCGGGCCAGGTCTTCCACAAGCTGGCGGTGGATGACGGCGGCGGCTTCCGCATGCAGCTCAAGCGCGTCGACCTGATCAACTGCGACAGCGTGTTCGGCAACCTCGAGGTCTTCGTGTGAGCGCGCAGACCGACCTGCGCGCCATACCGCCGATGGTGCTGGCGCTGCACTACCAGAACGAGACGCTGCACCCCGACGGCCGCATCCGCGTCGGCCTCGCGGCGGGCGACCCGGTGCGCGAGCAGGTGATCGCGGCGGCGTCCGCGTTGCTCGCGGGTGCACGCCAGCGCGGCTGGCCGATCGTGCACGTGCGCATCGCCTTCCGGCCCGACTACGCCGACTGCCCACGCAACACGCCGATCTTCCGCAAGACAGTCGAACTCGGTGCGGTGCGCGACGGCGAATGGGGCGCCGACTTCCTGCCCGAACTCGCGCCCCGGGCGAGCGCCACCGAACACGTGGTGACGCACACGCGCATCAGCGCCTTCGCGGGCACGCCGGTCGAGCAGCTGATGCGACTGTTCGGCACGCGGCACTTGCTGGTCGCCGGCGTGGCGACGCATTCGGTGGTCGAAGGCACGGTGCGCGACGCGGCCGACCGAGGCTTCGACGTGTTCGTCGCGGCCGACGCCTGCGCCGCCGCCGACCGCGCGGTGCACGACGCCGCGCTCGCGAGCATGGCGTTGGTTGCAACGATCACGACGGTTGCCGACGGCTTCGCGGCGCTGGAGGCCCTGGCATGACGCGGCTCGACGGCAAGGTCGCCATCGTCACCGGCGCCACGCAGGGCTTGGGGCTGGACGTGGCGCGCGGTCTGGTGGCGGCCGGCGCGCGCGTGATGCTCGCGGGCATCGACGACCCGGCCGGCCTCGCGGCGGCCAGGTCGCTCGGCGACGCCGCGATCTACCTCGACACCGACATCACCGACGACGCGCAGATCGCGCGCTGCATCGCGCGAACGCTGGCCCGCTTCGGCGGGCTCGACCTGCTGGTGAACAGCGCCTGCGTGTACGACGACGCGGGCGTCGCGTCGACGCGCGCGCAGTGGCTGAACACGCTGAACGTCAACCTGGTGTCGGCCGCGATCTTTGCGCAGCAGGCGGCGGAAGTGATGCCGCGCGGCGCGGTGGTGATCAACCTCGGCAGCACCGGCGGCAAGTTCGGCGCGGCCGGGCGCGCGACCTATCCGGCATCCAAGGCCGGCATGCTGCAGCTCACCCGCAACCTGGCGGTGACGCTGGCACCGCAAGGCATCCGCTGCGTGAGCGTGTCGCCCGCCTGGACCTGGTCGCCCGCGATGGAACGCATGAGCGGCGGATCGATCGAGAAGGCGGATGCGGTCGGCGCGCGGGTGCATCCGCTCGGTCGCGTAGGGCGCGGCGAGGAAGTCGCGGCGGCGGTGGTGTTCGCGTGTTCGGCCGCGGCCTCGTGGATCACCGGCGTGGACCTGCCGGTGGACGGCGGCTTTTCGAGCCTCGGGCCGGATCAGGGCCGCTCCCCTCGCGACTGGTTCGCGGCGGAGGGTGGGGCGTAGGCGTTCCAGGTTAGACACCAATCGATGCGCTCAGCGGATCGCCATGGTCATCCATTGGCCAGAAATTGATATCAAAGCATTTGTATTTTTCAATACGTAGAAAACTGACAATTCGCTGCTTGTTCAATGGACACGAATTTTATTTTTACAATGCATGCGAACTAATTTATCCG
>JAZKDL010000197.1:0-12704 GCA_040387575.1 Pseudomonadota bacterium
CCAGCACGCTGTGGATGCCGGGGCACACCAGCATCTGGTCGAGCCGGCAGTCGGGCAGGCGCGGCCGCAGCCACTGCATGGCTGCCTCGCGGTCGCGCACGCTGCCGCCGAAGTCCTGGTAGCGCAGCAGGTCGTACATGTCGGTGTCGGCCATGAGGCGCGATGCACTGTCCTTCATGCGGTCGATCAGCGCCGCGTCCTGCGGCTCCGGTGGCAGGTTCATCGTCATCTCGGCGGTGCCGCCACCGCGCAGCGGCAGCGCGGGACTGGTGCCGCGGATGAAGGTGCCGGTGCCCGCGCGCGAGTCGATCAACCCGCGCTTGCGCGCCTCCGCGTAGCCGCGTGCCACGGTCGTGTAGTTGAGCCGCAGATCGGCCGCCAGGTCGCGCAGCGTGGGCAGCTTGTCGCGGGCGGTGAGGCGGCCGGTGCGAATGTCTTCGGCGATCAAGTCGGCCAGCAAGAGGTAAGCCGGTTTGTCACTGGTTTCAAGGCGTTTCTGCCACAGCTGGATGTGCTTGTTCATGGTGACTTGATCGCATTCATTGATTGCATTGATCTGATGGGATGAACGCATGTTCCGTGCCGCGTACAGAGGGCAGAAATGCATGGATCGCGTGCACGACGATCCATTGATCGGGTGCATTGATCGCACGATCAATGCCTCTTTCGGGTGCGAAAACGCGCGGTCAGGCGTCTGTCGACGCCGACTTTTCGGGGCCGAAAATTTTTTTCATCGGCCGCATGGCGCACCGCATCTGATTGATCGCGAGTTGATCGGATCAAGGCCGTCGGCGGGTGGCACATCGCATGCGAAGGAGAAGGGCGCGCAACACCTTCATCCCTCGTTCATTCACTGGAGCCACCCCATGCCCAAAGTCACCAAAGCCCCCAACGTCACCGGCGAGCACCTTGTCGATTACGAAGAAAAAGTCTTCGAGGACGTGAAGGCCGAGCCCGGCGAGAAAGCGCTCGTCACCTTCCATACCGTGGCCTTCGAAGGCTCGATCGGCTTCGTCAATCTTCTGCAGGCCACGCGTCTGAAGCGCAAGGGCTACGAGACTTCGGTGCTGCTGTATGGCCCCGGCGTCACGCTCGGCGTGCAGCGCGGCTTTCCGACGCTGGGCGACGAAGCGTTCCCCGGCCACCAGAACTTCAACAAGCAGATCGTCAAGTTCATGGAAGAAGGCGGCAAGGTCTACGCCTGCCGCTTCGCGCTGCAGGCGCTGTACGGCCACGGAGAAGGCGCTCTGATCCCGGGCATCACCCCGATCAACCCGCTCGACGTGCTGGACATCGTGCTGCTGCACAAGAAGGCCGGCGCCGTCATCCTCGACACCTGGACGCTCTGAGCGCGCGAGGCCTGCCATGAGTGCATCACGCATCGTCCGCGCGGCCGCGGTCCAGATCGCGCCCGACTTCGACAGCCACGACGGCACCTTGAACAAGGTGTGCGAGGCCATCGACCAGGCGGCCGCGAAGGGCGCGCAGATCGTGGTCTTCCCCGAGACCTTCGTGCCCTACTACCCGTACTTCTCCTTCGTGCAGCCGCCCGTGCTGCAGGGGCCGGCCCACATCCGGCTGATGGAGCGGTCGGTGGTCGTGCCGGGCCCGGTCACGCTGGCCGTGGCCGAACGGGCGCGGGCGCGCGGCGTGGTCGTGGTGCTGGGCGTGAACGAGCGCGACCATGGCAGCCTCTACAACACGCAACTGCTGTTCGACGCCGACGGAACGCTCGCGCTCAAGCGCCGCAAGATCACGCCGACGTACCACGAGCGGATGATCTGGGGCCAGGGCGACGCGGCGGGGCTGAAGGTGGTCGACACCGCCGTCGGCCGCGTCGGCGCGCTGGCCTGCTGGGAGCACTACAACCCGCTCGCGCGCTACGCCCTGATGGCGCAGCACGAAGAGATCCACTGCGCGCAGTTCCCCGGCTCGCTGGTCGGGCCGATCTTCGCGGAGCAGATGGAAGTGACCATCCGCCATCACGCGCTCGAATCGGGCTGCTTCGTCGTCAACGCGACCGGCTGGCTCACCGATGCGCAGATCGTCGCCATCACGCCCGACGCCGGCCTGCAGAAGGCGCTGCGCGGCGGCTGCCACACGGCGATCGTCTCGCCGGAAGGCAAGCACCTCGCGCCGCCGCTGACCGAAGGCGAAGGCATGGTCATCGCCGACCTCGACATGGCGCTCATCACCAAGCGCAAGCGAATGATGGATTCGGTCGGCCACTACGCGCGGCCCGAGCTGTTGAGCCTGGCCATCAACGAACGCCCCGCCGCGACCACCTTCGCGATGCCTGCGGGCGCACCTCTTTCCTCCACCACCCACGGGAGCATCCATGACCACCGCAACGCCGCCGACCAGCCCCTCCAGCCGCCAGCTGATGACCGAGTTGCAGTCCTTCGGGTTGCGGCTGGTTGATCCTTCCGCAGGTGCGGCCAGCCGCCGCGGCGGCGCGGGCCCGTCGGACCACAAGGCCGTGACGGTCGACGGCCACACGATCATGGTGCCGGTGCACACGTCGACCGCGTGGAACTCGCCCTTCACCGCGCAGGCGCCCGACGCGATGGGCAACAGCACCATCACGCGCGGCACGATCCCGATCGCCAGCATCAGCTTTCCGAAGCAGCCGCGCTTCACGAAGATGCAGACCTTCGACGGCGTGCCGTACGGGCACATCGCCACGCTGCACGGCAGCGACGTGCTGGCCACGACGGTGCTGCAGACCTGCATCCGCTACGAGAGCCGCAAGAAGACCTGCAAGTTCTGCGCGATCGGCCAGTCGCTCGCGGCCGGCCGCACGGTGGCGCGCAAGACGCCCGAGCAGCTCGCCGAGGTCGCACGCGCCGCCGTGCTGCTCGACGGCGTGAAGCACATGGTGCTGACCACCGGCACGCCGAACGCGACCGACCGCGGCGCGCAGATCCTCTGCGAGAGCGCCTTCGCGATCAAGGCCGCGGTCGACATTCCCATTCAGGGCCAGTGCGAGCCGCCGGACGACGACCAGTGGTTCCACCGCATGAAGGCGGCCGGCATCGACACGCTGGGCATGCACCTCGAAGTGGTGACGCCCGCCGTGCGCGAGAAGATCATGCCGGGCAAGGCCAGCGTGCCGATCTCGCGCTACATGAGCGCCTTCGAGGCGGCCGTCGCCGTGTTCGGCCGCGGCCAGGTCAGCACCTACATCCTGGCCGGGCTGGGCGATACGCGCGAGGCGATCCTCGACATCTGCGACCGGTTGCTCGCGTTGGGCGTGTACCCGTTCGTCGTGCCCTTCGTGCCGATCAGCGGCACGCCGCTGGAAGACCATCCCGCGCCGACGCCGGCGTTCATGAAGTCGATCCTCGAGCCGCTGGGGCAGCGCGTGGCCGCGGCCAACCTGCGGTCGAGCGACATCAAGGCAGGCTGCGGCAAGTGCGGCGCGTGCTCTTCCCTGTCGGTCTACGAGTCCTGAACGGGAGCGCGCCATGAGCTGCATCGATGACGTCGTCGACCCGGTCGCGCATTACGCGCCGGTCGAGTTCCTGGTGCGCGAAGCCGCACAGCAGTGGGAGCGCGACGAAGCGCATGCGCTGCGCCGCGCGGTGTTCTGCATCGAGCAGGGCATCTTCGTCGGCGACGATCGCGATGCGGTCGACGACCAGGCGCAACTGCTGGTGGCGATGTCCTGCATCGGCGGCATGCCGGACCAGGTGGTCGGCACCGTGCGCATTCATGAAGCCTCACCCGGCCTGTGGTGGGGCTCGCGTCTCGCGGTGCACGCGGCGTTTCGCAGCCAGGGTCACCTGGGCGCGACGCTGATCCGGCTGGCCGTGACGCGCGCGCATGCGCAGGGCTGCCGCACCTTCATGGCGCACGTGCAGGCGCAGAACGAGGCGCTGTTCCACAAGCTGCACTGGCGCACGACCGGTGCGCTCGCCATCCATGGACGGGCGCATGTCGAGATGCAACCCGACTTGTCGCATTACCCGCCGTGCCATGACCCGGTGAGCGGATTCGTCTCGCGCGCACGTTCTTCTTTTTCCTCTCCCTCCGGGAGAGGGCAGGGTGAGGGCGGCGGCCGTGGATAAGGCCGCTGCGCTCATTGACGGCCCGGTGCCCTCGCCCCAATCTTCTCCCGGCGGGAGAGGGCGCAATGCGACGGCGCTCGAAGAGATCGTGGTCGCGCTTCGCGAGAGCCGCGGCTTCGCGCACAAGCGCGACATCAGCGAGATCGTCGCGGTGCTCGGCGAGTCGCTGCCTGGCGGCGGCGCGGACCTCGCGCAGGCGGTGCCCGTCGGCGACGACTGCGCGGCCATTCCAGACGGCCACGGTGGCTATCTGCTGTTCGCCATCGAAGGCCTGGTCGAAGACTTCATCGAGCGCATGCCCTGGTTCGCGGGCTACTCCGGCGTGATGGTCAACGTCAGCGACATCTACGCGATGGGCGGCCGGCCGACGGCGGTGGTCGACGCGATGTGGAGCGTCGGCATGCAGCCGGCCGACCAGATGCTCAAGGGCATGGCGGACGCATCGGCGAAGTACGGCGTGCCGATCGTCGGCGGCCACAGCAACAACCGCAGCGCACGGCCGCAACTGGCGGTCGCCATCCTGGGCCATGCGAAGAAGCTGTTGACCAGCTTCGACGCGCGGCCAGGCGATCTGCTGGTGATGGCGGTGGATTTGCGCGGCGCCTACCAGGAGCCTTTTCCGTACTGGAACGCATCGACCACGGCGCCCGGCGCGCGCTTGCGGGCCGACCTCGAACTGCTGCCCGAGCTGGCCGAGGCCGGACTCTGCGACGCGGCCAAGGACATCAGCATGGCCGGCGCCATCGGCACCTCGCTGATGCTGCTGGAGTGCTCGAAGGTCGGTGCAACGATCGACCTCGACGCGATACCGCGGCCTGAAGGTGTGCCGATGCTGCGCTGGCTCACATCCTTCCCGAGCTTCGGCTTCGTGCTGAGCGTGCGGCCCGAAAAGCTCGGCGCGGTGCTCACCCGGTTTGCCGCGCGCGACATCGCCTGCAACGTGGTCGGCGAGGTGAACGACACGCGCACGCTGGTGCTGCGGCAAGGCGACGAACGTGCGCTGCTGTGGGACCTGAAGCAGGACGCGTTCATCTGCGAGCCGCATGAAGGGCAGGTGTCGCATGCCTGAATTCACGCCGATGACGCCTGCCGCGCAGCCGTTGAAAATCGGGCTGCTGACCCATTCGGTCAACCCGCGCGGCGGCGTGGTCCACACACTGGAACTCGCCGATGCGCTGCACGCCGCGGGCCACGACGTGACCGTGATGGCGCCGGCGTCGCCCGGCCAGCAGTTCTTCCGCCCGGTGCGTTGTGCGACGCGGCTGATCCCGGTCGGGCCGACGCCGCGCGACATGGTGGAGATGGTCGGCACGCGCATCGACGCCTTCGCCGCGTCCATCGCCGAACTGCTGCAGACCGCGCGCTTCGACGTGCTGCACACGCACGATCCGATCGGCGGCAATGCGCTGGCGAATCTTCAGGCGCGCGGGCTGATCGACGGCTTCGTGCGCACGGTGCATCACCTCGAGGTGTTCGACGACCTGCAGCTCATGCGCTGGCAGTCGCGCGGGTTTCGTGCAGCGCGCCAGGTGTTCTGCGTGAGCGGCTTGTGGAAGGACATCCTTGCCCGGCGTCACGGCGTCGACGCGCACGAGGTGCGCAACGGCCTGCAGCAAGGGCGCTTCAGTCCGGTTCGGGCGTCGGCCGATGCGGCGCTGGCCGAGCGCCTCGGCGTGCGCACCGGTGCGCCTGTGGTGCTGGCGCTGGGCGGTGTGGAAGAGCGCAAGAACACGCTGCGCCTGCTGCAAGCTTTCGTGCTGCTGCGCGCCACCTGGCCCGATGCGCAACTCGTGATCGCCGGCGGCGCGAGCCTGCTCGACCACGCGCAGTACGGCCGCGACTTCGCTGCGCTGGCGCAGGCGAGCGATCTGCCGATCGGCCGTGGCCAGGCGATCGTGCTGACCGGTGCGTTGCCTGACGACGACATTCCGGCGCTCTATCGCCTGGCCGATGTGGTGGCGATGCCTTCGCTCAACGAGGGCTTCGGGCTCGTGACGCTGGAGGCGCTTGCGAGCGGCGTGCCGGTGGTCGTGTCGCGCATCGCGCCTTTCACCGAGTATCTCGAGGACGGTGATTGCCACTGGGCCGATCCGACACGCTCGGCGTCGATCGCCGAGGCGCTGCTGGCCGCGTTGGCCGATCGATCGCCGTCCCGCATCGCCGCATCGGCCGCGCGGCTGGGCGAACGATTCAACTGGGCTGCGAGCGCGGCCCGCCATATACAGCTCTACCGCGAAGGCCTGCGTGGCGCCGCCGCGGACACGCTGCGCACCCACCTTCGCTGAGGAACCCTTCCATGCCCGTCATGCATTTCCAAGTCCGCTGGCCCGACCAGAGCGAAACGCGCTGCTATTCGCCGTCGCTCGTCGTGCAGGACTTTCTCGTCCCGGGCGAGCGCTATGCGCTGCCCGATTTCCTGATGCGCACACGCGAGGCGCTCGGCATCGCGTCGGAACGCGTGCGCGCCAAGTTCGGCTTTGCCTGCTCGCAGGCGATGGACCAACTCGCCGAGATCGAACACATCGCCGCGCGCTTCAGCGACCAGCCCGACGCACAGGTCACGGTCGTGGCCTTCGATTGACGCGATCACTCCCTTTATCCCCACCGACAAAGACACCATGACTCCCAAGACAACCCATTACAGCGTCGTCATCGTCGGCGGCGGCCAGTCCGGCCTGTCGCTGAGCCACTGCCTGCAGCAGCGCGGCATCGACCACCTCGTGATCGAGAAGCGCACGCTGGTGCATTCGTGGCGCACCCAGCGCTGGGACTCGTTCTGCCTCGTCACGCCGAACTGGCAGTGCAATCTGCCCGGCTGGTCGTACACCGGCAGCGACCCGCACGGTTTCATGGTGAAGGACGAGATCAACAGCTGGCTCGCCGGCTTCGTCGAGCAGGTGCAGGCGCCCGCGCTCGAAGGCGTGACGGTCGACAAGATCTCCCGCGCCGGCGAGGCTGCGTACTACACCGTCGACACCAGCGCAGGCCGCTTCACCGCCGACCAGGTCGTGGTGGCGTCGGGCGGCTATCACAAGCCGGTGGTGCCGCGCATGGCCGAGAAGCTGCCGGCGTCGATCGTGCAGTACCACTCGGCGCAGTACCGCAATCCGGCGCAGTTGCCAGAGGGCGCGGTGCTGGTGGTCGGCTGCGGCCAGTCGGGCTCGCAGATCGCCGAAGACCTGCACCTGGCGGGCCGCAAGGTCTACCTGGCCACCGGCAACGCGCCGCGCTGCGCGCGCTTCTACCGCGGCAAGGACGTGGTCGACTGGCTGGCCGACATGAACTACTACGACATGCCGGTCACCGAACATCCGTTGCGCGAGGGCGTGCGCGACAACACCAACCACTACGTGACGGGCCGCGATGGCGGCCGCGACATCGACCTGCGCCGCTTCGCGCTGGAAGGCATGGAGCTCTACGGCCTGATGACCGGGCTGGACGGCGACACGCTCGAGTTCAAGCCGAACCTGCGCGACAACCTCGACCATGCCGACCGGATCTTCAACGGCATCAATGCCTCGATCGACAAGTACATCGCGGCCCAGGGCATCGAGGCGCCGCCGGGCGACGTCTACGAGCCGGTCTGGACGCCCAAGGACGAGCGCACGGCCTTGAGCCTGAAGGCGTCGGGCATCACGAGCGTGGTGTGGTGCATCGGCTTTCTGCCGGACTTCGGCTGGGTCGACGCCCCGGTCTTCAACGGACGCGGCGAGCCGGTGCATCTGCGCGGCGTGACGGGTGTGAAGGGGCTGTATTTCCTGGGCCTGCCGTGGCTGCACACCTGGGGATCAGGGCGCTTTTCAGGTGTGGCGCGCGATGCGGACCATCTTGCAGCGCGCATTGCGGAGCAACGCATGGTGTCGCCGAGGGAAGCGCTCGCCGGTGCGTCTTGTGCATGAATGTGTCGCTCAGCCCAATCAACGACGTTCACTTTTGAGTTACAAGACTCACACGGCGTGTCTGCGGAGGTGCCGCACGATGCTTGTCTTGTCCGCCGAACGGCACATGCCAAGCCGCTTTCAAAAAGATACATTAGTGGTACTTTGTATCGAGAAAGGCAGGCATGTCGGACGAGGAGGGTTTTGGAAAATTCGCACGCTGGCGTGCTGATTCGCGGCCGTCGAGTTTTGCGGCACGCGTGTTGGCGGCGTGGCTGAAGACGCGTACTGGCTGCCAAAACATGGTGGCGGAAGACGCATTGCGCGATCTCCCGAGGGATTCCGGACTGCACGAATTGATCGACGTCGTCGCGACAAGAACGGCTCAACAGCCGAACCGTCGCGTTGGCCGGCGTGCGCGAAAAGCGTAGTTCGCAATTAAAAAAATGTTACTCAATGCTTCCTGGAGGCGTGAACTTTTGTGTGCATATGGCCTCTCAAGGGGGAACAATGCTGGCACGCTCGCCCGCATTGCACGCAAGGAAGCTTCATGGCATCAGAGCCGGATTCTGGACAACTGAACAGCGCCGCAGGCGTTGCCGCCGATACGCACATTGCGCCTTGGGCCAGCAAGTGGGATTCGCTCAGGGAGCCCGCGGTGGCGCCATCCTCACCGTCAACTCACCGGGTGGAGGCCGTAAGCACGTCGTCGGCGCCGGCCGACGCAAAGACGATCCCGCCTCGAGGCGTGTTCGCTTCCAAGCTGATGGCCGGCGTTTCTGCCCTGTCGTTCGTGCTGCTGGCGTTGCTGATCGTGATCTGCTGGCCCGACCTCACCCGCATGCTCGGCTGAGCAAGTCGCCCGGCGCTCAGCGGTGCGGCGCCAGACCGGCCATGCTCCATCGGATCGTCCACCAGGCCGCTGCCATGAAGGCGATCGGCAGGACCATCGTCTGCAGGATGAACAGCGCCATCAGCCGGACCATCTTCGCAGTCCAGTCGGACGCCGCATTCAGGATCGCGTCGTAGCCGGCCTTGACGTCCGGAAGGCCCTTCCACCAGTTGCGGATGCGCTCGACCAGACCATCGCCGCCGACGTTCGGCTCCAGGGCGCGG
The DNA here is from genome assembly GCA_040387575.1 of Pseudomonadota bacterium. Classification (GTDB taxonomy): domain Bacteria; phylum Pseudomonadota; class Gammaproteobacteria; order Burkholderiales; family Burkholderiaceae_C; genus Variovorax. The sequence continues at coordinate 9,065 of JAZKDL010000197.1, forward strand.
CCGGACACCGCGGCCGGCGACTTCTCGATCGTGGCCAACGCCGCGTGGTACTCGTCGGCCATGAAGGTTCGGTAGACAGCCTCGTTCGCCAGCGCCGACAGCGGCACCGCGAAGCGCACGAGGAGCAGTGCGACGAGCATGGGCTGCAGCCAGCGCCCGGCACGGGCGTCGCCGCCGCGCCAGCGCAGTACAAGCCAGAGCAGCACGGCCGCGCTCGCCAGGCCGGACACGAGTGCATGCGCGCCGATGTTCAGCAACAGCAACTGGATCCCGAAGGCGACGCTCGCTGCCAGCATGATGGCGCCGAACCTGTCGACCAGTTCGTTCAGCGGCTGCAGCGCCTGCCCGGGCGCGAGGCTGACGCCGAAGCCGCCCGGCGTGACGTCCAGCTGCGTCCCCTGGGCAACCGAAATCACCGCGCCGAGCGCCCGTGCGGCGGCAAAGGCGGTCAGTGCACGCTGCAACCCGGACTCGACCTGCGCCCGCGCAGGCTGGTCGAAGGGCACCACCCAGCAACCGAGCAGAACGGCGGTGGCGAGCAGGAGCAGGGCGACGCGGCGAAGCTTGAGAGCGAACATGGCGCCAGCTTATCGGTTCGCGGTGCGGCTTCAGTGCAAACCCTCGGCATCCCCCGAACATGGGATAAGCCCACCAACACGTATGGCGTACAACGTGAGAACATAATTGTGTCAATGTTGATTTGATTGAAACAACATGCAAACAGCCGTTGCAACAAACGGCTTCTCTCGAGGACAGGCCATGCCTTTCGATTTCAAGAACGCCAGAGCGTCTGACAGCAAGCGCGAGTACGCACGCATCGCCAAGGACATCGGTGACGCCGGCTTGCTCGGCCGGCGCGAGTTTCGACAACTTCCCAAGGTGCTGGCTGATCGCGAGCCGCTGCTGTGCTTCACCGCAGGCGCCATGGGCGGGCACCACTGGCTGATCGCGCTCACCGACCGGCGGCTGCTGTTCCTGCGCAAGGGTTGGCTGCGGACACTTCAACAGACCTCGATCGATCTCGGCAAGGTCAATGCGGTGTCCAGCCACCTGGGTATCTTCTCCGGCAAGCTGGTGATCGAGGAGGCTGGCGCGCAGCGCGTGGTCGAACGTGTCCGCAAGAAGACGGTGCTCGCGTTCAGCAGCAGGGCGCGCGACGCGATCGAGGCGCGGCGCATCGCCGTGCGCCGACCGCCGTCGCCGAATGGCAGCACATCGCTGGAAGATGTCGTCGGCCGTCTGGAGCGGCTCGCCGCGCTGGTCGACAAGGGCATCCTCACGCCGGAGGAGTTCGTGCAACAGAAGCGAAAGATGCTGGTCAGCTGACGCTGGCTAGTCGGGCATGACGCCGTGGATCAGATGCTCGATCGGGTTGCGTGCCCCACCACCGTGCAGGCATTTGTGGCGTGCCAATTTCGCGATGGCGTCGCGCGGATAGATCTGCGAACACACGCCAGTTTCCGAGGCGTAGTGGTAGCCCTCCAGGCGGGCCACGGCCATGCCCAGCAGCACCGTCGCCACCAACAACATGCCGATCAGGACGTTTCTCAGCATCGGGTTGCCCCGGTATGGCATCGGGGTGCTGCGCAGCCTTTGCGTTCATTGGGGAGTTGTCTCATTGTGGTGTCCATCATTGCGAGGAACTGCAATCCTGCACATCACCCGCATGCGGTATGCGCGCCTGCACCATGCGTTGCGCAAGGGAGAGGCCGGCTGAGGCCGGGGATGGGCTTTGGGTTGGCGTGCGCTTGCAGCGGTGTCCGCGCCGCGGCATGGGCACCGTCCCACATCCTGGTACGGCGCGGTGCCTGAGCATTCAGCGCATGTCTGAAAGCAAACGAGTTCAAAAGCGTCCCATCCGTTGGATGGTCATATTCCTGTCCGCCCTGGTGACCTGTTCGCTGGTCCTGGTCGCCTTCTATCTGCTGAGTCCGGCGCTCGCTTGAGCCTGGAGCCTTGACCGTTAACTCGGCGCAAATCGGTCAAGGCTTCTTCGGCTGGAGAAAGCCCGAGTAGCACTCCGGGCTCTTCTCGCTGCCTTGTACGCAGTCGGAATGCCTGTACAGCGCATCGATCTCGATGACCGGCACCGGTCGGCCCAGAAGAAGCTGTTGGCCGGTCACTCGGCCATCCAGGGTCAGCAAGGTGAACTGGGTCACGAGTTGCTGGTCGTAACGACCCTGACCGCAAGCGACGAAATTTTGCGGCTCGCGCGGCCATTGCAGAGCTTGCCGTGCATCGAACGTGGCATGCAATAGCGTGAAGCATTGCTGCCCACCGTCGTGCGCGTCGATGGCGTTGATGCCGCCACTCCAACGGACCCGCAGGCCTTGGGCTTGAGGTGTCAGCGCTTGTGCCGGGGACAGGTCCGCGACCGGTTGAACGGGAGTGCGCGCAGGCCGATCAGCTTCGGCAACCGATGCTGCCCCGGGGATTCGAACTGGTGATGAACAGGCCGCAAGAAGGGCGGCGGCACAAAGGATGGCGGCTCCGTGGCGAAGGCGATGTATGGGCATCGTTTCATCGTAGCGCGGTAGCGTTGCGGATGACGCGCGTCGGGAGGCTGCTTGCTGGTGCCCTCGACAGGAATCGAACCTGTATCTGAGTCTTAGGAGGACCCCGTTCTATCCATTGAACTACGAGGACTTGGGCGGCAGCGACTTTACCAGTTCGTTCAGTCGTACTTCAGCGTGTAGATCAGGTCGATGCCGCTTTGCAGCCCGGCCTGTCCGCGCAGCGTGAGGCGCTGCGTCAGGTCGTAGAAGATGTAGAGCGTGCCCAGCGTGCCGGCCAGGCTGCGTTCGTAGGTCAGGTAGAAGTCGTTGGCCAGGCGCTTGCCCACGGTCACCGCCGACTCGCGCACGTCGCCGCCGCTGCCTGGGCCCTTGAAGCCGATCTCGTCCAGGCCGAAGCGGCTGGCCAGGCTGCCGCCGGTGCCGCCCTTGCCGAGCCCGCCCAGCAATGCCAGCGCCGCCTGCTGCAGTAGCACCGACTCGCCGCCGCTCGTGGCCGACGCGCGTCCCAGCACAACCCACGACAGCGTTTCGACGTCCGACAGCGCAGGCTGCGAATACAGGCGCACGCGCGGCGCCTGCGCCGTGCCGGTGACCTGCACGCCGGCACGCTGCGAGATGTTCGGGCGGATCGCGAGAATGTCCAGCGACGGGTTGTCGAACGGGCCGTTGAAGCGCGCCAGCCCGGTCTCGACGTCGAGCTGCTGGCCGTAGGCGCGGTACTGGCCCTTCACCGTGCGCACTTCGCCGGTGATGCGCGGCGGCCCGCTCAGCGAGGTCGTGCGGATGTCGAGCTCGCCCTCCAGCCGGGTCGTGATGCCGCGGCCCTGCACCGCGAAGTCGTCGCCCAGGTTGAAGTTGACCGCGATGTCCGGCGGCTTCGCGGTATCGGGCTTGGCGATCTGCGCGTTGTTGCGCGCCATCTCGCGCTGAACGGCCGCTGCGTTCTCCTTGTCCTTCGCGGCAGAGCGCACGACCACGTCGGTGCCGAGGCTCGGCGCGGTCTCGTCGGGCAGGATGATCACGGCGCGATCGGTCTTGAGGTTGCCGCGCACGGTGAGCTGGCCCGCATCGAGCTTCGCCTGCAGATCGCCCGACAGCGTGACCTGCCGGTCGGAGCGCACCAG
>JAZKDL010000198.1:0-3353 GCA_040387575.1 Pseudomonadota bacterium
ATGGCCTTGCAGCGACGTGCGCTGTTACGCCTGGTCTTGAAACCGCCGCCGCCCTGCGCGTAAGCTCGCCCGACACACGGAGAGCCCCGCACGATGACCACCACCCTCCAACTGATCGGCGCACCGACCGACGTCGGCGCCAGCGTCCGCGGCGCCGGCATGGGGCCGGACGCATTGCGCGTGGCCGACATCGCCGGTGTGCTGTCGCGCCTCGGCCTGCAGGTGACCGACACCGGCAATCTCGCCGGGCCGGCCACGCCATGGCACGCGCCGGCCAACGGCTTGCGCCATCTCGACGAGGTCGTGGCCTGGAACCGTGCGGTGTACGACGCGGTCGATGCGGCGCTGGGTGCCGGCAAGGTTCCGCTGATGATGGGCGGCGACCATTGCCTCGCGATCGGCTCGATCAGCGCCGTCGCCTGGCACGTACGGCAGCGCAAGCAGAAGCTGCGCGTGCTGTGGCTCGACGCGCACACCGACGTCAACACCGACAGCACCAGCCCGAGCGGCAACATCCACGGCATGCCGGTCGCCTGCCTGCTGGGCCACGGCCCGGCCGCGCTGAACGGCTGGAGCGGCGAGCGCGCCGCACTGACGCACGACGCCATCCGCTTCATCGGCATCCGCAGCGTCGACGCGGACGAGAAGCAGGCGATCCGCGAGCGCGGCTTGAGCGTGTTCGACATGCGCCACATCGACGAGTACGGCATGCGCACCACGCTGACCGAAGCGCTGCAGGACGTCGACGACGACACGCACCTGCACGTCAGCTTCGATCTGGATTGCCTCGACCCGGACTACGCGCCCGGCGTCGGCACCGGCGTGCGCGGCGGACCCACCTACCGCGAGATGCAGCTGTGCATGGAAATGATCGCCGACACCGGCCGCCTCGGTTCGCTCGACGTGGTCGAGCTGAACCCGGCGCTGGACGTGCGCAACCGCACGGCGGAGATCGCGGTGGAGCTGATCGAAAGCCTGTTCGGCAAATCGACGCTGGCACGCTGACGGGTGCGCCAGCAGATGAATGGGCGTACTTCCTACGTGGATACGTGCGCTGCCGGAAGCAGGCTTCATCGCATCGAAGCGTAAATTGGCCCTTTCAATCGAACAAAAACCATGGCCACCACAGCGAAGCCGCCGTCCGGCGCGTCCGATGAGCATGAAGCGGATCAGCCCTTGCGCATCCTCGTCGTGGAAGACGATCCGGCAGCGCTTGCTGCAACCGTGGACATGCTGGAGGCGCTCGGCCACTGGACGGCAGGCGTCAAGAGTGCGGAAGTTGCGCGCGACCGCTTCATCGATGGTGCCTTCGATGTATTGATGACCGACGTCGGACTGCCTGCCCTGTCAGGTCTGGATCTGGTCGAGATCCTCCAGGCGGACGAAAAGCTTCAGGTGATCTTCGCGACAGGCCGTCCCCGACCCGAAAGCCCGCCTCCCGGCTCGGTCTGGCTGCAGAAGCCCTTCGGCGTCGACGAACTCATGGCCGTCTTGCACGGCATCAAGCGGGCCAGCTGACGCCCAACGCCGCGAGCGATGGGATCAGCCTCTGTCGGCTGATGCCGAAACAGATTCCTGTGGCAGTAGCCCAAGCGGCTCCGTGTCCGTCTTGCCTGGCAACGAAACGGGCGAGGTGGCTGGCGGTGGCGGCGCAGGTTCGTCGGCCTTCTCGTCTGGTGCATTCGGCACCACCAGATAGCGGTTGAGCAAGGTGAAGAAGCGCTCGTAGAAGCGTTCGTCGGTCAGCGTCTCGCTGGCCACCTTGACCATCGCATCGTCGCTCGACGAGAACGGCAGCGACAGCGAGCCGATCACCCCGACGCCGACACTCGCCGAGTTGTTGACCTTCTTGATGCCGTAACGGTCCTGCAATGCAGTGACGAAGGCGATGGTGGTGCGCTGGGCGCCCTTGCGCGGATGCGTATCGGCAGCGCAGACCACGCGGAACTCGACCTCCACATGCACCTCGGCCGCCGGTTGGAAGCTTTTTCGGCCGGTGACGAGATCGGCGTTCGCCGCGGTGATCAGGTAGCCCTGGCTCAGCAGCGCACGGCGGGCCGCCTCGCAGGTCTGCGCTTCCGTTGCCACGTAACTGCGCGAATGGGTGGTGGTGGAATCGAATTCCTCCGGCTCGTACGAGACCCGCTTGGGCGCGGTGGCGCCACAGGCTGCGAGCACCAGCGGGAGCAGCACGATCGCGGCACGGGAAGCGCGCGACGCGCGCAAGGTTCGCACGATGGGCAGAGTGAAAAAGGCACGAAGTGACGAAGGCATGGCGTGCATCGGAAACCGGAATGAGCGAGATGCTACCCGGCACCGCGCCGGGGTCTCTCGCTGATTCGAGCGATGCACGGCCGCTGCGTTCCCGCCTTCACACGTCTTTTCACGACGTGCGCCGCACGCAGATCCCGTTCAGGGGTAGAGGCCGCGCTCCTGACGCGCGGTGAGGATGCGCTCGCAGGCCACCGCGTAGGTCGCGGTGCGCAGCGAAATCTTGTGCTTGTCGGCCGTGTCCCAGATCTGGTTGAGCGCGTTCATCATGATGCGGTCGAGCCGCACGTTGATCTCGTCCTCGTCCCAGAAGAAGGACGAGAAATCCTGCACCCATTCGAAATAGCTGACCGTCACGCCACCGGCATTGCAGATCACGTCGGGCACGACCAGCACGCCACGCTCGGCCAGGATGTCGTCCGCGCTCGGCACGGTCGGGCCGTTGGCGCCTTCGAGCACCAGCTTCGCGGTGGTCTTCTGGGCGCGCTCGGCGGTGATCTGGCCTTCGAGCGCCGCGGGAATCAGGATGTCGCAGGCCACGTCCCAGAACGATTCGTTCTCGACCACGTCGCCGCCCTTGAAGGCGACCACGCCGTCGGTGCGCGACACCGGGATCAGCGTGGCCAGGTCCAGGCCCTGATCGTTCACGATGGTGCCGGTGTGGTCCTGCACGGCAACGATCTTGGCACCGGCCTCGACGAACAGTTCGGCCGCGACCGAACCCACGTTGCCGAAGCCCTGCACCGCGACGCGCGCACCGCGCAGGTCGAGGCCGAGGCGGCGCGCCGCCTCGCGGCCGGTCACGAACACGCCGCGGCCGGTCGCCTTCACACGGCCGAGCGAGCCGCCCAGGTGCAGCGGCTTGCCGGTGACGACGCCGGTGGCGGTGCCACCGACGTTCATCGAATAGGTGTCCATCATCCAGGCCATGATCTGGCCGTTGGTGTTGACGTCGGGCGCCGGAATGTCCTGCTGCGGGCCGATGATGATGCCGATCTCGCTGGTGTAGCGGCGCGTGACCTTCTCAAGCTCCTTCAGCGACAGCTTCTTCGGATCGACGCGGATGCCGCCCTTGGCGCCGC
>JAZKDL010000199.1:0-6020 GCA_040387575.1 Pseudomonadota bacterium
TCTCGTGGGTCGCCGAGCCCGTCATGCCGGCTTCTTCACGAGCGGACATTGCGACCCGGACAGGGGCCGCCAGCTCTGGTCGGCCGGCACCGTTTCGAGGATCTTGTACAGATCCCACGGACCCTTCGACTCGGCCGGCGTCTTGACCTGCGCGATGTAGGTCTGGCGCATCACGCGGCCGTCTTCGCGGATCTTCACGCCGTCGGAATAGAAGTCGTTGACCGGCAGCTCGCGCATCTTGACGCGCACCACGTCGGCGTCCTTCGTGCCCGCCGCCTTGACCGCCTGCAGGTAGTGCAGCACCGCGCTGTAGGTGCCGGCATGCGCTTCGGCCGGCATGAACTTGTTGCGCTCGAAGAAGCGCTTCGAGAAGCTGCGCGTCTTGTCGTCCAGGTCCCAGTAGAAGACCGTCGAGAACACCGTGCCCTGTGCGACCGGCAGGCCCAGCGCCCGCACGTCGTTCAGCAGCAGCGTCAGCGCGACCAGCTTCTGCGACTTGCCGCCCATCTGGAACTCGTTCCATTGCTTGATCGAGTTCGTGGTGTCGGTGATCGCGTTGGCGAGCGCCACCACGCTGCCCTTGGACGACGAGGCCTGCATCAGGAAGGACGAGAAGTCGGTGCTGTTCGGCGGATGGCGAACGCTGCCCACCACCTTGCCGCCGGCGCCGTTGATGGCGCGCGTCGCATCGGCTTCGAGCGCCTGGCCGAACGCGAAGTCGGCCGTCACGAAGTACCAGGTCTTGTCGCCGGCCCGCGTGAGCTTGGCGGGCAGTGCGCTGGCGAACATGTAGGTGTCGTGGCTCCACTGCGTGCCGTAGGGCGAGCAGGCCTTGTCGGTGAAGATCGAACTGGAGGCGCCGGAATAGAAGACCAGCTTCTTCTTGTCCTTCGCCAGTTCCTGAACGCCCAGCCCGACGGCCGAGTTGCCGACGTCGGCGATCACGTCGACGCCGTCGCTCTCGTACCACTTGCGTGCGGTCGCGAGGCCGACGTCGGGCTTGTTCTGGTGGTCGGCCGAGACGAACTCGATCTTCTTGCCGAGCACCTGGCCACCGAAGTCTTCGATCGCCATCTTGGCCGCGTCCACCGAGCCGGGGCCCAGCGACGACGACAGGAAGCCGGTCATGTCGGTGAGCACACCGATCTTGACCGGATCGGTGTCGGCCGCGTGGGCCGCGAGGCCGGTGCCCATCACGGCCACGGCTGCGGCTACGGATCCTGCTGCAAGCCGGAAGCAGCGTTTCGTCATCGAATTCATGGTCTCTTGTCTCCTTCGTTATATGAACTGGCGCCTGACCGATGGTGGCCGTTCTGCCCATCGGCAGCCTCGTCCGAAAGAACAGTTCTGGGGTCGCTTGCCGAACTTCCGGCCTGTTGCCGACCGCGCGCGAGCACGTCCTGGCGACGCTGCGCGATGCCCGCTGCACCCTGCGTTGCGTTGAACCCTCCCGCCTGCCGTTGCTCCAATGCCATCGCATCGCCGTAGCCAACGGCAAAGCCGTCGTCGATGAGCTGCCTGTAGGCCGTGAGCAGCCCGGGCGCGAGCGACAGCATGTCGCGCGCGAGCGCACGGGCCTGGGGTAACAGGTCGTCGGCCGGCACCACGCGGTTGACCAGGCCCCACGCCTCGGCGCGTTGCGCATCCAGGAAGTTGCCGGTCAGCGACAGCTCCTTGGCGCGCGAGATGCCGATCAGCCGGCTCAGCTTCTGGCTCAGCCCCCAGATCGGCAGCAGGCCGACGCGGCCATGCGTGTCGGCAAAGCGGGCGCGCGGCGACGCGATCAATACGTCGCACGCCAGCGCGAGCTCGAAGCCACCGGTGACCGCCGCGCCGTTGATGGCGCCGATCACCGGCCCGTCGAAGCTGCCCAGCGCGTCCACCGGCGATCGCTCGGCGAGCAGCTGCTGCAGTTGCTCGCCGCTTGCGCCGAGTTCGGCCAGGTCGAGCCCGGCACAGAACGCGTCGCCTGCGCCGGTGACGATCAACACCCGCACCGCCGGATCGCGCGACAACGCATCGACCGCCTCGCGGATCGCCTCACGCAACGCGCTCGACAAGGCGTTGCGCGCGGCCGGACGGTTCAGCGTGAGGACCGCATAGCCCTCGGCGCGCTCCACCTGCAGCACGCTCACAGCGGCCGCCCGATGCGATGCGAGAGCTCGCCGATCAGGCCGCGCCGGAAGGCGAGCACGCAGACCGCGAAGATCACGCCCTGGATCGCCATGACCCAGGCGTCGAGATGCGCCAGGTAGTTGTGCATCATCACGATGACGGCTGCGCCGACCACCGGCCCGAGCAGCGTGCCGAGGCCGCCGAGCAGGGTCATGAGCACCACCTCGCCCGACATGCTCCAGTGGGCGTCCGGCAATGCGGCGAGCTGGAACACCAGCACCTTGGCCGCGCCCGCGGCGCCGGCCAGCGTGGCGGACAGCACGAAAGCCAGCAGCTTGTGGCGATCGACCTCGTAGCCCAGCGAGATGGCGCGCGGCTCGTTCTCGCGGATGGCCTTGAGCACCTGCCCGAACGGCGAATGGACGATGCGCCACACCGCGAAGAAACCGGCAATGAAGATCGCGAAGACGAAGGCGTACAGCGCGGCCGGCTGGTTGAGATCGATCAGGCCGAAGAGCCTTCCGCGCGGCACGGCCTGCAGGCCGTTCTCGCCGCCGGTGAAGGGCGCCTGCAGCACGAAGAAGTACACCATCTGCGCGAGCGCGAGCGTGATCATCGCGAAGTAGATGCCCTGCCGGCGGATGGCCAGCAGGCCGGTGGCCAACCCCAGCGTGCCGGCGCACGCCATGCCGAAGAGCACCGCGAGTTCGGGCGTCAGGCCCCAGACCTTGGCGGCGTGGGCGGTCGCGTAGCCGGCGACGCCGAAGAACATCGCGTGGCCGAAAGACAGCAGGCCGCAGAAGCCGATCAGCAGGTTGAAGGCGCACGCGAACAGCGCGAAGCACATCACCTTCATCAGGTACACCGGGTAGATGAAGAGCGGCGCGATCGCGAAGAAGGCGATCATCGCGACGAAGGCGGCGGCCTGGATGCGGCGCACCGCGAGCGGCTCCGCGAGGCGCAGGGACAAGGTGGTCATGGTGCTAGCTCCTGGTGCCGAACAGTCCGTTCGGCTTGACGAGGATCACCAGCGCCATCATCACGAAGACGACGGTGCTGGAGGCCTCGGGATAGAAAACCTTGGTCAGCCCTTCGACCACGCCGAGCCCGAAGCCCGCGAGGATCGAGCCCATGATGGAACCCATGCCGCCGATCACCACCACGGCGAACACGACGATGATCATCTCGGTGCCCATCAGCGGGCCGACCTGGTAGATGGGTGCGGCCATCACGCCGGCCAGTGCGGCCAGCGCCGCGCCCGCGCCGTAGGTGAGCGTGAGCAGCCTCGGCACGTTGATGCCGAAGGCCTGCACCAGCGTCGGGTTCTCGGTGGCGGCGCGCAGGTAGCCGCCGAGGCGCGTGCGCTCGATCAGGAACCAGGCCGACAGGCAGACCACGATCGACAGGCCGATCACCCACACGCGGTAGTTCGGCAGGAACATGAAGCCGAGGTTGTGGCCGCCGGCGAGCTGCGACGGCATCGGGTACGGCTGGCCCGACGAGCCGTATTCGCTGAGGAACACGCCCTGCACGATCAGCCCGAGCCCGAAGGTGAGCATCAGGCTATAGAGATGGTCGACCCGGTACAGCCGCGAGATCATGAAGCGCTCGGCCGCCGCACCGACCGCCCCCACGCCGAGCGGCGCGAGCAGCAGCGCCCACCAGTAGCCGATACCCGCCTTGTTCAGCAGCAGGTAGGCCACGAACGCGCCGAACATGTACTGCGCGCCGTGCGCGAAGTTGATGATGCGCAGCAAGCCGAAGATGATGGCCAGGCCCAGCGAGAGCAAGGCGTAGAACGACCCGTTGATGAGGCCGATGAGCAGTTGCCCGAAGAGGGCCTGCGAGGGGACGCCGAAGAGTTCCATGTCAGATCCCCAGATGAGCGTGCAGCATGTCCATGCGGCCGACCAGTTCTGCCGCGGCGAACTCCTCGACCATGCGGCCGCCCTCCATCACGTAGAAGCGGTCCGCCAGCGGCGCCGCGAAGCGGAAGTTCTGCTCCACCATCACCACGGTGAAGCCCTTGTCGCGCAGCGTGCGGATCACGCGCGCGATGGCCTTGACGATCACCGGGGCGAGCCCTTCGGAGATCTCGTCGAGCAGCAGCAGCCGCGCGCCGGTGCGCAGGATGCGGGCGAGCGCCAGCATCTGCTGCTCGCCGCCGGACAGCCGTGTGCCGGGGCTGTTGCGGCGTTCCTTCAGGTTGGGAAAGAGCTCGTAGATCTCGGCGATGCGCATGCCGCCTGCGCCGATCACCGGCGGCAGCAGCAGGTTCTCCTCGCAGCTGAGGCTGGCGAAAATGCCGCGCTCCTCCGGGCAGTAGCCGATGCCGCGGTGCGCCACATGATGCGGCGCCATGCCGATGATGTCGGCCCCATTCAGCCGCACCGACCCGCTGACCTTGCCGACCAGTCCCATGATCGACTTGAGCAGCGTCGTGCGCCCCGCGCCGTTGCGGCCGAGCACGGTGACGACCTCGCCCTGGCGCACGTGGAAGTCGACGCCGTGCAGCACGTGCGACTCGCCGTAGAACGCCTGCAGTCCCTGGATGTCCAGCATCGGCGGTGCAACGCCGCGCAACTCATTCATGGCCGGCTCCCGCGAGTTCGGTGTCCTCGCTGCCCATGTAGGCCTCGAGCACCTGCGGATGCACCGACACCTCGGCGTAAGGCCCTTCGGCAATGACGCGTCCGCGCTGCAGCACGCTGATGGTGTGGGCGATGCGCTCGATCACGCTCATGTTGTGCTCGACCATCAGCACGGTGCGCCCGACCGCGACCTTCGCGATCAGTTCGGTCACCTGATCGATGTCCTCGTGGCCCATGCCCTGCGTCGGCTCGTCGAGCAGCAGCAGTTCGGGCTCGGTAGCGAGCGTGGTGGCGAGTTCGAGCGCGCGCTTGCGGCCATAGGGCAGTTCACCCGCCGACAGGCGCGCATGGGCCTGCAGGCCCACTGCTTCGAGCAGCTCCATCGCCCTCGCGTCCAGGTGGGCGAGCGAGCGTTCGGGCCGCCAGAACTGGTACGACGTGCCGACCTTGCGCTGCAGCGCGATGCGCACGTTCTCGACCAGCGACAGGTGCGGGAACACCGCCGAGATCTGGAACGAGCGGACCATGCCCTTGCGCGCCACCGCGGCCGGGCTGTCGGCCGTGATGTCGTGGCCGTTGAAGGCGATGGTGCCGCGCGTCGGCTGCAGGAACTTGGTCAGCAGGTTGAAGACCGTCGTCTTGCCCGCGCCGTTGGGCCCGATCAGCGCGTGGATGCTGCCGCGCCGCACGCGCAGGTTCAGTCCGTCGACTGCAATGAAGCCCTTGAATTCCTTGACCAGGCCATGTGTCTCGAGGATGTCGTCGTTATTTGCAAGCATCGCGTCCCGCCGTTGAGTGCCGCGATGTTCGGGGCCGGACCCCGGGGCGACCTCGTCCGAAAGGACAGTTCGCGGGGCGGGTTTTCACCGAGGCAGCCCGCAGGCCGCGCGCCCGGCCGCCAGCTCAGGCGACCAGCCCCATCTGCCGTCCGACGGCGATCGCGTGGGTGCGGCTCTCGGTGCACAGCTTGACGTTGATGCTGCGCAGATGCGCCTTGACGGTGGTCTCGGACACGAAGAGCTTCTCGGCGATCACCCGGTTGCGGTGGCCGCCGGCCAGCAGGCGCAGCACCTGCATCTCGCGCTCCGAAAGAACGGACGGCCCACCGATGGCTGCACTCGGCACAGCGACCGCCGCGGCGCCGGGCGCAACGTCAGCGGCCATTCCGAGCACCCTGTCCATGAAGGCCGAGACCGCGTCGGATGTGCCATGAGCGCCGGGCTCGCCGGCCGCACCGGACCGCGCAGCGCGCAGCTCGGCGATGTAGCGCGCCACGCCGGGGCCCTCGTCGACGAAGCTGCGGAAGAACCCTTC
>JAZKDL010000200.1:0-18867 GCA_040387575.1 Pseudomonadota bacterium
GTGCACGAGAACCTCACGGCGGTGGAACGGCCCGGCAAATGGAATGCGCAGCGGGTCTACGAGATGTTCCCGCGCCTGGCCGAACGCAAGGGCAACCTTGGCACGCAACTGTCGGGCGGCGAGCAGCAGATGCTCGCGGTCGGCCGTGCGCTGGTCGTCAACCCGCGCCTGCTGCTGCTCGACGAGCCGCTCGAAGGCCTGGCGCCGATCATCGTGGAAGAGCTGCTGCGCGCCATTCGCCGCATCACGCGGGACGAGGGGCTGGCCGCGATCATCGTCGAGCAGCATCCGCAGGCGATCCTCGCGATCTCGGACCAGGCCGTGGTGCTCGACCACGGCACGGTGGTGCACGCCGACAGCGCGGCTGCGTTGCGCGCGCAACCCGAGGTGCTCGACCGGCTGCTCGGCGTCGCGCGCTGATGGCCACGGCGGCCGAGGTCGTCGCCTTCTGGCGTGAAGCCGGCCCGTCGCGCTGGTTCGCCAAGAGCGATGCCTTCGACGCCGACTTCAAGGCGCGCTTCGAGTCGACGCACCTGGCGGCTGCGGCCGGTGCGCTCGACGACTGGGCCGGCACGGCCGAAGGCGCTCTGGCCTTGCTCGTGATGCTCGATCAGTTTCCACGCAACGCCTATCGCGGCAGCGCGCGCATGTTCGCGACGGATGCGTCCGCGCTCGACGTTTCGCGCCGGGCGACTGCGGCAGGCTTCGACCAGCAGATCGAGCCCGCGTTGCGCGCCTTCTTCTACTTGCCCTTCATGCACTCGGAGTCGCTGGCGGACCAGGCGCAGTCGGTGCTGCTGAACGCCGCGCTGGACGACAACACGCAGCGCTTCGCGGTGCTGCACCGCGACATCGTGGCGCGCTTCGGCCGGTTCCCGCATCGCAACGCCGTGTTGGGCCGGGTCTCGACGCCGGCGGAGCAGGCTTTTCTGAACGACGGCGGATTCGCGGGCTGACCGCGGCCGACGCGGCGCCTCAGGCCGCCGTCGTGGCAGCCGTCGTGGCCGTGACCAGACCCGACGGCACGCGTCCCGGCTCGGGCGTCCACGGCCGATTGCGCGTGATGAGCTCGCGCAGCGCCGGGATCGAGTTGGGCCGACCGAACAGCCAGCCTTGCGCGTATTGCACGCCATGCTCGCGCAGGAAGTTGGCCTGCGCCTCGGTTTCGACGCCTTCGGCCACGACCTCCAGGCCGAGCGACTTGGCGAGTTCGATCACCACGCTCACCACCTGGCCGCCGGCGCCGCCACGGCCGATGGCATCGACGAAGCGCTTGTCGATCTTCAGCAGGTCGAGGCTGAAGCTGCTGAGGAAGGCGAGGCTCGAATAGCCGGTGCCGAAGTCGTCAATGGCCACGCGCATGCCGATGGTGCGGATCTCGTCGATCACGCGCGCCACCACGCCGCCTTCCAGGAAGCCCCGCTCCGTCGCCTCGACCCAGAAGCTCTGCGCCGGCAAGCCCGTGCGGTCGAGCATGTCGGTCAGCATGCTCACGGTACGGTCGGAGTTGAGATCGGCGGCCGACAGGTTGATGCTGATGTGGAAGTCGGGGTGCTGCTTCAGGAAGGCGGCGGCGTCGTCGGCTACCAGCTGCACGACGCGCTCGGTCACCAGTTCGATGAAGCCGGCTTTCTCGGCGGCCGGAATGAAGCGATCGGGCGGCACCATGCGCTCGCCGCTCTGCCAGCGGATCAATGCCTCGGCACCGACGAAGCGGCCGCTGCGCAGATCGACGATCGGCTGGTACTGCATGAAGACCTGCGGCGACTGCAGCGCGTAGCGGAAGCCGGTGATCCGGTTGGTGATCTGGCGGATCAGGAGGAACAGGCCGACCGCCATCAGCAGCCCCAACAGGCCGCCGGCCGGCACGATGACCCACAGCGCGGCATCGATGTTGTCCTGGATGCGAGCGACCGGCAGCGCCGCGTAGGCGACGAGGTCCATGTCGGGCGCGCTGAGCATCGCCACCTGGTACTGCCCATCGAAATAGGTGGCTTCGGCTTCGCCGTGCAGCGCATGGGCCCATTCGGACCGGAACACACCACGGCCCGCGATCTGCGTGCCGGTGCTTCGAAAGAACACGCCGAGCGGAACGTCCGGCGCGGTGCGGATCACGTCGAGCATCACGCCCTGGTCGACGAACACCGCAACGCCCGCGCGTTCCAGCACCACGTACTTGTGGCCCGCGATGCCGGGCAGGCTGACCATCACGCGGGTCGTCGTGCCGAGCTTCCCCGTGGTCAGCGCCGGCCCGAGCGACACGCCGTCGCCGTAGCTGCCGCGCAGCGTCGAGCACAGCAGCCGGTCGCCCTGCATCCGGCCGATGGCCTGGACCTGGATCGAGCTCGTCGTCAACTCGCGCATGAGGTTCAGGCTGGCCTCATTGCAGACGCCGTCACTGTCCTGATATTGCGAGAGCTTCGAAATGATCGACGCGATATTTGCGTTGGTGGCTTCGGCCTTGCTCAGCACCTCGATGGAGGCCTTCATTGCCCGGTCTGCGCTCAGGCTGTGGCCGCGCGCGTCCGCGAGCCACACCGCGATGGCGATGCACGAGCAGATCAGGAGTGCGCAGGCTATGAGGTTCAGCGCCAGGGCCAACGTGCTGCGCATGGAGATCATGGGCAGGTTCACTGTCGGCGTCCGGTGGTTTCAACGTCCTCGTCGGCGTGATTGGGGGCCATCGGGACAGTGGAATTCCTTGAATGCATCTTGAGGACGGCGTTGTCGACCCCGTCGATCATCGCCGCATTTTCGTGAAATGCGTCACATATCTGATGGCTTCGAATCGATAGCGGAAACCGAATGTAGCGGCGCGTTATGCTCGGCCGATGTTCAGCGAAACTGCCGCCGCCATGAGCGAGCTGATGGCTTCCCTGCTGCGAACCGGCGGCATGCCGCACGCTTTGAATTATCTGAACGGCCGGGTGCCCCATCGCTTCACTGCGCTCTACAGGCTGGAAGGCGACCGGCTGCGCAATGTGTTCCTCCAGGACAAGGCCGGCATCCGGCCCTTGTTCCTGCAGAACCTGCCGCTCGATGGGAGCTACTGCCGCCTGGCGATACGCGATGGCTCCTTCAGCACCGACGACGCCAGCCACGACCGACGGCTGGCCGGCCACCCGCTTCAGGACATCGTGCTGTGCTATCACAGCGTGCCGGTCTGCGCGGAGAGCGGCGAGATGCTCGGGACGGTGTCGCACTTCGATGTCGAGCGCTGTGCTTCGCTGAACAACCAGGAGTTCGAGTTTCTTCATGTGGCTGCGCGCCTGTTGCGCGATCACATGGGCCAGCCGGGTACGACGGCAGGCGGCTAGCCGGCGCGGCTTTCTGTTGCGCATCATCCGGCCTTCTTGCGTGGCTGGCCGGGTGCAGGGCTGGCTGCTTCGGCACGTTCGACCAGATGCGTGAGCAGCAGCCGCGCAGCGGGCGACAGCGCGCCCTCGTTGCGGAAACAGATCGAGAAGTTGCGTTCCGCCCAGGCATCGGTCAGCGCGATCACCCGCAGTCCGAAGTTGTGCGCCAGCGGTTCGACCACCTCGCGAGGCACCACCGCGATGCCGAGGTTGGCGCGCACGCAGCGCAGTTCGGCGTCGAAGGTCGACACCAGTGCGCGGTAGGTCACCGGCCGGCCGATGATCGCGGCCGCGCGCGACAGCATGGTGTGCACGGCCGTGGAGGCCGGCAGGCCGATCTGGTCGAAAGGCAGTGTCTGCTCGAAGCTGCACTGCGGCAGCGTCGCCAGCGGATGCGACGCATGGGCCACGATGGCGAGCCGGTCGCTGCGATAGCGCCGCGTCTGCAGCCCATCGAGATCGGCCGCGTCCCAGCACACGCCGAGTGACGCCGAGCCTTCGCGAATGGCGCGCACCAGGTCGCGGCTCAGGCTCTCTTCGAGATCGACGCGGATGTCTTGGTGGCCAGGCGCCTGAAGGAAGTCGGCGATGTCGTCGGGCAGGCTTTCCGCGATGGATGACACCGAGGCCAGCATGCGCACCTGGCCCTTGATGCCGTGGCCATAGGCAGCCATGTCGCGGGCCACCCGCTCGGCGCTCGCGAGCATGCCGCGCGCGTGCTCCAGCAGGATCTCGCCGGCGGCGGTCGGCGCCACGCCGCGGCGGCGCCTTTCCAGCAGCTGCGTGCCGACCACGCTTTCGAGTTGCGCAAGCCGCTTGCTGATGGCGGAGGCGACGATGTTCTCCAACTCGCCGGCGCGGGCGATGTTGCGTGTCTCGCAGACGGTGACGAAGAGGCGGAGGCTGGTGAGATCGAGGTCGCGCATGACATTCCGTTTGGGAATCTTCAGGCTGACAGATTAGCGCTTTTGGAATCTTCCGGGAATGCCTAAAGTTACGGCAAATCACTCGGCCCGGACCTGAAGACGGGCCATGGAGACACCCGATGAACACCGAATCCCCGCGCCTGCCGCGCGCCGCCGTCATCCGCGAAGTCGGCCTGCGCGATGGCCTGCAAAGCATTGCGACCATCCTGCCGACCGAGCGCAAGCGCGAGTGGATCCGTGCGGCCCATGCCGCCGGCCAGCGCGAAATCGAGGTCGGCTCCTTCGTGCCTGCGCGGCTGCTGCCGCAACTGGCCGACACCGCCGAACTGCTTGCCCATGCCAAGGCGTTGCCGGGCCTTTTTGCATCCGTGCTGGTGCCGAATCTGCGCGGCGCCGAGAGCGCGATCGCTGGAGGCGCCGACCTGATGATCGTGCCGCTGTCCGCCAGCCATGCGCACAGCCTGGCCAACCTGCGCAAGACGCCCGACGAGGTCGTGGCCGAGGTGGCGCGCATCCGTGCCGCGCGCGACGCCGCCGGGTCGAAGACGCTGATCGAAGGCGGCGTCGGCACCGCCTTCGGCTGCACGTTGCAGGGCGAGGTCGACCCGGCCGAGGTGCTGCGCCTGATGCAGGCGCTGCTCGATGCCGGTGCCGACCGCGTGAGCCTGGCCGACACCGTCGGCTATGCCGATCCGGCGATGGTGCGCAGCCTGTTCGCGCAGGCCGTGAAGATCGCCGGCGACCGCTTCTGGTGTGGCCATTTCCACGACACGCGCGGCCTCGGTCTTGCCAACGTCCATGCCGCGCTCGAAGTCGGCGTGGCGCGCTTCGATGCCTGCCTGGCCGGCATTGGCGGCTGCCCGCATGCGCCGGGCGCGAGCGGCAACGTGGCGACCGAAGACCTGGCCTACATGCTGGGCAGCATGCGCATCGACACCGGCATCGACATCGCGCAACTGCTGGCGCTGCGCGAGCGCGTGGCCGGTTGGCTGGCCGGAGAGACGCTGCACGGCACGCTCTGGCGGGCCGGGTTGCCCAGGACTTTTACGGCACGCGCGTCGTCGTCGTCTTCTTCTTCTTTTCCCACTGCATCCGTTTCTTGAAGGAACCCATGAGCACCGAACATCCAGGGTCCGCGGACCTGCCGCTGGCCGGCGTGCGCGTCGTCGAATTCACCCACATGGTGATGGGCCCGACCTGCGGAATGATCCTGGCCGACCTGGGCGCCGAGGTCATCAAGATCGAGCCGCCCGGCGGCGACAAGACGCGCCGGCTGCCGGGGCTGGGCATCGGCTTCTTCCGTTCGTTCAACCGCAACAAGAAGAGCGTCGTGCTCGACATCTCGACACCGGAAGGCCGCGCCACGGCGACCGAGCTGGTCGGCGAATGCGATGTCGTGCTGGAGAACTTCCGGCCCGGCCTGATGACCGAATTCGGCCTCGACCATGCGACGCTGTCGGCGCTTTATCCGCGGCTGATCTACGTGTCGCACAAGGGCTTCCTGCCCGGCCCGTACGAGAACCGGCTGGCGCTCGACGAGGTGGTGCAGATGATGGGCGGCCTGTCGTACATGACCGGGCCGCAGGGCCGGCCGCTGCGCGCGGGCACGTCCGTCAACGACATCATGGGCGGCATGTTCGGTGCGATCGGCGTGCTGGCCGCGCTGCGCGAACGCGAGCGCACCGGCCGCGGCCAGGAAGTGCAGAGCGCGCTGTTCGAGAACTGCGTGTTCCTGTCGTCGCAGCACATGCAGCAGTTCGCGATGACCGGCGAGCCGCCACCACCGATGCCGTCGCGCGTGTCGGCCTGGAGCGTGTACGACGTGTTCACGCTGGCCGATGGCGAGCAGCTCTTCATCGGCGCTGTCAGCGACAAGCAGTTCGTGACGCTGTGCCGCGTGCTGGAGAGCCCCGAGCTGGCGGCCGATCCGGCGCTGGCCGACAACGCGGCGCGTGTGGCGGTGCGTCCCGCGTTGCTGGCGCGGCTGGGAGAGATCCTTCGGCACCATCGCGTCGAAGAGCTCGCGCCCAAGCTGGAGGCAGCGGGGATTCCGTATGCGCCCATCGTGCGTCCCGACCAGTTGATGACCGACCCGCATCTGCTGCAAAGCGGCGGTCTGGTGCCGATGGAATGCGACGACGGCAGCATGACCGAGGTCGTGCTGTTGCCGCTGACCCTCGGCGGCCGGCGCCCCGGCGTGCGCCAGCCGCTGGCGCGGGTCGGCGAACACACCGACGAGGTGCTGGGGCAACTCGTGTCGCGCGAGCCGGCCTGAACCACGAAGCGCACGCGGGCGCGCGAGTGATTTCCGCATCGACCCTGAAATACCCAAACAAAAGGAGACAAGACATGACATCGAACCCTGCGATCCCCACCATTTCCGCGACGTACGCGATGACCCGCCGCGGCGTGCTCGGCCTGGGCGCTGCGGCGCTCGGCGCCACGGCGTGGCCAGCCCTGGCGCAAGGCGACAGGCCGGTGCGGATCATCCTGCCCATCAGCGCTGGCTCCGGTGTCGACGCGATCGCCCGCGCCGCCACCGGCGCGCTCGGCAAGTCCTTCGGCTCTCCGGTCGTGATCGAGAACCTGCCGGGTGCCGGCGGCATCACCGGTGCGTCCGCCATCGTCAAGGCGGCGCCGGATGGCTTCACGCTGGGCCTGGTGTCGAACAACCACGTCATCAATCCGTCGGTCTTCAAGAAGATGCCCTTCGACGCGATCAATGACATCACGCCGATCAGCGTGATCGGCGCCACGCCGCTGGTGCTTCTGGTGAATCCGAAAGTGCCGGCGAGGAACGTGGCGGAGCTGGTCGCGCTGTTGAAGGCCAAGCCCGACGGCTACAACTACGCGTCGTCGGGCAACGGCACGGTGATCCATCTGGCCGGCGAGATGTTCATGGACGAGGCCGGCGTGAAGGCGCGCCACATTCCGTACAAGGGCACCGGCCCGATGGTGACCGACATGATCGCGGGCCAGGTCGAGATCGGCGTGGTCGCGCTGCCGGCCGTGCAGGCCTACATGAAGAGTGGTGCGCTGCGCGCCATCGGCCTGTGCGGCCCGGCGCGTTCACCGGCTGCGCCCGACCTGCCGACGATCGCCGAACAAGGGCTGCCGAACTACGCGATCGAAGGCTGGTTCGCGCTGATCGGTCCGGCGAAGATGGCCGCCGTCGACGTGCAGCGCGTGCACGACGCCGTCGTTGCCGCATACACCAGCCCCGAGGTGCGCGAGGCGATGGACAAGCAGGGCAACATCATCAAGCCGACCTCGCCCGAAGTGGCTGCCGCCTATTTCCGCAGCGAGGCGGCGCGCTATGCGCAGCTGGTGAAGAAGGCGAACGTGGTGGTGGAATAAGAGAGCTGGGCCTGGACCTAGATCGGCAGCGCCGTCGTCGTCTTCACCCGGTCCAGCACGAAGCTGGTCTTGCAGTCCTGCACGCTCGGGTGCTTGAGCAGCGTGTCCATCACGAAGCGCGAGTAGTCGCTCATGTCGGCGACCACCACGCGCAGCAGGTAGTCCATGTCGCCGGTCAGCGAGGCGCATTCGACGACTTCCGGCCAGCCCTGAACCGAGGCGCGGAACGCGTCCATCGGGCTGCGCTTGTGGCGTTCGGTGTGTTTCTCGAGCCGCACGTTGATGTACGCCGTCAGCGCCAGCCCGACGCGATCGGCCCGCAGCAGCGCGACGTAGCCCGCGATCACGCCCGATTCTTCCAGCCGCTTGACCCGCCGCAGCGTGGCGGACGACGACAGGCTGACAGCGGCCGCAAGCTCGTCGTAGGTGGCGCGGCCGTTGATCTGTAGCGCGCGAAGCACGCGCAAATCGATGGCATCGAGTTCAACTGGAGCGTTCATGCCCACGATCTTGCAGGAATCCTGCGCGGACTGCCAGCCTTCGCCCCCAAGTTGCAGGAATTCTGTGCGCCGAATGCCTAGCATGGAGTCCATACCCCACCGTTTGAATCTGGAGACCCCGATGACCGATCTGTTCGACAACCCAATGGGCCTGATGGGCTTCGAGTTCGTGGAATTCGCCTCGCCGAAAGCCGGCGTGCTGGAGCCCGTGTTCGAGATGCTCGGCTTCACGCTGGTCGCCAAGCACCGTTCGAAGGATGTCGTGCTGTACCGCCAGGGCGGCATCAACTTCATCGTGAACCGCGAGCCCAAGAGCCCGGCCGCCTACTTCGCCGCCGAGCATGGTCCGTCGGCCTGCGGCCTGGCGTTCCGCGTGAAGGACGCCCACAAGGCCTACAACCGCGCGCTCGAGCTTGGCGCGCAGCCAATGGAAATCGCCACCGGCCCGATGGAACTGCGCCTGCCGGCCATCAAGGGCATCGGCGGCGCGCCGCTGTACCTGATCGACCGCTTCGATGAAGGCAAGTCGATTTACGACATCGATTTCGAATTCGTCGAAGGCGTCGACCGCCATCCGCCCGGCCATGGCCTGCAGCTGATCGACCACCTCACGCACAACGTGTACCGCGGCCGCATGACCTTCTGGGCCGACTTCTACGAGAAGCTCTTCAACTTCCGCGAGATCCGCTACTTCGACATCCAGGGCGAATACACCGGCCTGACCTCCAAGGCCATGACGGCGCCGGACGGCAAGATCCGCATTCCGCTCAACGAGGAGTCCAAGAAGGGCGGCGGCCAGATCGAGGAGTTCCTGATGCAGTTCAACGGCGAAGGCATCCAGCACATCGCGCTGATCTGCGACAACCTGAAGGATGCGGTCGACAAGCTGGCCCTGGCCGGCGTGCAGACGGCGACCGCACCCAACGACATCTACTACGAGATGCTCGAAGGCCGGCTGCCGGGCCACGGCGAGAACGTGTCCGAGCTGCAGGCACGCGGCATCCTGATGGACGGCACCACGGAAGGCGGTCATCCGCGCCTGCTGCTGCAGATCTTCTCGACGCCGGTGTTCGGACCGGTGTTCTTCGAGTTCATCGAACGCCGTGGCGACTACCGCGAAGGCTTCGGCGAGGGCAACTTCAAGGCGCTGTTCGAATCGCTGGAACGCGACCAGATCCGCCGCGGCGTTCTGGACACCGCAGAGGCCTGAGCATGCTGGCGGCCGAAGCGACCAAGCACGGGCTCGCAGCGGGCGATGCGGCCAGGCCGGATCGGCCTGACTGGACCATCGACCAGGGCTGGAAGAACTACACGGCCGCCGAGCACGGCGTCTGGAAGACGCTGTTCGAACGGCAGACCAAGCTGCTGCCCGGGCGCGCCTGCGACGAGTTCGTCGAAGGCATGAAGAACCTGCCGATCGGCGCCGACAAGATCCCGGACTTCCTCGAACTCAGCGAGGTGCTGATGCAGCGCACCGGTTGGCAGGTCGTGGCGGTGCCGGGACTGGTGCCCGACGAGGTGTTCTTCGAGCACTTGGCCAACCGGCGCTTTCCTTCGGGCAACTTCATCCGCAAGCCGCACGAGCTCGACTACCTCGAGGAACCGGATGTGTTCCACGACGTGTTCGGCCACGTGCCGATGCTGATGAACCCGGCCATCGCGGACTACATCCAGGCCTACGGCGAAGGTGGTCTGCGCGCGCAGAAGCTCGGCATGCTGAACAAGCTGGCGCGGGTCTACTGGTACACGGTCGAATTCGGCCTGATCCAGCAGAAGGACGGGCTGCGGATCTACGGAGCGGGCATCGCATCGTCGCGCACGGAAAGCGTCTTTTCGCTGGACGACCCGTCGCCGAACCGGATCGGCTTCAACCTCGAACGCGTGATGCGGACCAACTACCGCATCGACGATTTCCAGGAGAGCTATTTCGTGATCGACAGCCTGGCCGAACTGCTCGACCTGGCGCGCATCGACTTCGGCCCGCTCTACCAGCGCATCGCCGGCTTGCCGGACTTCGAGCCAGGCGACGTGCTGCCGCAAGACCGCGTGCTGGGCCGGGGCACCGGCCGGTATCACGACGCCAAGCGGCTCGCGGCCTGAACGGCCGGCTCGGAGCGCGCAGTTCAGAACGGATAGTGCCTTTCGCCGGTCTGCACTGTGATCCAGCGCAGTTCGGTGAAGGCGTCGATGCCGGCCTTGCCACCGAAGCGGCCATAGCCCGAACCCTTCACGCCGCCGAAGGGCATCTGTGCCTCGTCGTGCACGGTCGGGCCGTTGACATGGCAGATGCCGGACTCGATGCGTTGTGCCACCTGCCACGCCCGCGCGATGTCGCGTCCGAACACCGCGGCGGACAGGCCGAACACGTTGTCGTTGGCGGTCGCGATCGCGGCTTCGACGCCGTCGACCCGCACCAGCGCCTTCAACGGTGCGAACGATTCCTCCTGGTAGATGTCCATTTCGGGCGTGACGTGGTCGAGCACGGTCGCGGGCATCAGCGTGCTGTCGGCCTTGCCGCCAGTCAGCAGCGTGGCGCCCTTGGCGAGCGCATCGTCGATGAGTGCGTTGCAGCGCTCCACCGTTCGGAGGTCGACCACCGAACCCAGCACCACCGGCTGGCCTGCGCGCGGGTCGCCCAGTGGCAGCGAAGCGGCCTTGGCTGCGAACTTCTCGGCGAAAGCGTCGGCGACGCGCACATCCAGCACGATGCGTTCGGTCGACATGCAGATCTGCCCGGAATTGGCGAAGGCGCCGAAGGCCGCCGCGTCGACGGCGGCGTCGATGTCCGCATCGTCCAGCACCACGAACGGCGCCTTGCCGCCGAGTTCGAGCACGGCCTGCTTGAGGTACTTGGCGCAGGTCATCGCGATCAGGCGGCCCACGTGCGTGGATCCGGTGAAGTTGACGCGGCGCACCGCCGGATGCGCCACCATCGCCTCGACGACGGCCGCCGCGTCTGCCGGTGCGTTGGTCACGAAATTCACCACGCCGGGCGGCAGGCCCGCGTCCTGCAGCGCCTCGATGATGAGTCCGTGCGTGGCGGGACACAGCTCCGAGCCCTTGAGCACCACCGTGTTGCCGCAGGCCAGCGGCGTGGCGATGGCGCGCACGCCCAGGATGACCGGCGCGTTCCACGGTGCAATGCCCAGCACCACGCCGGCTGGCTGGCGTATCGCCATCGCAAGGCTGCCAGGCACGTCCGAAGGGATCACCTCGCCGCTGATCTGCGTGGTGATCGAGGCTGCCTCGGTCAGCATGCCGGCTGCGAGGTGCACGTTGAAGCCGGCCCACATGCCGGAGGCGCCGGTTTCGGCCGCCATCGCGCGGGCGAAGTCTTCGGCGCGCGCCTCCAGGGCATGGGCGGCCTTCAGCAGCAGCGCACGCCGGGCGCTCGGCCCCAGTGCAGCCCAGGCAGGAAAGGCTTTGGCGGCGGCTTCGACGGCAGCCACCGCGTCGGCGGTGGTGGCCGCCGGCGCGCGCGTGGCCACCTGGCCATCGAGCGGATTGCGACGCTCGAAAGTGGCGCCGCCAGTGGCGGCAGTGCGTTGGCCGTCGATCAGCATGTCGATGAGTTGCATGGGTTTCCTGCGGGTGATGAAAAGAGAAAAGAGAGAAGAAAAAAAGAGAAGAAAAGGGGAGTCTGGAAAGAAGAAGTCTGGCGACGATGAACTTCAGGCCACGCCGAGATAGGCGTGGCGGATCGCGTCCGATGCGAGCAGTGCCGCGGCTTCGCCTTCGGCGACGATGCGGCCGCGCTCCAGCACGTAGCCGCGGTCGGCGATCGAGAGCGCCTTGCGCACGTTCTGCTCGACCATCAGCACCGTGACACCCTGCGCCGCGATGCGCTGGACGATCGCCAGCAGTTCGTCGACCATGCGCGGCGCCAGCCCGAGCGAGGGCTCGTCGAGCATCAGCAGGCGCGGCGCGCTCATCATGGCGCGGGCCACCGCCACCATCTGCTGCTCGCCGCCGCTCATCGTGCCGGCGGCCTGGTTTGCGCGCTCCTTCAGGCGCGGGAAATCTTCGAAGGCCTGTGCCAGGCGCTGCGCGCGTTCGGCCGATGGCGCAAGCCAGCCGCCGAGTTCGAGGTTCTCCGTCACGCTCATCTGCGGGAAGAGCTGACGGCCTTCTGCCACCAGCGCGAGGCCGCGGCGCACGCAGCCGGTGGTGTCGGCAGGCGGCAGGAGCCCGCCGTCGAGCCGCAGCGTTCCGGTGCGCGGCAACAGGCCTTCGATGGCTTTCAGCAGCGTGGTCTTGCCCGCGCCGTTCGGGCCGACGATCACCGTGATGCCGGGCTGCACCGACAGCGAGATGTCGCGCAGCACCTGGAAGCCGTGGTAGCCGGCACCCAGCCCTTCGACGGTCAGCGATGCGCCGGTCATACGGCCGCTCCCACCATCTCGTCGCCGAGGTAGGCCTCGATCACGGTGGCGTCGCGCACCACCTCGGCCGGCGTGGCATCGGCGATCTTGCGGCCCTGGTGCAGCACCAGCACGCGTTCGACATGGCGCAGCAGCGTGCTCACCGCGTGTTCGATCCAGACCACCGTCAGTCCCCAGTCGTTGCGCAGGCGGCGGATGCGCAGTGCCATGGCCTCGACTTCCACCTCGGTCAGCCCGGCGGCCACCTCGTCGAGCAGCAGCACGCGGGGCCGCGTGCCGAGCGCCATCCCGATCTCAAGCAGGCGCTGCTGGGACGGCGTGACGAGCCCTGCCGGCTGATCGGCCCATGCGCCGAGGCCGAGCAATGCGAGGATCTCGCCCTCGGTGCGCAGGCCGGAAGGCGCGTCGCGATGGCGGCCGGCGAACTGCATGCCGAAGCGGATGTTGTCGGCCACGCTCATGTCATGGAACACGCGCGGTGTCTGGAAGGTGCGTGCCACGCCATGCGCCGCATAGCGCTGCGGCGGCTGCCCCGTGAGGTCGGTGCCCGCGACGCGCAATTGGCCGCTGGTCGGCGGGATGACGCCCGAGATCGCATTGAAGAAGGTGGTCTTGCCGGCGCCGTTCGGGCCAATGATGCCGACGAGTTCGCCGGCCTCCAGCGTGGCGCTGACCGCGTCCACCGCCGTCAGGCCACCAAAGCGCACCGTGAGCGCGCGGGCTTCGAGCAGGGCCTCAGCCATGGCCGTTCTCCAGGGGGCGTGCCGGGCGTCTTTGCCAGAGCGATGCCAGGCCGTTCGGCAGGTAGAGCACGCAGAGGATCAGCAGCAGCCCGAGCACCAGCATGTAGCCGTAGGGCAATTGCAGCCGCAGTGTCTCTGCCAGCAGGCTGAACACGATGGCCGCGAGCACCGGTCCGCCGATGCTGGCGGTGCCGCCGATCAGCGCGATCAGCACGGTCTGGAAGCCGATGAACGGGCTGAACACGGCGGGCGGATCGATGTAGGTCCAGCGCACGGCCATCGCGGCGCCGACCGCACCCGCGAAAGCGGCCGTGAGCGCGAAGCCCGCCAGCTTGGCGAGGCGCGTGTCCACGCCCAGCGTCTGGGCGCGCTGCTCGTCGGCACCGATGCCTGCGAGCGCCAGGCCGAAGCGGGCGCGGCGCACCCAGACCGCGGCGGCGATGGCGGCCGCGGCGATCAGCAGCATCGTGAGGTAGACGGTCTCGTTCGTGGGCACGACCGTGAGCACGCGGCCCACCGTGCCGGACACCTGCTTCTCGACGAATGTGATCGCATGGCGGATCAGCTCGGTCATGCCGAAGGTCAGTACCGCGAAATACGTGCCTCGCAGGTGGAGCACGGCCGCACCCATCACGAGCGCGGTGAGCGCCGCGAGCAGTGCACCAGCGGCGATGACGGCGGGCCAGGGCAGCACGTCGAGCAGCATCGCGCTCGCATAGGCGCCGAGCCCGAAGAAGGCCGACGTGGCGAGCGATAGGTAGCGCGTGGCGCCGCAGAAGATCGACCAGCTGGTCGACAGCGCGATGTACATCAGGCAGCTCAGCGCGATCGAGACCACGAACTCGCTCGCGGCCCAGGGCAGTGCGGCCGCCGCGAGCAGCGCCGCGATGGCGGCGGGAATCCGCCAGCGCGCGGAGGTCGAGAAGGGTGAAGATGGAACAGGCAGATTCATCGTTTGAACAGTCCGTTCGGACGCCAGATCAGGACGCCGATGAAGACGCCGTACGAGAGAAGCATCTTGAGCGAGGGGCTGGTCCAGTGCATGCCCAGCGCCTCCACCAGGCCGAGCAGCAGGCCGCCCGCCAGGCTGCCGACGATGCTGCCGAAGCCACCGAGCGTGATCACGATCAGCGCCGTCACGGTGTAGGGCTCGCCCATCGACGGGCTGATCTCGTAGCTCATCGAGAGCAGCGCGCCGGCCACGCCCGACAGCCCGAGACCGATGCCGAACATCAGCGGATGCAGGCGTCCGGTGTGGATGCCGACCAGCTGCGCGCCGGTGGGCGACTGCATCAGCGCACGCACTGCCTTGCCCAGCAGCGTGAAGCGCAGCAGCATGATCAGCGCGAGGCTCAGCGCCAGCGCGACGCCGAACAGCAGCAGCTTGTTCTCCGTGAAGCGCATGCCTGCGATCTGCACCGGCTCGGCCAAGTAATCGTAGCCGCGCAGGTCACCGCCCCAGAGCAGCAGCGCCGTGTTCTGCACCACGAACATCAGGCCGAAGCCGACCATCAGGCTGCGCGCCTCGAACAGGTCGACGCTCGGCGTGCGGGCCGCGAGCCGCCGGAAGCACAGCCGGTGCACCACGATGCCGATCACGAAGAGCGCGGCGAAGGCGGCCGGGATGAGCAGCAGCGGTGAGATGCCGAGACTGGTGTGAGCCCACCAGGTGAGGAAGGCGCCCAGCATCAGGAACTCGCCGTGCGAGATGTTCATGATCCGCATGAGCCCGTACTGCAGGTTCAACCCTATCGCCACCAGCGCATAGATGCCGCCCGTGATCAGTCCGCCGGCGATCAGCTCGGCCCAGGAGGTGAAGGACACCGGCCTACTTCCAGGCCGGCTTGGCCGTGACGAGCTTGGCGGTCGCGCGTTCCGGCGGCCACACCACCTCGAAGTCGCCGGCCTGCCACTGGGCGACCGTGCCGGGGATGGACGCGTTCTCGCTGCCTTCGAAACGGATAGGGCCGAGGATCGTCTTGAACTCCGTCCTGGCGATGTGATCGCGCAGCGCCTTGCGGTCCAGCCCGACGGTGCCGACCGCCTGCTGCAGGATCTCCAGCCCGGCCCATGCATGGCCGCTGGCCCAGCGGTCGGGCTCCTTGCCGAACTTCTTCGTGTGTGCCTCGAAGTAGGCCTTGGCTTCCGGGCTGGTCTTGGCGTTCCACGAACCCATGCCGATCACGCCCTCGGTGTTCGCGGCCATCACGTTCTTGTAGAGCTGGAAGGCGGTGCCGACCGAGGCGTAGAAGAACTTGGGATTGAAGCCCACCTCGCGGGACTGCCGGCTCGCCAGGATCGTGTCGGGCGGGTAGGTGATGCCGATGAAGGCGTCGGGGTTCTGGTCCTTGATGCCGCGCAGCACCGGCGCAAGATCTTTCACGCCGAGCGGATAGCTCTTGCGCTCGACCACCTGGATCTGCGTCTTCTTCAGCGCGCCGTTGAGTGCGGCGAAGTTCTCCAGGCCGAACAGATCGTCCATGTAGACGATCGCGACGGTCTTCACGCCGTTCGCGACCAGCATGTCCACCAGCGCACCCATCATCTTGTCGGGCTGCTGCAGCAGCGAGAAGAAGTAGGGCAGGCGCATGTCGATCAGCTTGCGCGAAAGGGCCGTCGGCGCGAGCAGCGGGTAGCCGAAGCGATTGGCCAGCGGCGCGATCGCGAAGTTCGCGCCGGAGCCCCAGGGCGGCAACACCAGGTCGACCTTGTCGCTGCCCATCAACTTTTCGAAGGTCCGCACGCAGGTCTCGGTTTCGCTGCGGTCGTCGTAGCCGATCAGCTCGATCGGTCGTTTGGTGCCCTTGACCGCGAGCCCGCCGGCTGCATTGGCCTGCTCGGCCCAGAGCAGGTAGTTGGGCTCCTGGCTGACTTGTGCGCCAGCTGCCCACGGCCCGGTGCGTGCGATGGCATAACCGATGCGCACGGGCGCACCTTGAGCGAGCAGGCGGGGCGCGACAGCGGCGGCACCGATGGCGCTGGCGCCCTGGATGAGCGTGCGGCGGGACAAAGCGGACATGGTCGAACTCCTCGGCCGGCACAGGGGTGGCCGGTGCACGAATCGTAGGAAAGTCAGTCGCGCTGCGCTGTGCTGCGGGTGCACGAAGCGCTTGACGCTGGACGCACGCCGGTCCGGGTTAACCCTCTCGGATATGCAGCCGCGCAGCCTCGGTGCGCGGCAAATAATCGGCGTCTTCCCCCGCGCCATTGGAAAGGCTTGCCATGACCAACTCCTTGTCGATGTCCACCGATCATGTCGCCGCGCGCGAGCGCGCGCCGCAATGGCGCGAATGGATCTGGCAGCACTTCGGCGGACTGGAGTCGGATTTCTATGGCGACACCGGCTTCGATGGCCGCATGGTGGCCTCGCGTGCGGGCGATGTGGTGATGACCAAGCTGGAAGCCAACCGCCACCGCGTTCTGCGCACGGCCGGCATGGTGCGCGCCAGCGATCAGGCTTGCCTGAAGATCGTCGCGCCCTGGCAGGGCAGCGCAGTGGTGAGCCAACATGGGCGGAGAACTCGCGTGCGCAATGGCGCCTGGACCATCTACGACACGGCCGAGGGATACACCGTCGACAACCCCGAGCACTCGGACCACCTGATCGTGATGCTGCCGCGCGACCGGATCCGGGTCGACGGCCATCGGCTTGCGGCACTGATGGCCCGGCCTGCCGGCGGCGCCAGCGGCATTTCGCGCGTGGCGCTCGACACCATGCGCAGCAGCTACCAGGAACTGCCCTTCATGAGCGAAGCGACAGCGCGCGCCGCGGGTGAATTGATCGTCCAGTTGGTGCAGCTTTCGCTGATGGAGACGATGGGGCTCGAGACGGCGATGAGCCATCGCGCCGCATTGCGCGACCGTATTCGCGCGCACGTTGCGCTGCGCTTGCGCGACCCTGGTTTGTCGATCGACGGCATCGCGCAAGCGCTCAATTGCAGCAAGCGGCTGCTGCATGCGGCTTTCGCCGACGAAGAGGACACCCTGGCCGGCTACATCCTGCGCGAGCGCATCCAGGCCTGCATGCGCGCGCTGCGCGATCCGGCCTTCGCGGCACAGTCGTTGACCGACATCGCGATCGGCTGCGGCTTCGGCAACCTGTCGCACTTCAGCCGCGTGTTCCGCGCCCATGCCGGGACGAGCCCCAGCGCTTACCGTCACGTGGCCTGAGCGAGCCTCCAGCCGCCTTCAGACCGCGACGCGGCGCCCGATGCCTGGCCAGCGCCGGTGCAGCCAGACCCAGGCGACCAGGCCGATCGCCATCATCAGGATCGACGTGACGGCCAGTCCCAGCGGCGAATGCATGACGAGCGGCGCGATCACGCCGGCCACGATGCCGTTGGCCGTGGAGCCGATGACGGCCTGCAGCGACGACGCCATGCCGCGCCGTTCCGGATGCAGGTCGAGCACCAGCAGCGTGATGACCGGCACCATCAGCGCCCAGCCGAAAGCGAACACGCCCAGCGGCCAGAGCGCCCAGGCCGGATGCGGGGTGAACAGCATGTTGGCGACCACGTTGACCACCGACGTGATCAGCATGATCAGGAAGCCGTCGCGGATCTGTCGCTTCGGCGCGACCTTGCCCGCCATGCGGCCGCTGGCCCAGGCGCCGGCCATGATGCCGCCGATGGTCATCAGGAAGAACCAGAAGAACTGCGTGGGTTCCAGCCGCAGGTGGTCGCCGAGAAAGGCGGGCGCTGCGAGCACGTAGAGGAACATGCCGTTGAAGGGAACGCCGCTCGCCAGCGCGAGCAGCAGGAAGCGCGGGTCGGAGCAGAGGTCCCAGTAACCGCGCATCAGGTGCTTCACCTCGAAAGGCTGGCGCTGGCTCGGATGCAGCGTTTCGGGGAGCAGCTTCCAGTTGGCGACGAACAGGACGACGCCGACGGCCACCAGGAACCAGAACACCGCGTGCCAGCCCAGGTGCACGAACAGGAAGCCACCGACGATCGGCGCGATGGCCGGCGCCACGCCGAAATAGATGGTGACCTGGCTCATCACCTTCTGCGCCTCGGCTGGCGGGAACATGTCGCGGATGACCGCGCGCGACACCACGATGCCCGCGCCGGTCGACAAGCCCTGCAGCGCCCGGAAGAAAACCAGCTGGCCGATGCTCTGCGACAACGCGCAGCCGAGCGACGCCAGGGTGAACAGCGCCATTCCCGCGAGCACCACCGGCCGGCGGCCGAAGCTGTCCGACAGCGCGCCGTGGAACAGGTTCATGAAGGCGAAGCCGAACAGGTAGGCCGACAGCGTCTGCTGCATTTCGACCGGCGTGGCGCCGATCGAACGCGCGATGCCGGAGAACGCCGGGATGTAGGTGTCGATCGAGAAGGGGCCGACCATCCCGAGCACAGCCAGCAGTACCGCGAGCGCCCAGCGCGGTGCCTTCCACAACTTGTCTGCATCCGGATTCATTCTGTCGTCTCCTGTCTTGTCTTCTGGTCTGGAAAAAAGAATGGCGCCCTTGCGGGCGCCTTCTCATTCAGCCTGGGGTGGGCTCAGGCTCAAAGCGTGTCGATGAACGAACGCAGCTTGTCCGAACGCGACGGGTGCTTGAGCTTGCGCAGCGCCTTCGCCTCGATCTGGCGAATGCGTTCGCG
>JAZKDL010000201.1:0-7385 GCA_040387575.1 Pseudomonadota bacterium
TGGCGAAGCAGCCGCGCTGGACGACGACGAGCAGCTTGCCGTGTTCGCCACCGTGGCCGAAGCAGCGCCTGCACTGCCGCGGATCATGGGCATTGGCGGCAGCCATCTCGGCCAGACACTCGCGTGGGTGCGCCGGTTGGCCGCTCTGGAGCCTGCCGGGTTGTTGGTGCCCGCGCCCAGCTATATCCGCCCGTCGCAAGCCGGACTGATCGACTGGTTCCGGGCGATCGCCGATGCCAGCGCCGCGCCGGTGCTGCTCTACGACATTCCCTACCGGACCGGCAGCACGCTCACACTGGAAACGCTGTTGACGCTCGCATCCCATCCGAACATCCGCGCCCTCAAGGACTGCGGCGGCGATGCGGCCAAGACGCGCGCCCTGATCGCCGACGGCCGCCTGCAGGTGCTGGCCGGCGAAGACGCACAGATGTTCAGCCTGCTGGCCGAAGGCGGCAGCGGTGCGATCGCCGCCAGCGCGCATGTTCAGCCAGAACGCTTCGTGCGCCTGATCAAGCTGCTGGCGGACGGGCACATAGCCGAGGCGCGCGCCGAATGGCAGGCGCTAGCGCCGCTGATCGGGCTGCTCTTCGCCGAGCCGAACCCGGCACCGGTGAAGGCGTTGCTTGCATTGGAAGGCGCCATATCCGCCGAACTGCGCGCGCCGATGACGGCCGCCAGCGCCGCACTGACCGAGCGGCTGCGTGCGGCACACGACGTGCTCGCAGCGCCGCCGGACGCGCTCAGCCGCCGGTAACGGGCGGGAAGAACGCGACTTCGCTGCCCTCGCGCAGCGGCGCGCTCTCGGCGCTCATCACCTGGTCGAGCGCCATCCGCACGGCCCTGCCGCGCGCCAGCGCCATCGCGTGCGCCTCGTCGCGCGCGATGAGCTCGTCGCGCAGTTCGGCCAACGTTGCGGCCTGGGTGTCGACGACGTCCCCGCCACCGAGTGCTTCGCGCACCGAAGCGAAATAACGGACCGAGATCTTCATGCGAGCAACGATTCGAAAGAGATGAACTGGACCGTGTCACCGGCCTTGATCGGCTGGCCGGCAGGCGTGTCGACCACGCCATCGCCCCAGACCGCCGAGGTCAGTACGCCGGAGCTTTGATTGGGAAACAGGTCCAGGCCACCGGCCGCATTGCGCCGCGCGCGCAGGAACTCGCGGCGCTTGTCGGCGCGCGGCCAGTCGAAGTCGGCGCGCATCGCGACGGCCGGCGGCGCCACGCGCGCCGCGCCTTGCAGCGCCAGCAGGAACGGACGCACCAGCAGCACGAAGGTCATGAAGCTCGACACCGGATTGCCCGGCAGGCCGGTGAC
Organism: Pseudomonadota bacterium; assembly: GCA_040387575.1. Taxonomy (GTDB): domain Bacteria; phylum Pseudomonadota; class Gammaproteobacteria; order Burkholderiales; family Burkholderiaceae_C; genus Variovorax. Next base: position 1,319 of record JAZKDL010000201.1, read on the forward strand.
GTGCGCGTCGCCGATGCGCCCATAGGCGAAGGGCTTGCCGGGCTTGATGCCGAGCGACCACATCTGCAGTTCGCCAAGCGATTCGACCGCGGCGCGGATATGGTCCTCCTCGCCGACCGAAACGCCGCCGGTGGTGACGATCAGGTCGTTGCTCGACGCCGCGCAGCGCAGCGCCTCGATGGTCGCGTCGCGCCGGTCCGGCACGATGCCCAGGTCGCTGACCTCGCAACCCAGCCGCGCGAGCAGCGCGCGCATGAAGAAGCGGTTGGAGTTGTAGATGGCACCGGGCTTCATCGCCTCCGGCGCAACCTCGCCAGGCATCACGAGCTCGTCGCCGGTCGACAGCAGCACGACACGCGGGCGCCGCGCAACCTGCAGCCGGTCCAGGCCGACGCTGGCCGCCAGGCCCAGCGCAGCAGGCGTCAAACGGGTGCCGCGAGCAAGCACGATGTCACCCGAAGCCACGTCTTCGCCGGCACGGCGGACCCACTGGCCGGCTGGCGGCGTCACGTCGATGCGCACCTGGCCGAGCGAGCCGTCCTGCGGCAGCGCGGTCGCCTCTTCCTGCATGACGACGGTGTCCGCACCTTCGGGAATCTGGGCGCCAGTGAAGATGCGCGCCGCGGTGCCGGCGGCCAGCGCCGTGCCGACGCTGCCGGCCGGAATGCGCTGTGCTACCGCGAGTACGGCGCCGGGCGCTGCGCAATCGGCAGCACGCACCGCGTAACCGTCCATCGCGCTGTTGTCGCGCGGCGGCACGGTGAGCGCGGAAACCACGTCCTGTGCCAGCACGCGGCCATCGGCCTCGAAGGTCGAGACGCTTTCAATGTCGAGCACCGGCGTGGCCCGCGCCAACAGGCGCGACAGCGCCTCGTCCAGCGACATCAGCGGCGGACGGCCGGAAGGAACTGAACTAGCCATGGGTCGGTGCTCCGTATTCAAATCGGTCGCCATGATCGAGCAGCCACTGCCCGACGGCTTCCGCGTCGTTGACATCGAAGATCGGCAGCGCGGTCGGCACGGGCAGGCGTTCCGGCACGTCGGTGGCGATGCCGACGATGCAGGGGTCGTCCATGTAGCGCGCTGGACGATCGGCGTCGGCATGCGCGGCGCGCCAGATCTCGATCTTGGGCAGATCACTGCGCTTGAAGCCTTCGACCAGCACCCAGTCGGCCTGCGCGTCGAGCTCGGCCAGCATCTGATGCACCGAGAGTTCGGTCGGCTGTTCGAATTCACGCATCAACGCGAGGCGCCGCTCGGACGCGATCACCACCTCGAACGCGCCGGCCTGGCGATGCCGATAGCTGTCCTTGCCGGGATGGTCGATGTCGAAGTTGTGGTGCGCATGCTTCACGACCGACACGCGCTGGCCGCCGCGCCGGAACACGGGGATCAGGCGCTCGACCAGCGTGGTCTTGCCTGCGCCCGAGAAACCTGCGAAGCCGACGACTTTCATACGCGCCTCAGGCGCAGTGCGCGGCGATGTAGGCCTTGACGGCTTCGGCGTCGGCCGACAGCTTCACGACCCGTTTGGGCAGCGCCTCGATGCCTTCGAAACGCGCCGGCCGCTCGGGCTCGTGCCCCAGCGCCTCGACGATGGTCGACGCGAACTTGATCGGCAGCGCGGTCTCCAGCACGATCATCGGGACGCCCGGCGCCATGTGTTCGCGCGCGGCCTTCAGGCCGTCGGCGGTGTGCGTATCGATCAGCGTGACGAAGCGTTTGTCGGTGTCGCGGATGGTCGCGAGGCGATCGGCGTGCGTGCTGCGGCTGCTCGCGAAACCGAACCTGGCTGCCGCATCGGCGAACACCGGGTCGGCGCCGAGGTCGAAACGGCCGGTGCGTCCGAGCTCGCCTTCGAACAACGAACGCGTGCGGGCGCCGTCGCGGCCCAGCAGATCGAACACGAATCGCTCGAAGTTGCTGGCCTTGCTGATGTCCATCGACGGGCTCGAGGTCTCGTGCGTGTCGGCCGCGCCGCGCACGCGGTAAACGCCGGTGCGGAAGAACTCGTCGAGCACGTCGTTCTCGTTGGTGGCGACCACCAGCGTCTTGATCGGCAGACCCATCATGCGGGCCACATGGCCGGCGCAGACGTTGCCGAAGTTGCCCGACGGCACGGCGAAGCTGACCTGCGCGTCGTCCGAACCCGTTGCCTGGAAATAGCCGGCGAAGTAGTAGACGACCTGCGCCAGCAGCCGCGCCCAGTTGATCGAATTGACGGTGCCGATCTTGTACTTGCGCTTGAAGTCGAGGTCGTTCGACACCGCCTTCACGATGTCCTGGCAGTCGTCGAACACGCCGGTGATGGCGATGTTGTGGATGTTCGCGTCCTGCAGGCTGAACATCTGCGCCTGCTGGAACGGGCTCATGCGGCCGTCCGGCGAGGTCATGAAGACGCGGATGCCCTGCTTGCCGCGCATCGCGTACTCGGCCGCGCTGCCGGTGTCGCCGCTGGTGGCGCCGAGGATGTTGAGCGTCTCGCCGCGGCGGCCCAGTTCGTACTCGAACAGGTTGCCCAGCAGCTGCATCGCCATGTCCTTGAAGGCGAGCGTCGGGCCGTTCGACAGCGCTTCGAGGTAGGTGCCGTCCTCGAGCTCGCGCAGCGGCACGATCTCGTCGGATCCGAACACCTCGGCGGTGTAGGTCTTCGCGCAGAGCGCCTTCAGGTCGGCCGGCGGAATGTCATCGATGTAGAGCGACAGGATCTCGAAGGCCAGCTCGGCATAGGGCAACGCACGCCAGCGCGCCAGCGTGGCCTTGTCGACTTGCGGATAGCGTTCGGGCAGGTACAGGCCGCCGTCCGGCGCGAGGCCTTCGAGCAGGATGTCGCAGAACTGGCGCGACGTGTTGTCGCCACGGGTCGAGATGTAGCGCATCAGGACAGCTCTTCCTTGCGAATGCGCACGATCGGCGCCAGCACGGTCGGCAGCGCCTGCAGCTCCGCCATGGCGTCGTCGAGCGTGCCTTCGCGGGTGTCGTGCGTGAGGATGATCAGGTCGGTCTGCGTGGAACCTTCGCCGCCGACTTCGTCGGCTTCGCGCTGCAACACCGCATCGATGCTGATACCCGCATTGGCCAGCAGGCCCGTGACCTTCGCCAGCACGCCGGCCTCGTCGGCGACCCGCAGACGCAGGTAGTAACTCGTCACGACCTCGCGCATCGGCACGACGTCGAGATGGTCGTTCATCGCATTCGGATGGAAGGCCAGGTAGGGCACGCGCTGCGCCGCATCGGCGCTGTGCAGGCGGGTGATGTCGACCAGATCGGCGATCACCGCGCTGGCGGTGGGCTCGCTGCCGGCGCCCTTGCCGTAGTAAAGCGTGGTGCCGACCGCATCGCCGTGCACGACGACGGCGTTCATGGCGCCCTCGACGTTGGCCAGCAGACGCTTTGCAGGCACCAGGCTCGGGTGCACACGCAGCTCGATGCCGTCCTTGGCGCGCCGCGTGATGCCGAGCAGCTTGATGCGGTAGCCGAGCTGCTCGGCGTACTTGATGTCCTGCGCCGCGAGCTTGGTGATGCCCTCGACGTGCGCCTTGTCGAACTGCACCGGAATGCCGAACGCGATCGCGCTCATCAGAGTGACCTTGTGCGCCGCGTCGACGCCTTCGATGTCGAAGGTCGGGTCGGCTTCGGCATAGCCCAGGCGTTGGGCCTCCTTCAGAACCGTACCGAAGTCGAGACCCTTGTCACGCATCTCGGACAGGATGAAATTGGTGGTGCCGTTGATGATGCCGGCGATCCACTGGATGCTGTTGGCCGTCAGGCCTTCGCGCAGCGCCTTGATGATCGGAATGCCGCCAGCCACTGCGGCCTCGAAGGCCACCATCACGCCCTTCTGCTGCGCCGCCGCGAAGATCTCGGTGCCATGCACAGCGAGCAACGCCTTGTTGGCGGTGACCACATGCTTGCCGGCCGCGATGGCTTCGAGCACCAGCTGCTTGGCGATGCCGTAACCGCCAATGAGTTCGATGACGATGTCGATCGCGGGGTTGGAGATCACCGCACGCGCGTCGGCGACCACCTGCACGCCTTCGCCAACGGCGGCTTTCGCGCGCGCGGTGTCGAGGTCGGCGACCATCGTGATCTCGATGCCACGCCCGGCGCGGCGTTTGATTTCTTCCTGGTTGCGCCGCAACACGTTGAAGGTGCCGCTGCCGACAGTGCCGATGCCGAGCAAGCCGACCTGGATGGGTTTCATGGATTCAGTCATTTGGAGCAAAGGCCTTCGGTGGCCGTCAGGTCAAGATTCAGGTCAGGCGTGGCGCAGCCGATAACGTTCGAGGAACTTCGCGATGCGGTTGATCGCCTCGCGCAGGTCCTCTTCATGCGGCAGGAACACGATGCGGAAGTGGTCGGGCGTCGCCCAGTTGAAGCCGGAGCCCTGCACCAGCATCACCTTTGTTTCCTTGAGAAGCTCGAGGAAGAACTGGCGATCGTCCGCGATGGGGTACACCTTCGGATCGAGCTTCGGGAACATGTACAACGCCGCCACCGGCTTCACGCAGCTCACACCGGGAATCGCGGTGATCAGCTCGTAGGCCAAATCACGCTGGCGGCGCAGCCGGCCGCCCTTGCCGACCAGTTCGTCGATGCTCTGGTAGCCGCCAAGTGCCGTCTGTATGGCCCATTGACCAGGCACGTTGGCGCACAGACGCATGTTCGAAAGCATGTTCAGGCCTTCGATGTAGTCCTGCGCGCGCGCCTTGTCGCCCGAAACCACCAGCCAGCCGGCACGATAGCCGCACGAGCGATAGCTCTTGGAAAGTGAGTTGAAGGTCAGCGTGACGACGTCGGTCGACAGGCTGGCGATCGCGGTGTGCTTGACGCCGTCGTACAACACCTTGTCGTAGACCTCGTCCGCGAAGATGACGAGGTCGTGCTCGCGCGCGATTGCGACGATGCCCTTGAGCAGGTCGTCGGAATACAGCGCGCCGGTCGGGTTGTTCGGGTTGATGACGACGATGCCCTTGGTCGCGGGCGTGATGCGCGCGCGAATGTCGGCTAGATCAGGCATCCAGCCGTTCGCCTCGTCGCAAAGGTAATGGACGGGCTTGCCGCCCGACAGGCTGGTGCAGGCGGTCCACAGCGGATAGTCGGGCGCCGGCAGCAGCAACTCGTCGCCATCGTCTAGCAGCGCATTGGTCGCCATCGCGATCAGCTCGCTCGCGCCATTGCCCAGGTAGATGTCGTCGAGCGTGACACCGGTGATTCGCTGCTTCTGCGTCTCGTGCATCACCGCCTTGCGCGCCGCGAAGATGCCCTTGCTGTCCGAATAGCCCGCCGACGCCGGCAGGTTCCGGATCATGTCCTGCTGGACTTCTTCGGGTGCGTCGAAGCCGAACACCGCCAGGTTGCCGATGTTGAGCTTGATGATCTTCTGGCCCTCTTCCTCCATCTGCTTCGCGGCGTCCATGATCGGGCCGCGGATGTCGTAGAGAACGTTGGCCAGCTTGGCCGATTTCTTGAGCGGTTTCAAAGTCCCTCCAAGGGGCGCTTACATAGGGGAAAACCTATAATTTGACCACAGTTCCAACCCCGTTCCAGATGAAGCTCCAACCCGACAAATCCGACGTCCAGACACTTACTGGACATGGTCCGGGCTGGGTGGCGATCAACAACGAAAAGGTCACTCGCAGTGTCGTGCTCGGCTCGAACGGCGAACGATTCGACTGGGATTGCGAGGATTTCAGCGAGATCGGCCCTGAACACTTCGCGAAACTCGCAGAACTGGGTGCCGAGATGATCATCTTCGGGAGTGGCAGCCGGATTCGTTTTCCGTCGCCCGCCTGGCTTCGGCCGCTGATGTCGAAGCGTATCGGTGTGGAAACCATGGACACCCATGCAGCATGTCGGACCTACAACATCCTGGCTGGGGAAGGCAGGCACGTGGTGGTCGCATTGCTAGTTGAGCAGACTGCACAGCCTTCAAATGGCGGATGACCTCTATTTCAAGGTAAAATTGCAGGTTGCGAGCCGGCGATGCGCCCTCGATCAGCAACGACCAATCTTCCATCTGCCGCAGCAAAGGGCAGTTGGAGCCCAACGGAGAAAACAAGTTTCA